>NZ_JBFAPA010000022.1:0-246658 GCF_040675465.1 Actinocrispum sp. NPDC049592 | reverse complement strand
GACAGTGCTCACCGGCCAGCGGCTCGGCAACCAGCCTCACCCCCACCAACCACAATCGGTGGGAGGCCACGCCGATCAATCCCCATTAGGTGGGGGTGGTCAGGAGGCGGATGGCTTCGACGATCATCTCGCGGTGGCTGGCCGGGTCCAGGGGGTTGTGCGGGTCTTCGGCGCCGCGGGTGGCCAGCTGCGTGATCAGGTGCAGGATCTGCTCGGCGGTGAACCTGGTGGTGACCTTGCCGTTCCGTTGAGCTGTGCGGATGGCCTCGACCTTGGCCTGCGCTGAGATCAGAGCGGCTGGGCGGGTGGTGCCTGGGCGTTCGAGGGCGTACCAGTCCAGCAACCGCGCGGCCTCCGGGTTCAGGCGGCGCGCGTCGAACAGCCGTCCCGCGTACTCCGGCAGGTCGTGGACAGTGATCGGGGCGTCCTCGCGGGTCTGCTCGATGGTCGCGTCGAAGACCGCCTCGAACAGCTCGTCCTTACTGGTGAAGTAGGTGTAGACCAGGCCCGCGCTGCACCCCGCACGCTTGGCGATCCGGTCAACACGCGCACCCGCGATGCCATGCGCGGCGAACTCGACCAGCCCGGCCTCCAGCAACTGCCGTCGCTTGCCCTCGGCGTCTCTCACCCAGCCATCCTAGACTGAACGTTCATTCAACACCGCTGACCGCTACGCTGCCCCCGTGCTGGAACAGGTCGAGATCTACACAGACGGCGCGTGCAGCGGCAACCCCGGCCCGGGCGGCTGGGGCGCGGTGCTCAAAGCGGGCAAGCACGAGAAGGAGATGTACGGCAGCGAGCCCACCCAGACCACCAACAACCGGATGGAGCTGATGGCCCCCATCCGCGCGTTGGAGAGCCTGAAACGCCCCGTCTCCGTCGACCTCTACACGGACAGCACCTACGTCCGCAACGGTGTCCTGCAGTGGATGCCCCGCTGGAAGACCAACGGCTGGCAGACCTCCGACAAGAAACCCGTGAAGAACGTCGACCTCTGGCAGCGCCTCGACGAGGCCCTCAAACCGCACGAAGTGGTCTGGCACTGGGTGAAAGGCCACGCCGGACACCCCGAGAACGAACGCGCCGACCGCCTCGCCGTCAAAGGCTGCGAAGAAGCCCGCGAGTCCCGTTCGCGCTGACGACCGGACTTCGCCCAGGCACCCACCACAGCCGCCCGCATAGGCGGCTTCAAGCGAGCCGACTCCACACAGCACCGCGAGAAGGACCGTCCCACTGCGGCAACCCATGGCTCACCGGTTAGCGCAAACCGTTGCCAGGCCAGGAGGGATGCCGTCGGAGGTTCGATTTTGTTTGGGGGGCGGCGCAAAATAAGCTTGTCAGCGGGCAGGGCCCTGGCCCTGCCCGCGGTTGCCTGCCCTTTGCGCCGCAGGGGCCCCAAACAAAATCGAACCTCCGACGGCCAAGGCGCCCCAAGACGACCTACGCCGCACTGAGCTCCCGGCGAGTGAGGCCGATACCGAGGTCCCGCCGGATATAGACCTCGAACATCTGCCGCAACCAAACCTCCCGCCCCATCCGCGCGAAAGCCGCGGCAATCCGGGCATCCGGCTCGTCGGTGAGGTGCACGATCCGCCGCCTCAACACCGGCCGGGTCTCCGCCCCCTCCACAACCTGCTCGATGTGAAACAGCGGCTGCTCGGTCCCGGCCCACAGGTAGTTGCCTTCAGGCGTGGCGATGTGGCCTGTTCCCAACAACAAAACCGCCCGGCGCTCATGGTCCAGATGCACCCGCTGGATCACGAGCCCATACCGCTCCGGCTCCAGCCACAGCCGGTGCTCAGCCACTTGCACGAAGTCCGACTCACCGGTTTCCCATCGCTGCACCGTTCCTGGGCGCACCATGTCGGGCAGGTAGGTCTCGGCGTCGTCGGCCTTGCGGACCTGCATGTCCCACACCATGTTCTTGGTGAGCACGAACGGTTCGCTGAGCTGGTAGTGGTCGCGCAGCACCGCGTTGAGGTCCACGGCCGGGAACTCGAAAGGGGTGTTCTCCCGCGAGATCCAGTCGCGGTGGAACTCTGCCGCGTAGTCCAACGCGACTTCGGATGTCATGGCAGGCACACCTCGTCCGTTAAGGATCATTGATAGTCAACTACCCTGACTAACAACACGGTAAACCCGCCTGATCATGCCCGGCAATGACGTGCGTCTCACACCGTGGCGAGTGTTCGCCTGCCGGCCCAGGCGATGACGACCAGCTCCACCGCCGCGAACCAGAGCACGACCGTGGTGCTGGGCAACCAGATCAGTGCGAGCCCGATCGCGAGCACCGGCAGCACCAGACCCATATACGCGCCAAGGAAGAACGCGGCCAGCACCTCACCGCGCGTGGCTGGGTCGGCGAGCATCGCCGCGGTCCCCACGGCGGCACGGAAACCGAGCCCGACACCCATGCCCGCGACGATCCCACCGGCCATGAACAACCACAGCACCCCGGCCAGCGCTGCGACCGGGATCACCACCAGACCCGTTGCGGTGAGGGCGATCCCGAGCTTGAGCTGGGTGCGCCGGGCCAGCTGGGCGAAGACGATCTGGCTCACCGCCGAGGCGCCGAGCACGCTCGTTGTCACGATGCCGCCCAAGAGCTTTGACGGCTGGTGGAACACTTGGTTGAGCAGGGTGGGCGCAAGCGCGGTGAACAGGCCCATGATGGCGAAGACAGCGAGCGCACCCGTTGTGGCGGCGAAGAACGTGGGCCGCGCGGCCGACGGCAGCGACACCCGCTGCGGCCGGTACGCGGGCCGCTCCTCCTGCCGCTCCACCGTCTCCGGCACCAAAGACACCGCGATCGCCATAGCCAGCAACACGAACAGGAACACCAGGTACGGAACAGTAAGCGGCGAAGTCACATACTGCGCCAGCACGCCACCGATCACCGGGCCGAGCGCGAGCCCGCCCATGTTGGCCACACTGGACACCAGCCCGGAGCGGCTCCCGTCCTCCGACGGCCGGGACACCACGCGCAACTCGGAGAGGTGCGCGGTGGCCGTCGCGGTCAAAGCGCCGATGCCGATGCCGGACACCAGCCGCGCCACGATCAGGCCCGGCACGTCCATCCAGGTCAGGAACAGCACCGCGGACAGTGCCTCGGCCAGGACCGCCGCCACGATCACCCGGCGGCGGCCGAGCCAGTCGCTGACGTGCCCGGCGAGGTACAGGCTCGCCATCACGCCGACCGCGTACGCGGCGAAGATCACCGTGATGACGAACGTCGGGAAGCCGTCCCGCTGCTGGTAGAGGCTGTACAGCGGGGTGGGCAGCGTCGAGAACGCGAGCGCGGCGGTGAAAGCGGCGGCGATCACCCAGAAGCCCCCGCCGTGGCCGACCCGCCAGCGGGCCGGCGAAGCGGCCGGTCGGGCGACCAGTGTGTACGTCATGACTCCTCCTGTTCGCCTTCCAGGGTGAGCCGCCCGACGTATCAAGTCCAACGAAAGATCTTGGACGCACTCATCGACGAACTCGATGACACTCGTTTGCGGCGGATCGGCCGGTTGACGCGATCCAAGCTGACGGTTAGCCTCTGCAATCGTTAGCATTCGGAGGTCGCTGCGCATGGTCGAGACGTTCCAGCTGACGGTCAACGGCACCGCCCAAGAGGTGACCTGCGACCGGGACACCCCGCTGCTCTACGTCCTGCGCAACCACCTGAACCTCAAGGGCACCAGGTTCGGCTGCGGCCTGGGCCTGTGCGGCGCGTGCAACGTCATCATCGACGGCCGGACGATCTTCTCCTGCGACACTCCACTGTGGTCGGTCGTGGGCAAGAACATCCGCACGGTCGAAGGACTTCCGGCGGACAGCCCGCTGCGGCGGATGTTCGTCGAGGAGCAGGCGGCCCAGTGCGGCTACTGCGTCTCCGGGATCGTGATGAGCGCCACCGCCTTGCTGGAGTCGACCGGGAACCCGGACGAACGCGCGGTCAAAGAAGCGTTGGACCGCAACCTGTGCCGCTGCGGCGCGCACAACCGGATGGTCCGAGCGGTGCTGCGAGCGGGCGAATGATCCCGGCCACCCTCGCCACCACGCCCCAGCTGTCCCGTTGGGTGACCGTCCACAAAGGCGGAACCATCGACGTCCGCTGCGGGAAAGTCGAGCTGGGCCAAGGTATCCTGACCGCGCTGAGCCAGATCATCGCCGAAGAGCTGGACGTCACTCTCGCCCGGATCACCATGATCCCGGTGACCACCGGCAGCAGCCCGGACGAGAACCTCACCGCGGGCAGCCGGTCGCTGGAGGAGTCCGGCCCGGCGCTGCGTCAGGTCGGCGCGGAAGTGAGAGCGCTCTTCCTCGCCGCGGCCGGGGAACGCCTTGGCACCAACGAACTCGCGATCAACGACGGTGAGATCACCTCCCGGAGCGGGTCGACCAGCTACTGGGAACTCGCCGACGAGGTGGACCTGTCGGTAGACGCAACCGGTGAGCCCCAGCCGAAACCCCATACCGAGTACCGGATCGTCGGCACCAGCGCGGCCCGGCTGGACATTCCCGACAAAGTCAACGGCATCCCCCGGTACGTCCACGACCTGTCGTTGCCGGGCATGCTCTACGGCCGGGTCGTCCGTCCGCCCTCCCCCGGCGCGGTCCTCCGGGAACTGGACACCAGCCCGGCCAAAGGACTGCCCGATGTGGTGGATATCGTGCGGGACGGCAGCTTCATCGGGATCATCGCCGCCCACGAGGAATCCGCCGTCGCCGGAGCGGAACTGTTGCGCGCCAACAGCGTCTGGGACGAGCACGCCACCCTCCCGGACAGCACGGCAATGGGCGCCTTCCTGACCGCCGTCCCCAGCGACCGCAGCGTCATCTCCGAGCTGACCGCGGAAACCACCACCACCAAAACCATCCACGCCACCTACACCCGCCCCTACCTGGCCCACGCATCCATCGCACCCTCATGCGCAATCGCTTGCTGGCAAGGAAACGAGCTCGAGGTCTGGAGCCATACCCAAGGCGCGTACAACCTTCAGCGCCAACTCCAGAAAGCCACCAATGCGGCCGAAGTGACCGTGCACCACGTTGAAGGCGCGGGCTGCTACGGCCACAACGGCGCCGACGACGTGGCCTACGACGCGGTCCTCCTCGCCCGCGCGGTCGAAGGTCAGCCGGTTCAGGTCGTGTGGTCGCGAGCCGACGAGCTGAGCTGGGCGCCGTTCGGGCCCGCGATGGCCGTGGAACTTTCGGCGGGCGTCGACGCCGACGGGAACGTCGTTTCGTGGCACCACGAAATCTATGGCAACGGCCACGTCTCGAGGCCTGGGGTGTTCGCGAACCCGGCCTTCCTGGCGATGGCCTACACCGCCGACCCCATCGCACTGCCGGTCTCCGTCGATCCGCCGACCTCTCGTGGTGGCGGCTCGCAGCGCAATGCCGTTCCACTGTACGAGTTCCCGGCCCACGAGGTCGCCACGAACCGTCTGCTGGAGATGCCGTTGCGCACGTCGGCACTGCGGTCGCTCGGCGCCTACCTCAACGTGTTCGCGATCGAGTCCTTCATGGACGAACTCGCCGGTGACGTCGACCCGGTCACGTTCCGCCTGCGGTACCTCAAAGATCCGCGAGCGCGAAAGGTCGTCGAAGCCGCGGCCGAGCGGGCGAACTGGTGGAGCCGTGAGCCGGGAACGGGGTTCGCCTTCGCGCGGTACAGCAACCACGGCGCGTACTGCGCGGTCGTCGCCGAAGTCGAGGCGGAGACCGAGATCCGGGTGCGCAAGCTGACCCTCGCCGTGGACGCGGGCATGATCATCAACCCGGACGGCCTGCGCAACCAGATCGAGGGCGGGGCGATCCAGAGCACGAGCTGGACCACCAAGGAACAGGTCCGGTTCGACCGCACCCGGGTGACCAGCGCGGACTGGGAGTCCTACCCGATCCTGCGGTTCTCCGAGGTGCCCGAGGTCGACGTGGTCCTGCTCGACCGGCCCGGCGAACCCTGTCTGGGCGCGGGCGAGACCGCCCAGGGACCGACGGCCGCGGCCATCGCGAACGCGCTCAGCGACGCCCTGGACGTCCGGGTCCGCACACTTCCGCTGACCCCGGAGAACATCGTCAACGCGATGCCCTGACCACCGAGTCCCGCCGGATCAGCTCGACCGGCAGCACCACCCGTTTCGCGGGCGCGCTCGGCGAGGAGATCCGTTCCAGCAACAGCCGGGCAGCCTCGAACCCCATGTCGTAATGCGGAATCCGCACGGTCGTGAGCGACGGGCGCTGGGTGCTGGTGAACGGCATGTCGTTGAACCCCACCACGGACACGTCCGTCGGGCAGCTCAACCCGTTGACCTCCAACGCCTGGTAGCAGCCGAGCGCGATCAGATCGTTCCCGGCGATGATCGCCGTGATGTCATCGGGCAGGTCGATGGCCGCGTCGCGGCCGGCGTCCTCTGTGAACGCGGCGGCGAACCGGATCCGCGCCGGATCGCTGTCCAACCCGTGTGCCTCCATGGCATCCAGGAAGGCCCGGTAGCGCTCCCACCCGGTCGACAGGTCCTGCGGCCCGGCCACATGCGCGATCCGGGTGTGGCCCAGTTCGGCCAGCATCCGCACGGTCGCGTGCACCCCGGCCGCGTTGTCGCTGGTCACGGACGGGATGTCGCCCGCGTCGGTGCGGCGGTTGACCAGCACGGTCGGCACGCCGTCGGGCGGGGCGGAGTCCGCGCGGCGGCCGGTGGCCAGGATGAACCCGTCGGTCTGCCGCCCGCGCATGGCCAGCAGCAGCTCGTTCTCGCGCTCGACATCGCCGTCGGTGTTGCCCAGCAGGGCCATGTAACCGGCCTCGCGCAGGGCGTCCTCGATGCCGCGCACGATCGGCGGGAACACCGGGTTGCGCAGGTCGGGGATGATCACTCCGGCCACCGAGGAGGTCTTGGTCCGCAGGCTGCGCGCCGCCGAGTTGGGCGCGTAGCCCAGGGACTTGGCCGCCTCCAGGATGCGGTTGGCCGTGCGCGCGCTCACCTTGTCCCGGGTCTGCGGGTTGAGCGCCCGGCTCGCGGTGGCCGCGTGGACCTTCGCGAGGTCGGCTACATCCTTGATGGTTGGAGGTTTTTTCACCGAACAAGCATAGGGCCATCCGTCACGGCCATTGGACCAATTCGCGCGAGTACTTCATCGATCGGATCATCGGGCCCAGGACACCGCGATGTACTTGGACTCGGTGTATTCCAGCAACCCCTCGTGCCCGCCCTCGCGGCCGATCCCGCTCTGCTTGACCCCGCCGAACGGGGCCGCGGGCTCGGACACCAGACCGCGGTTGAGGCCCACCATGCCGGACTCCAGCGCCTCGGACACCCGCAGGCCGCGGGCCAGATCTGAGGTGTACACATAGGACACCAGGCCGTGCTCGGTGGCGTTCGCCAGCCGGATCGCCTCCTCCTCACCGGAGAACGTGACCACCGGGGCGACCGGCCCGAAGATCTCCTCGGCCAGCACCGGAGCCGTCGAGGGAACGTCCGCCAGCACGGTCGCCGGGTAGAAGAACCCCGGCCCGTCCGGTTTCCGACCGCCGACCAGGGCGTGTGCCCCGGCCGCGATCGTGCCGGTGACCAGTTCGTCCACTTTGGCCACCGCCTCGGCGTTGACCAACGGTCCCAACTGGATTCCCTCGCCGGCGCCCGGCCCCATCTTCAGCGAGGACATGGCCTCGGCGAGCCGCCGGGAGAACTCCGGCGCGATCCCGGCCTGCGCGTAGAACCTGTTCGCAGCTGTGCAGGCCTGGCCACCGTTGCGCATCTTGGCCACCATCGCACCCTCGATCGCCGCGTCCAGGTCGGCGTCGTCGAACACCAGGAAGGGCGCGTTCCCGCCCAGCTCCATCGAGCAGCTGAGCACGCTGTTGGCCGCGGCGGCCAGCAAGGTGCGACCGACCTCTGTGGACCCGGTGAACGACAGCTTGCGCACCCGAGGGTCGTCCAGCATCGCGCCCACCACGGCCCCGGACCGCTTGGACGGCAACACGTTCACCAGCCCAGGTGGCGCCCCGGCCTCCTCGAACAGGGCGGCGATGGCCAACGCGGTCAGCGGGGTCTCGCTGGCCGGTTTGAGCACGACCGAGCAGCCCGCGGCCAGCGCCGGACCGATCTTGCGGGTGGCCATCGCGGCCGGGAAGTTCCACGGCGTCACCAGGACGCTGACCCCGATCGGCTGGCGCAGCACCATGATCTGGTTGGCTCCACCTGGCGCCGTCTGCACCGAACCGGCCACCCGGACGGCTTCCTCGGCGTACCACCGGAAGAACTCCGCCGCGTAGGCCACTTCGCCCAACGCGTCCGGCAGGGCCTTGCCGTTCTCCAGCACGATCAGCCGGGCCAGCTCGTCCGCGCGGTCGCGCATCATCTCGAACACGGCCAGCAGGAGGTCCGCACGCTGGCGAGGCGCGGTCGCCGCCCAGCCGGGCAAGGCGTTGTAAGCAGCTTCGACCGCGGCCAGCCCGTCCTCGACGGTGGCGCTGGCGACGCTGGTGATCGAGGCACCGGTGGCCGGGTCGAGGACGTCGATCCGGGAGCCATCCGAGGCCTCGCGCCACTTGCCGTCGACGAACAGATCGGTCTTCATGTGCTCTTCCCGCTGGAGTAGGGGTTGGCGACAAAGAGGTCCTGCGCCGGGAACCGGGTCAGCACCTCGGCGCCGCGGTCGGTGACCACGATCTCCTCCTCGATGCGGGCCGCGGAGAACCCGTCCGACGCCGGGCAGTACGTCTCCAGCGCGAACACCATCCCGGCCTGGATCTCGACCGGGTGGTCCAGGCTGTTGAGCCGGGAGATGATCGGCCGCTCGTGCAGGCCGAGCCCGAGGCCGTGGCCGAACTGCAGGCCGAACGCGGCCATCTCGTCGGCGAACCCGAAGTCGGTCGCCGCCGGCCAGGCCAGCGCGATCTCGTCGGTGCCGACACCGGGTTTGACCAGCTGGATCGCCGCGTCCATCCACTCGCGGGCGCGCCGGTAGGCGTCCCGCTGCGAGTCGGTCGCGCTGCCCACGCCGAAGGTCCGGTAGTAGCAGGTCCGGTAACCGTTGTAGGACTGGATGATGTCGAAGAACGCCTGGTCGCCGGGCCGGATCAGGCGATCGGAGAAGTTGTGCGGGTGCGGGTTGCAGCGCTCGCCGGACACCGCGTTGATCGCCTCGACCTGGTCCGAGCCCATCTCGTAGAGCCGCTTGTTGGCCAGGGCCACGATCTCGTTCTCCCGGACGCCGGGCTTGAGGGCCTCGACGATGTCCTGGTAGACGCCGTCGACCATGGCCGCGGCCTGGGACAACAAGGTGATCTCGTCGACCGACTTGATCTGGCGGGCGTCCAGCATGAGCTGCTGGGCGTCGACCACGGTCAGGCCCTGGCGTTGCATCTCGAACAGGAACGGCGGCTCGACGATGTCCACGCCGACGGGCGCGCCCTGAAGTCCCGCCTGGATCAACACATCCTTGATCTGTGCGACGGCCGAGACCATCAGGCCCGCGTTCGGCGAGATCGCTCCGCGCAGGCCGAGCATGCCCGCGTGGCAGTTGTTGGGGTCCAGCCAAGGCGCGTAAAGCTTGTGGTGGCGGGCCGCCGAACCGAAGTCCCACAACATCGGCTCGCCGTCCCGCGCGAGCAGCGCGTACCGGGTCATCTTGTCGCCGAGCGCGCCGCCGATCCAGGTCTGTGTGGTGTAGCGGATGTTGTAGAAGTCGAACAACAGAAAGGCGCCGCACTCGCTCGATTCCAGCGCGGCCCTGGCGCGTTCCAGCCGGTAGGAGCGGAGCCGGTCGAAGTCGACCCGCTCCTCGAAGTCGACCGCGTTGTGGCCGGGCGCGGGAATGGGCCTATCCATCGCCGTCCTCCAAACCGTCGGTGACCTGCACGTCCTCCGGCCGCAGCGTCATCCCGGCGCGGCGGGCCTGTTCCTGGATCAGCACGGCGAAGTCCTCGTCCTGGTAGCCCGCGCCGACCGCCGCCGCGACCAGCTGCGCGGCCGCCGAGGCCACCGGCATCGGCGCCTCCAGCGACCGGGCGGCCGCCAGGCCCAGGTCGAAGTCCTTGCGCAGCAACGGCATCGTGAAGGTCGGGGTGAAGTCGAGGTGGACCATCGCGGGCGTCTTGTACTGGCTGAACGTCGAGCCCATCACCGAGGAGTTGAGGAACTCCAGGAAGGCCGCGCGGCTGACCCCGCCCTTCTCGGCCAGCACGGTGATCTCGGCGAGGGACTGGATCACCACGCCGAGGAAGACGTTGTGCGCGATCTTCACCAGCCGGGCGACCTCGTCCTCACCCACATAGGTGACCGCCCTGGCCAGCGACCGCAGCACCGGTTCCAGCTGGTCGTAGACCGCGCGCGGACCCGAGACCGCGAGGGTCGCCTTGCCCGCCTTGACCACCTTGGGGTTGCCGCTGACCGGGGCCGCGAGGAACTCGGTGCCCTGCTTGAGGGCCGCCACCCGGACGTTCGCGGAGGCCTCGGCCGACACCGTCGAGGAGTCGACCAGGACCTTCGGCGCCTTCGCCGGGTCGGTCAGCACGCCGCCCTCGCCGGAGGTCACCTGTTCCAGGTCGGACGAGCCGGCGACCATGGTGAACACGATGTCGCGGCCGGCCAGGTCCACCGGGGCGTCGGCGACCGTCGCGCCGTGCGGCGTCAACGCGTGGGCCTTGTCGCGGGTCCGGTTGTAGACCGCGACGTCGTAGCCCGCGTCCAGCAGCCGGCGCGCCAACGCGGCCCCCATCCGCCCGGAGCCGATCCAGCCGATCTTGGGGCGTTCCGACGCCATGACCACCTCGTTCCACGCGACTGCAATCGTTCGCATTCACGATGCCCCCCGGGTCGGCCCACGTCAAGTGCTTGACTCTGGCCACGGATCTGCGAACGATTGCCGCGTGCGCACGATCAGGCTCGGAACGTTCAGCCCATCAGTGCTGGTGGAAGTGGCCGCTGCGACGGGCGCCCTGACGGCCGCCGGCCTGAAGGTGGATGAGATACCGGCCACATCGTCCCCGGCCCAGTTCACCGCGTTGATGGACGGCGAGCTGGACGCGGCGATCACCAACCCGGACAACGTGGTCGCCTACCGCTGCGTGCCGGACAACCCACTCGCCCGCACCGACGACATCCGGATCCTCGCCGCGATCGACCAAGGCCTGGGCCTGGGCCTGTTCGCCCAGCCGGGGTTGGCGGTGAACCAGTTGCGCGGCAAGACACTCGGCGTGGACGTGCCAGGGTCGGGGTTCGCGTTCGTCGCGTACGAACTGCTCGCCACGCTTGGGCTGCGCCGGGTCGACTACACCGTGACCGCTCTGGGTTCAACACCCCGACGGGCGCAGGCGCTCCTCTCTGGACAGTGCGGGATGACTGTTCTCAACGCGGGCAACGACTTGAGCGCCGCGCGGGCGGGGGCGTCGTGTCTGGCCCGGGCTTCTTCGTTGGGGCCGTATGTTGGGGCGGTTCTGGCGGCGCGGGGGCGGACCATTGAGCGGGATGGGGACGCTTTGGCTGCGTTGATCCGGGTTCTGTTGGGTACCGCGGTGGATCTGGTGAACGGGGACCACTTGGCGGTGGCCCGGGCCGCGGCGGCTCGGCGCCTCGACCTGGATGGCGCGGATGCCGAGCAGTATGTGCGGACGCTTGCTGATCCCCGGGAAGGGTTGGTCGCGGATGGGGCCATGTCTCGGGAGGCGCTGGGTACCGTGGTCGATCTGCGCAACCGGCATCTGCCCCGGGGGGAACGCTTGAACCTCGACGCTGTTATTCGGAGCGGCATCATCGATGACGGTCTGCTGCCTGCCGGGTGAGGGGCGTCCGGGCCGACCTCAATCCCTGGCGCGGGTGGCAGTGGATTTGCGCTGGTGTTCGGTGACGTCCATGAAGGTCGCTTTGAACTGGGCGAAGGCTTCGCGGCCAAGGCGGCGGGCGTGGCGGTCCTGGATGCCGGTCATGATGCGGTCGGCGGTGCGCATCTGGTCCAGGCCTCGGTCGGTGGGGCAGACGAGTTTCGCGCGGCGGTCGGCGGGGTCGGGGCGGCGCACGACGTAGCCCATCCGCTCCAGCTCGTCGATCAGCGTGCCGATGACCTGCTTGTGCTGGCCGGAGAGGCGGGACAGCTCGGTGGCGCGCACGCCGTCGGGGTCCATGTAGGCCATGACGGCGCCGTGGCGGGGGTGGAGGTCGTCGAAACCCTTGGCGGCCAACGCGGTGAACAGTTCGCTCTGCACGGCGAACAGCAGGCGGCCGGCGAGCACACCGAGGTCGGGATTGGTCTTGTTGCGCTCAGCCCGCGTGGTCATTCTTGGCAGTGTAGTTGTGCGCGTTCACATACGTGTCGAGGCCGTCGAGCACCATGCGCAGCCCGTACTCGAACATCCGGTCCAGGTCCTGGTCGAACTCCTGCGTGGTGAGGTACTCCATGGTCGGGAACGACCCGCCCGCCACCACCGCGCGGAACTCCGCCTCCTGCTGCCGCATCCACTCGTCGCTGGTGATCCCGGTGTCCTGGCGCGCCTGTGTCTCCGCGCTCAGCGACAACGCGATGGCCTTGATGTGCCCGAACAGGGTGAGGTGGATGTACATCATGTCGTCCATCGGCAGCCCCAGCGAGTGCAGTGTGGACAACACCCATTCGGCGTACACCAGCAGTTGCGGCGTGCCGCGCGGCCGCGTCATGGACAACACCTCGGCCACCCATGGGTGACGGCGGCACACTGTCCACATCAGACGAGCGGCCAGCTCCAGCCGGGGCCGCCAGCCGGCCACCGGCCGACCAGGCCACGGCACCTCACCGAACGCGGTGTCGGCCATGAACACCACCAGATCGTCCTTGCTGGACACATACCGGTACAGCGACATGGTGGCCACACCGAGATCCGTGGCCAGCCGCCGCATCGACACCGCGCCGAGCCCCTCGGCGTCGGCCAGCGCGATGCCCGCGCGGATGACCCGGTCCCGGCCGATGTCCTGCTGCGACTGGGCAGAGCGCACCACCGTGCCCGCGCCGGGCTTGGTGTCGACCAGGCCCTCGTCGCGCAGCGTCGAGATCACCTTGGTGGCGGTGGCCATCGCGACACCCCACTGCTGGGTGATCTGGCGGGTCGACGGGACCCGGTCGCCGGGCCGCAGCCGCCCGCTGGCGATCCGCTCCCGGATCTCCCCGACGATCCGCAGGTAGGGCGCCCCGGTCTCCACGCCGCCTCCTAGTGCACTAGTGCGCTGAAGCGCTCTATCCGGTCGTTTCCAGCTCGAGTGCGGGAGTGCACTAGAGCCGCATGTACATCGTACGCAAGCGCTCGTACGGTGTACATATGCGTAGTGTTCTGATCTCCGGCGCCAGCGTCGCCGGGCTTTCGCTGGCGTACTGGTTACGCCACCACGGTTTCCGGCCGACCCTGGTCGAGAAGGCGCCCGCGCTGCGGCCGGGCGGGCAGGCGATCGACATCCGCGGTACCGCACGGGAAGTGGTCCGGCAGATGGGCATCCTGGAAACGATCCGCGCGCACCACACCGGCACCCACGGCATCGCCTGGCTGAACGAGCGCGGCGAGCGGGTCGCAGCGATGAGCGAGGAGTTCGGCGACTCCGGCGGGATCGTCGCCGACATCGAGATCCTGCGGGCCGACCTGGTCCGGATCCTGCACGAGGCGGCCGGGACCGACATCGAGATCCTGTTCGACGACACCGTTACCGAGATCGCCGAGGGGGCGGACGGCGTGAAAGTCACGTTCGCCAAGGCCGCGCCCCGCTCGTTCGACCTCGTGGTCGGCGCGGACGGCGTGCGCTCCGGCGTGCGCGGGCTGACCTTCGGCAAGGACACCGACTTCGTCAACGACCTCGGTTACTACACCGCGCTGTTCCCGGCCCGCACCACGCTCGATCTCGACGGCTGGGTGGCCATGTACAACCTGCCCAAGGGCAACGGCGTCAACGGCCGGGTCGCGATTCTGTATCCGTTGCAGGACACCGATCAGGTCCGCGTGATGCTCGCGTTCGTCTGCCCCGAGCTGGCCTACGACCGCAAGGACATCGCGGCGCAGAAAGCCATTCTCAGCAAGGTGTTCGCCGGCGCGGGCTGGGAGATTCCGCACCTCGTCGACCAACTCGGCCACACCGACGACCTCTACTTCGCCCGCACCGGCGAGGTCAAGGTGGACCACTGGTACCGCGGCCGGACCGTGCTGCTGGGCGACTCCGCGTTCGGCGGTTCGCTGGGCATGGGCACGAGCATGGCCCTCGTCGGCGCGTACGTCCTGGCCGGCGAACTCGCCGCGGCCAACGGCGACCACACCGTCGCGTTCCCCAGCTACGACCGGGAGATGCGCGACTACGTCAAGATCAACATGAAGCGCCCGCCCGGTGGCCCCAACGGCTTCGCGCCACGCACCAGGCGGGGCATCTGGATGCGCAACCAGTTCATGCGGATGCTCCCGCACCTGCCCGGCGGCTCGAAGATGATGGGCGGCATCCAGAAGGCCGCCAACTCCATCACCCTGAAGGACTACCGGTAGGCAAAACTCCACCCCCGCGGGGAAAGCTAGGGTGCTGGGCGGCGCTGGGGGCAGCCGTTAGCTTCGGTTCATGTTACGCATCGCCTTGAGCACCTTGCGTTTCCGCAAGGCGTCGTTCGCCGCGAGCTTCCTCGCGCTATTCGCGGGCGCGGCCATCGTGATGGCCTGCGGGGGTCTGTTGGAGAGCGGCCTGCGCTCGTCTGCGCCGCAAGCCGAGCGCCTGCGCATCCTGGCCGGCGTGTTCAGCGGCTGGACCGCGGTCATCGTGATCTTCGGGGTGTCGTCGATGATCGGCCTCACGGTCCAGCACCGGCACCGGGAACTGGCCCTGCTGCGGGCGATCGGCACGACACCACGGCAGATCCGGCGGCTGGTCCTCGGCGAGACCATGGTTCTCGCTGTGCTGGCAACGGTTCTGGCGTACCTGCCGAGCCGGTTGCTGTCCCGGTTCATGGTTCAGGAACTGGCGCCGCCGGTCCCGTTCCGCCTGGGCTGGCTTCCGGGGGTGATCGGGGCGACCGACGCCCTGCTGGCCGCTGTGGGTGCGGCGCTCATCGCGGGCCGCCGGGCGAGCCGGATCCCGGCCATCGCCGTGCTCACCGAGTCTGATGTGGACACTCGCAGACTGTCCCGGCCCCGGCTCGCTGCCGCGCTGTCGTTGATCGTCGTGGGCCTGTCACTGGGGGTGTTCACGATGGTCGCGATGGACGGCCCGTATGCCGCGAGTACGGCCGGGCCCGCGTCCATTCTGGTCGCGATGGGGCTCGCGCTGCTGGTCCCCGGTGTGGTGCGGCGGATCGCGTTCGTGCTGCCGGAACCGACCGCCCAGCAGGCGCGCGTGCAGTTCCGGCGGATGGCCGCGGTGACCGTCCCGGTGGTGCTCGCGACCGGCATCGGGCTGGGCACGCTTTACATGCAAGCCACCGAGGATTCAATGCCCCAAGTGGGGATGGGTGAGACGCTCCGGGCCGGGAACTACGCCGTCGTCGGGATGATCCTGGGCTTCGCGGTGCTGACAATTGTCAACGCGTTGGCGGCTTCCGCGACCCGGCGGCGCGGCGAGTTCGGGTTGGTCCGGCTGGCCGGCTCGACCAGGAGCCAGGTTCTGCGGTCGATGGGCGTGGAGGCGTTGGTAGTGACCGCAGTCGGCGTGACGCTCGGTGGCATCGCGTCGCTCGCAACGATCCTGCCGTTCAGTCTGGCCAGGACCGGCTCGGCGTTCCCCGCCGGATCGCCCGTCATCCTGCTCGCTGTGATCGGCGCGGCCGCGCTCGTGACGGTCGCGGCCACGCTCGTCCCCACTTGGCGGGTGCTCCGGAAATCACCGCGTGATCTGGTCGGACGGGCCTGATCATGCGACCCTGTGTTCATGAGCGACCGCAACGTACTGGGCGGCGACCTCGAGGAATGCGGCACTGACCCGGTGACCGGCTTCTATCGGGACGGCTGCTGCAACACGGGCCCGGAGGATGTGGGCAACCACACCGTCTGCGCGGTGGTGACCGGTGAGTTCCTGCAGCACCAGCGGGAAATCGGCAATGACCTCGCGACTCCCCGGCCGGAGCTGGGTTTCGCCGGACTGCGGCCCGGGGACCGTTGGTGCGTCTGCGCTTCCCGGTGGCTGCAGTCCTATGAGGCTGGTGTGCCCGCGCCGGTCGTGCTGGCCGCGACGCACGAGCGTGCGCTGGCAGTCGTGCCACTGGAGGCGTTGCAGGAGAACGCGGTCGACGTGCCGGCCGACCCGAGCTCGCTCACCTGACCAGCAGCCCGCCGTCCACGAACACGGTCGTCCGGTCGCTGGCCGGCGGCAGCCCCGCGGCTTTGCCGATGGCGCCGCTGGTGTCGACGACGATCCGCACGTCCGGCCGCGATTCCGGGGCCAGCGAACGACTCAGCAGCCGCCCCAGCCGGGTCAGCGCCAGCTGCACCAACGGCCCCAGCTCATCCGGTTCCTCCAGCACGATCACCACCGTGGCCGCCGAGGTCCGGGCCACCATCTCCAGCTCGGCAAGCCGGTGCAGGCCAAGGAAGGCGACCGGTCCGGTCAGCTCGACCGGCAGCCCGTACAAGGCATCCACGGCCTCCGGCGGCTCCCAGTCCAGCGGCTCGGCCACGAATGGGGCCTGCGGAACCCACGCATCGGTCAACTGCAGGTCCGCCAGCGCCTCGCACGCCGTGATGAGGTCGAATGGTTCGACCAAAGCACCGTCGATATCGGCCAGCTGAGAGGCGCCCTGCATCGCCGTGACCGCCATCCCGGCCAGCCGGACCCGGCTGAACGGCGGTGCCACGACCGGGCCCAGCCGTTCCAGCGCCAGCCCGAGCATGATCGCGGTCACCCTCGTGAGCTGGGCGAACGCCGTCCGGGACGACTCCTCGGCGAGGATCTGCGGCATCAGGTCCCTGGCCAGGGCGGAGTGCTGGCGGACCGAGACGAGCGCGAACGAGCTGAGCGCCGCCTTCACCGTGGTGGCCGGGCGCAGCTGCGGCACGTCGACCGGTTCCCGGGCCAGCACGGCGAAGTACAGCGCCCGCTTGCCCGGGAAGTTGGAGTAGACCGCGCCCCGGGTCAGCCCGGCCACCTCGGCGATCTCGTCGATCTTGACCGCGCCGAACCCGCGCGCGGCGAACTGTGCCCGGGCGGCGTCGAGGATCTTCGCCCGGTTGACCGCCTGCGTCTCGGCCCTGCTCGGTCGTGCCACGCAGATGATTACACCATCTGTTACTTGATCGGCACCCAGGGCGGCGGGATCTCCTCCTCGGTGCCGAACGCCAGCGGAATGCGGTACGGCACGGGGTTGACCAGCGGCGGGATCGGCCGCCCCGAGGACACATACCGGTCGGCGACGACATGTCCGGACACGTCGACCACGCCGAAGCAGTAGCCCAGCGAACGGGCCTTGTCGATGATCTGACCCACCGCGTCGACCGTGGCGGCGCCGGCCGGGGTGTCGATCGGGCCGTCGTGCATGCCGATGATCACGCCCGGTTTGAGCTGGGCCACGATGTCGTCGCGGATCGCCGCCGCGCTCTTGTCCGGCAGCCAGTCGGCGCCGTCGATCCGGTTGAGGAAGTACGTGTACCCCAGCTCGATCAGGAGTTTCTGCACGGCCGGGTTGGACCCGCCGAACGGCGGCCGGATGCCCTTGAACGGGATCGGCGCGCCCGCGGCGGCGAGCACCCGCTCGTTGTGCACGACCTCCTCGGTGTTCTGCTCAGGGGTCAGCTGGTCCATATGGACGTGCGAGTAGGTGTGGTTGAGCTCGACGTGTCCTTCCGCGGCCTGGAACCGGGCCCACTGCGGGTTGGCCTCGACGCGGACGCCGTTGTCGAAGAAGGTCGCGTGGACCTGCTTGTCCCGCAACACTTGCAGCAGCTTCGGGCGGTAGCTCGAGGTGCCGTCGTCGAAGGTGAACGCGATCCGGTTGGCGCACGAGTTGTCGAACTCGGGCACCGTGCCCACATCCGAACGGACAGCGGCCATCAGGATCGC
Organism: Actinocrispum sp. NPDC049592; assembly: GCF_040675465.1. Taxonomy (NCBI): domain Bacteria; kingdom Bacillati; phylum Actinomycetota; class Actinomycetes; order Pseudonocardiales; family Pseudonocardiaceae; genus Actinocrispum; species Actinocrispum sp. NPDC049592. Next base: position 228,689 of record NZ_JBFAPA010000022.1, on the reverse strand, counting down.
CGCGCGCTGCCACGGGCCGAGATGGCGGGTCTCACGTTCCACTGTGGACACGAAGGCTCCGTGCGAGGCAAACGGAGCGTTGTCCCAGATCCGGTCGAGGATCGTGCAGCCGTCCGGGCTCTGCTGGTTGCGGACCTTGGAGTCGGCCTTGCCGAAGGCGACCGTTTGATCGGGTGACCAGCCATACGGACAGGCGTCCCGCGCCGGGATCACGTCCTTCTGTCCGGAAACGGCGTTGATGAGGCGTTCGGGAGCGTTCGCGGCCACGTTCATCACGACGCGGATCGGCGGGTAGGCGGAATGACCTGGCAGCGGGTCACTTCGGTGGCACGTCGTGCCTTCGCAGGTCCATCCCTTGCCTGCCACCGCTGTCGCGGTCAGGCCCGCGGGCAAGGGATCGGTGATGGTGACCGTGCCGGTCGCGGTGGCGGACCTGGGATTGGCGACGGTGATCTCGGTGTAGGCGGCCACCATTCCCGGCAAGAAGTGCGAGGGTGCGTGGCTGAGGGAGACAACGAGGCCGGGTGATACGGGTTCAATGGCAGTGGCAGGGGCAGGGGTACCAGCCGTGATCAGAGCCGCGATCGCGGCGATGACGACCTTTCTCATGGCGACCCATTCGTTAGGAATCTTTACACACCGGTCGCTCCCAGTGTCGCGCTCACGTCAACCCCGGCGGGGAGTAGGTTGGGCGGTGTGCAACCGATGCTGGGGGTCACCGGGATCACCAAGCAGTTCAACGACGTGGTGATCCTGGACGACGTGAGCTTTGAGGTCCACAGTGGACAGGCGCTGGCCTTGACCGGCCCGAACGGGTCCGGCAAGACCACGTTGCTTCGTTGCGTGGTGGGCGCGGACATCCCCGACGAGGGTGACGTTCTGCTCGACGGCCGGCCGTTGGTGGAGAGCGATCCCGAGGTTCGCGCGGCCATGGCGTGCGCCCTGGACGACGCGGACTTCTTCGCCGAACTGTCGGTGGTCGAGCACCTGGAGTTGCTGGCGCGGGCGCACGGAATCGCCGATCCGGGGCCGGTCGTGTCGCTGGTTCTGTCCGAATTGGACTTGGTTGGGCAACGCGACCAGATGCCAGTCACGTTGTCCAGCGGTCAGCGCCGTCGGTTCACCCTGGGCGCCTGCCTGGTCCGGCCGCGGAAGCTGCTGGTGCTCGACGAACCCGAGCAGCGGCTGGATGTCGCCGGGCGGGCGTGGCTGGCCGAGCGGTTGCGGCAGGAGAAGGCCGAGGGCTGCGCGATCCTGTTGGCCACGCACGACCCCGACCTGACCGACGCGGTCGCCGACTACACCCTCGAACTGGGATGACCGCCACCGTCCGGCAGATCCGTGCCGAGATCCGCACCGCACGCCGCAACAACCGCGACGCGCACGCCCGCCGGGACCGCAACGACAATCTGTACATGCTCCTGCTCGGGATCCTCATCTATGGCGGGATCCTGGTCCAGGCGGTGCGCCGGATGATCCGGACCCCACCGGAAGGCCCCGCCGCCCTGCCGAACCTGCCTGCGGCGCAATGGCTTGTACTGGGCTGCGCGGTGCTCGCGCTGGGTTTGTTGATGCGTGGGCTGCTGTTGTTCGGTCCGGTGGTGGCCGGTTCGCCGTTCCAGTTCTGGTTGTTGTCCACTCCCCTGGACCGCAAAGGCTTGCTCGGCAGGCGGTTCTGGTGGTCCGCCGGGCTCGCTACCGCCTTCGGGGCTTTGTTCGGGCTTGCTTTGTCGGCGTTGTTGCGTGCCGGCTCGGACGGCAAGGTGTTGACCACCGTGGTCGGCGCGACTCTCACGCTCACCGTATTCGCCGTGAGTGTTCTGTTGCAGGCCAAGGCGAACGAGGGACGGCCGCTGTCGAACACCTTGATCGTGGCGGGTGCGCTGCTTGCCGCCGCGGCCGCTGGTCTTTCGGTGCCGACCATCGATCTGCCCTTGGTCACGGTCGCGATCGCTGTCGTACCAGTAGTTCTGGTCGTGCAGGCGTTGTTCGCGCTGGGGCGGCTGGATCGGGCGGCTTTGGCGAGCGGGACCGAGATCCTGACCACCACCCGGGCGGCGGTGACTTGGCTGGACATCACGATGTTCAGCGGGATTTCGGCGACCCGGAGGTGGCGGCGGATCGGGCGGGTCACGTCCCGGCCGATGCGCGGAACCCGGTACCAGGCCATGCTTTCCGCCGAGCTGATCCGGGTTCTCCGCAACCGCAGGTCGTTGCTGGTCTGGCTCGGGCTGCTGATCGCGCCTTATGCCGCGGCACGGGTGATCCCGGCGCTGTTCGTGCCATTGGTCGAGCTGGTGGTGTGCACGATCGCGGTGAGCCCGTTCGCTTCCGGGTTGCGGAGTGCCGGGCGGTCACCGGCGTTGCGGCGGAGTCTGGGCGGGACGGACGCGCTGATCCGGCTGGCACACGTCGTTCTTCCGGCGGTGATGGCCTTGCTGTGGACCGCTTTCGCCGTTCCGGCCACCGGTTTCGCCTGGGCGGTGCTGCTCGTCCCGGTCGGTGCGGTCGCGTACGCGTACCGGCGCGCCACGCAGCCGCCGATGGAGTACTCAGGCGCGGCCGTTGACACTCCCTTCGGGTTCTTCCAGCCGGACGTGTTCCGGCAGATGAGCCGCGGGCCGCTCCTCCTGCTCGTGCTGGCCGCGATTCAGCTGAACCTGTGAGTCCAGCACGAACTCCCGCACCACCAGAACGAGCGCGACCAGCATCGCCACGGCCAGGTACTTGAGGTCGACCGCGGCCGTGCCTGCCCCGCGTGCGCCGAACAGGAACGGAACGTAGGAAAGGAAAGACGCGAATTGGACCAGTAGCGGAACAACCCAGAGCCGCGGCACGTAGAACGCGAGGATCACCGTGAGTGCATCGGCGAGATAGAAATAGCGCTCGTGCATCGCGGGCAGGAAGAACGGCACGAGAATGGCGAAAAGCGCGGCGAGGTGAACCACCCGGGTCGCGGTCAGCGGCACGCGCCTGATCACGGACAGTAGTACGACAACAAAGACGAGCGCCCCGGTGAACCACACCCCAGCGGACCGGATCAGGTCCGAACCGACCTGGACGCTGAGGAACTGGTATGCGTTCGGCGCGTTCAATGTCAGCTGGGTGTATTCGCCGATCTGGCTGGTGTAGACCGAGAGCAGCTGGCCCGGGTCGGCGCCGACCAGCAGCGCCGGGATGTCCAGCGCCAGCACGACTCCCGGAATGACCGGCAGCGCGGCCCACGGGAGTTTCTTCAGCAGGAGCAGGACCAGCACGGCCGGCAGGATGAAGATGACCTGCAGTTTGAAGGCCAGCGAGAGCCCGAAGAACACGCAGGCCAGGTAGGGGCGCGAGCGCAGGGCGTAGTAGAGGCCGCCGAGTCCAAGTGATGCGTAGATCGAGTCGCACTGACCCCACATCGCGCTGTTCGTCACGACCGTCGGCAGCAGGATCACGGTCGCCGCGGCCAGGAACGGTTTCCAGCCAGCGGGATATTTCAGTGCCACGAGCTTGTACGTGAAAAACGCCAGGAGCAGGTCGAACAACACCGAGATCGCCTTGACCCCGGCCAGGACCGGCACCGGCAGGTAGGTCAGCAGCGTGATCAGGTACAGGTAGGGCACGTTGTAGTCGGCGAACTGGAACCGCAGCGCGGGCAGGCCGCCGTTGGCCTTGATGAAGTCGTACCAGCGCGCGAAGAACGCCGTGTAGTCGTTGGACTCGAACGGGAACAGCACCAGGCGGACGTAGATCGCGAGGACCGCGATCATCGCCGCCGCGAACAGCGCTGGGGTCGACCGTGCGACACGCACCTGGGGCTCCTTATGCCGGCTTGGACCATTCCAGCAGACCACCGCCCGCTGTGTCCCCGCTGTGAGGTTCCTGAATGCCGGGCTATTGACGAATGTGGTCCAGACCACACACACTCGGGGTGACACCTCCGCCGCCACCGGACGTCCTCCGAAGGAGAACGATGCCTGAATCCGGTCGGGGTCTACGGCTGTTGTCAGCTGCCTTAGCGGTGTTCTGCGCAGCCACACTCCCTGCATCGCCCGTATCCGCCGCGCCCGCCACCTTCACCCACCCTGGGGTGCTGGTCAGCCGGGCCCAACTCGATTTCGTCCGTACCCAGGTGAACGCGAACGCGCAGCCCTGGCGCAACGCGTACACCCAGATGATGGCCAGCAAATACGCCTCGCTGAGCCGCACACCGAAACCCCGCGCGATCGTCGAATGCGGACCCACCTCCAACCCCAACCTGGGCTGTACCGACGAACGGGAGGACGCGATCGCCGCGTACACCCTGTCGCTGGCCTGGTACATAACCAGGAACTCCCAGTACGCCACCAAAGCGATCCAGATCATGGACGCCTGGTCCGCGACCGTCCAGGACCACACCAACTCCAACGCTCCACTGCAGACCGGCTGGGCGGGAGCCTCCTGGACCAGGGCGGCGGAGATCATCCGGTACACCTACACGTCCTGGCCCAACGCGGGCCGGTTCGGCACCATGCTGCGCAACGCCTACCTCCCCAAGATCATCAACGGCCACGCCACCAACAACGGGAACTGGGAGCTGGTCATGATGGAGGCGACCCTCGGGATCGCCGTCTACCTGGAGGATCGGACCGTCTACGACCGAGCGGTGGCCAAGTACCGCACCAGGGTGCCCGCCTACGTGTACCTCCCCAGCGACGGAGCCCTCCCGAAAACCCCACCAGGAAGCGGGATAGACACCCGCACGGAGATCGTCAACTACTGGCAGGGCCAAAGCACGTTCATGGAAGGCCTCACCCAGGAAACCTGCCGCGACTTCACCCACGTCGGCTACGGCATAGCGTCCATAGCGGACTTCGCGGAGACAACAAGGATCCAGGGCCAAGACCTCTACCCCGAGATCGCCGACCGACTACGGACCGCCCTCGGCTTCCAGGCCAAGTACGAACTGGGCACCGCCCCACCATCAAACCTGTGCGGCGGCACCATCCACAGAGGACTTGGCCCGGTCACCGAAGTCGGCTACAACCACCTCCACACCCGCCTGGGCCTGACAATGCCCAACACCCAAACCCTCACCGAATCAAGAAGACCCCAAGGCACCAACAACCTCTTCGTAGCCTGGCAAACCCTCACCCACGCCAACAACCCCCACTAACATCCACCACACCCCCGGGCCCCGCACCCCAGCAGCCCGGGGGTGTGGTTTTGGAGACGCGGGGCAAGGGACCTACCTAGAAGCAAAACCTATTCAAGCCCAACATCCTCAGGAGCCCCACCCGCAATACCCGCAAGAGTATCCAAAGCAGACGCAAGAACATCCCGCGCCGGAGCAGCAAGAGACAACCGGACAGCGTTGGGAGCATGCCCAGGAACCACAGCAAAGGCAGCGGCGGGACTCAACGCGATCCCCCGCCGAGCAGCAGCGGCAACGAAAGTCTCAGCCCGCCAAGCCCCCGGAAGCTCCCACCAACAGTGGTAGGCACGCGAGTCACCAAGCAACCCAGGGATGCGAGCCCGAGCAAGAGCCTGACGCGCCAAAGCATCGGCCCGCTTCTCCTCCTCGACCCGAGCCACCACCCCATCCCCAACCCACGCCTCCATCGCGGCCACAGCAAAGGACTGCGCACCCCACCCACCAGAACGCACCGCAGAAGCGACCCGATCAACAAGCTCCGGAGGCGCCGAAAGAAACCCGACCGAAAGCCCCGCCGCAAGACGCTTCGAAAGGCTGTCCACCACAATCGACCGCGAAGGAGCCACCGGCGCAACCGGAGCCAGAAAGCTGTAGATGCTGTCCTCAATCGCATAGATGTCCAGGTCGGCAAGAGCAGCGGCCAAGTCGACTCGCCGCGCAGCAGACATGTTGCACCCCAAGGGGTTGTGCAGCACCGGCTGGATGTACACAGCCTGTACACGAGCGGTATCCAAAGAGGACACAACCAGACCGGCAGAGTCCACGGCAAGCGGAACAAGAGTGATCCCCAACCGCGCAGCCAAAGACTTCACGACCGGATAGGTAATCGCCTCAACCCCAAGCCGCCCGCCAGCAGGTACCAAAGCCGCCATAGCCGCGGCAATGGCCTGACGCCCGTTCCCGGCAAAGAGAACAGACCCAGGCACCCACCCATCCCGCGCCAGCAAAGAACCAGCCGCAGCGACCGCCCCCGAAGGGCCACCCACAACAGAGGGCCGCAACACGGAAGCCCGCATCACCCCACCCAACGACCCAGCCATCAACTCGGCCTGCCCAGGCAGCACCGAGAAGTTGAGCTGCAGATCAACCGGCGCCCCACCAGGCTCAGCCAAAGCATGCTCGACCGGAGAAGACGCCCTGATGTAGGTCCCCCGCCCCACCTCCCCCACAGCCAGCCCGCGCCGGACCAGCTCCCCGTAAACCCGCGCCGCGGTGGAAGAAGCGATCCCCCGCTGGCGAGCGAACCGCCGTTGAGGCGGCAACCGATCCCCAGGCTTCAACCGCCCCGATGCGATGTCCGAAGCCAACGAGTCAGCCAGCGCCTGATAGTCCACGACATTGCTCCGAGTGCATTGTTTTCATTGCACCGAGATAGTGCACCGATTACGGTCGAGACGTCAAAGGAGGGACGCATGTACGACGACAAAGGCGCAGGCCAACCCATACTGCTGATCCACGGTCACCCGTTCGACCGCACCATGTGGCGTCCCCAGCTCGACCACTTCAGCCAGACCCACCGGGTCATCACCCCGGATCTCCGCGGCTACGGCGAGCACAAAACCACAGCCACCAAAACCCCGCTGAGCACCCACGCCAAGGACCTCAACGACCTGCTCCACGAGCTGGAAATAGACACCGCCATCGTCGGCGGCCTCAGCATGGGCGGCCAGATCGCGATGGAGTTCTACCGGACCTACCCGCACAGGGTGAAAGCCCTGATGCTCGCGGACACCTTCCCGGACGGCGAAACGGAAGAAGGCCACCGCGCCCGCAACGCCATGGCGGACCGGCTGCTGAGAGAAGGCATGGCGAGCTACGCCGAAGAGGTCATCTGGAAGATGGTGGCCCCATACAACAAGCACGCCGCCGACCACGTCATGGCCATGATGAAGAACACAGACCCCACCGGCGCCGCCGCGGGCCTGAGGGGCCGCGCGGAACGCCCGGACTACGTGGAAACACTGAAAACCATCAGCATCCCCACACTCGTAGTCGTCGGCCGGGACGATGAGTACACGCCGGTCGGCGTCGCCGAGCGGATGCGCGATCTGATCCCAGGCGCCACACTCGAGGTGATCGAAGGCGCCGCGCACCTGCCCAACCTCGAGCGGCAGACTGAGTTCGATCGTGCGTTCCAGCGATTCCTCAACACGGTGGGATAGATGAGCAACTACAAGATCGCGTTCGTGACCGGGGCGAGCAGCGGGTTCGGTGCCGCGATCGCGCGGCGGTTCGCCGCCGAGGGCATCCGGGTGGTCGCCGCGGCCCGGCGGGTCGAGCGGATGCGAGATCTAGGCGACAACGTGCTGCCGCTCGCGCTCGACGTGCAGGACCGCGCGGCGGTGTTCGACGCGGTGAACGGCCTGCCGGCCGAGTTCGCCGAGATCGACATCCTGGTCAACAACGCCGGGCTGGCGCTGGGCATCGAGCCCGCGCACAAGGCCGACCTGGACCAGTGGGAGCAGATGATCAACACCAACTGCACGGGGCTGGTGTACTGCACCAAGGCGATCCTGCCGGGCATGGTCGAGCGCGGCCGCGGGCACGTCGTGAACATGAGCTCGGTCGCGGCCACCTGGCCGTACACCGGCGGCAACGTCTACGGCGGCACCAAGGCGTTCGTCCGCCAGTTCAGCCTCGGTCTGCGCAGCGACCTGCACGGCACGGGGGTCCGCGTGACGTCCATCGAGCCGGGCATGGTCGGCGGCACGGAGTTCTCCAACGTCCGGTTCTCCGGTGACGATGCCAAAGCCGACGCGACCTACGAGGGCATGCAGCCGCTGACCGCCGAGGACATCGCCGAGTCGGTGCACTGGGTGACGTCACAACCCGCGCACGTCAACGTGAACACGCTCGAGCTGATGCCGGTGGCGCAGAGCTACGCGGGGTTCCAGGTCTCGCGCAAGTAAACGTCCAAAGTGGTCTCCAGGGCGTCGCTGCCGGTCAGCACGAGACCGTTCAGCGACGCCCACAGCGAGGCCGCGAGCAGGCCCGGGTCGGCGGCCGACCGCCAGCCCGTGGCCTGCACATCCGCCACCAGCGACCGGAACCGCGCGACCAACGACTCGTCCGGGTACCTGGCCATCAACGCGAACAACGCGGGCTCACGCCGCCCGAAGTCCACATAGGACTCACAAGCCGACACCAACGCGGAAACCGGATCACCCGAAGGCGCGATCGAGGCAGTCACCCGCGAAAACCCGCTCGCCGCAACGGCACTGAGCAACGCCTCGCGGTTCGGGAAGTGCCGCAGCGGTGCGCCGTGCGAGACCCCGGCCTCCCGGGCCACCCGGCGGATGGTGACGGCGTCGACGCCCTCGGCCGCGAGCACCGTGACCGCGCACGCGATCAGGCGTTGCCTTGTACCGTCCGGCATTCCGCCACCGGCAACAGGTCGGGCCGCTTGGGCAGGATCCCGTCGCCCGGCTGACGGCCGATGACCCGGTTGCGGATCCGTCCCCGCACGACCGGCCACACCTGCTGCAACAGCCATCGAGCGTGTGCCCCCATCCCCAGCACCGGCGCCGGACCGGTCAACGGCGCCAGCCACGAAGCCTCGTGCGAAATCCCCAGGCTGCCCAGCAGGTGCGCGGCCAGCCGCTGGTGGCCGAGCTCGGCCAGGTGCAGCCGGTCCGGGCCGAAGTAGCGGTGGTCGGCGACGGCCGGGTCCGGCCAGAGATCGATCAACCGCGCGCCGTAGCTCACCGCGGCCTCACGCAGAGAGGCGTTCAACGCCTCGATCCGCGGCCGCATCCGCCGGCCGAACGGCATCCGGTTGGCGATGTCGCTCAACGTGAACACGACGACGGTGGGAGCAAACGAGGTTAGCGACCGCACCGCGTGGTCGACGCGACGGGCCACCGTTCGCTCGTTCCAGCCACCCGACATGATGTCGTTGCCGCCGCCGAACAAGGCCACGAGGTCCGGTCGCAGCCGGGCGGCAACCGGGATCTGCTCGACGATGATCTGGTCCAGCCGCCGGCCGCGGACGCCCAGGTTGGCGTACCGGAAGCCGGGGTTGTCCTGAGCCAGGCGCGCGGCGACCAGGTCGGCCCAGCCACGGTAGGTCCCGCCGTCCGGGTACGGGTCGTCGAGGCCCTCGGTGCAGCTGTCGCCGAGGGCGACGAAGCGTTGGTATGGCATTCAGATCCTAGTAACCTGGAGTTCACGTTGTAGACACTGTCTACCAGAAAAGCGCGATTGAGGCCAGGAACTGACCGCAATGGCGCATAAGGTCACCTCATGGCTCCGAAGATCTCGCTGAAAGCGCTCAACCGCGCCACCCTGGACCGCCAGCTGCTGCTGGAGCGCTCGACGATGTCGCCCCTGGCAGCGGTCGAACACCTCGTGGGCCTGCAGGCGCAGACCACGAGCACCTGGTACCACGGCCTGTGGAGCCGCCTGGTGGGCTTCGACCCGCGCGAGCTGTCGGACCTGCTCGCACGCCGCGAGGTCGTGCGTATGGCGCTGATGCGGTCGACGATCCACCTGGTCAGCGCGCGCGACGCGCTGTTCCTGCGGCCGCTGGTGCAGATCGTCAGCGAGCGCGGCACGGCCAGCATCTTCGGCAAGAACCTCAAGGGCCTCGACCTGGACGAGGTGCTCAAACACGGCCGTGAGCTGCTCGACCAGGAGCCGATGGTGTTCAGCGAACTGGGCCGGCGGATGGCCGAACGCTGGGACCGGGATCCCGCCTCCCTGGCTCAGGCGGTCCGCGCGCACGTCCCCCTGGTCCAGATCCCGCCGCGCGGCCTGTGGGGCGGCAGCGGCCTGGCCAAGCACTCGACCGTGGAGACCTGGCTCGGAAAGGCGGTCGACGAGAACCCGTCGGTCGAGGACATGGTTCTGCGTTACCTCAAGGCGTTCGGCCCGGCGTCGGTCAGGGACGCGCAGACCTGGTCCGGTCTGACCAGGCTGAACGAGGTGTTCGACCGGCTGCGCCCGCAGCTGGTGACCTTCGCGGACGAGAACGGCCGCGAGCTGTTCGACCTGCCCGGGTCACCGCGCCCGGACGAGGAAACCCCTGCCCCGCCACGGTTCCTGTACGACTTCGACAACCTCCTGCTGTCGCACGACGACCGGTCGCGCGTGGTCACCGAGCCCGCCCGGCTGTTCAACCGGCCGGTCAACGGCTTGCTGGCCAAGCTTTTCCTCGTCGACGGGTTCACCGCGGGCCAGTGGACCATCGAGCAGGACAAGGACACGGCGGTGCTCAACCTCAAGCCGTACCGCAAGTTGACCCGCAAGGAGATCGCCGCGCTGACCAAGGAGGCCAAGCCGTTGTTCGACTTCGTGGCCCCGAAGTCGGCTAGGCGTGACCTGCGAGTGGTGTAGTCCCGGGGAACATCGACAACGCCCGCAGAGCCGTGCCGATCTCCATGATGTCCGACGGGTCGGTCAGCGACCGGCCCAGCTCGTCGGTGATCCGCTTGAGCCGGTGCCGGATCGTGTTGGGGTGGCAGAACATCCGCTGCGCCGCCAGCCGGGTCGAGCCCTGGCTCTCGAACCACGACCGCAACGTCAGCAGCAGCACGTTCCGCTCCTCCCCGGGCAGCTCGAGGATCGGCTTCAGCACGTGGTGCGCCAGCTGGACGGACGCCTCCGGCGCGCTCGCCACCAGCCCGGCCAGCGGGGAGTCGTTGAACTGCACCATTCCCGAGGACCCGGCGGCCAGACTGGACAGCGCCACCCGCGCCAGGTGCAAGGCTCGCGCGGTGTTCCCGAGACCCGTGTAGACCAGGCTGACGCCGACCCGGCCGGTCAGGTTCGCCCGCACCAGGTCCACGATCACCGCGGACGCCTCGGCATGCCGCAGCGACACCACGCCGACCTGCAGGTCCGGCGTCAGCCGCCAGGCCGACGCATGACCGCGCCCGCGCAGCTGGATCTCGATCTGCGGCAACGGTTCCTGACCCAGCATCGGCGTCTCGGCGGCCACCACGACGAACTTGCCGTCCAGCGACAGCTCGAGAACCCGCGCGATGTCCCACAACGTGCCCTCGGTCGCGCAGCCACCGGCGAACAACGCCTCGATCAGCGCCGACCGCCGGGCCTGGTGCGCGAGCGTCAACTCGTCGGTGGTCGCGCGGTAGGCCTGGGTCAGCGCCTCGGCGTAGTCGTCGACCAGCTTCCAGATCGCGGTCGTCGCGGCGACCAGAGCGGCGATGTCACCGGGTCCGCCGGCCGCGGTCAGGTCCACGAACCGGTTCCAGACCTGGGTCAGCCCGATCCGGTACGCGCGAAGAAGTTCCGGCAGCGGCGCGCCCTGCAATGCCCGCGCCCGGCCGGTCGCGGTCGCCTGCGACAGGTCCGGCGGGGCGCCGCGCAGGGTGCGCATGACCTCCTGCAGGTTCATCACGACGGACCGGCGCAGCTCAGCGTGCCGGACGAACTCGGCCCGGCCGTACACCGGCATCTCCTCGAGGATCTGTTCGTACGTCGCCTCGATCAGGTGCGGCATCCGCCGTTCGACCTCGACGGCGAGCTGCGCCACCACCGGGTCGGTGTCCACGAAGTGCATCGACGCTCCACGCTGAGCCCCTGCAAATCACCAACACCGGACAGTAGCACCCGGATGGGCCGGATGGTCTAGCCGTTGTTCATCTTTTCGGCGGCACGCTTGATCGCCTGGCGGATCCGGAAGTACGAGCCGCACCGGCAGACGTTCTCGATCTTGTCGATGTCCGCGTCGGTGATGTCCCGCTTCTCGGCCAGCAATGCCGCCGCGGCCATGATCTGACCCGGCTGGCAGTAGCCACATTGGGCGACGTCCTGCTCCAGCCAGGCCTCCTGCACCGGATGCAGGTCGTCGCCGTCGGCCAGGCCCTCGATCGTGGTGACCCGCTGGCCGTCGGCCTGTTCGACCGGGGTCACGCAGAGCTGGATCTCCTTGCCGTTCAAGTGACTCGTGCAGGCCCGGCAGACGCCGATGCCGCAGCCGTACTTGGGGCCCTTGACGTTGAGCTTGTCGCGCAGCACCCACAGCAGGGGCATGTCCGCGGGCAGGTCGAGGCTGACCGGCTTCCCGTTGACGGAGAAGGTGTACATGGGCATTCCGGCTCCTCAGCGGGGGAACGGGTCGAAGTCGACCGGGAAGTTGATCGGGAAGCTGCGCGGTTTGATGCCGGTCGCACGGGCGTAGGCGTTCGCGATCGCGCCGACCGCCGCGGGGACGCCAAGCTCGCCCGCGCCGCCGGGTTCCCCGTTGGCGGGCATGATGTGGATTTCCACCTGTGGCGGCGAGTCCTTCTGCCGCGCGTAGTGGAAGTGCGAGTAGCTGCCCTCGAGCGGAAGTCCCTTGTCGATGTGCAGGCCGGCGCGCAGGGTCGTGGAGATCGCGTCGGTCAGACCGCCGAGCAGCTGCGCCTCCAGGCCGCGCGGGTTGATCGGGCGGCCGACGTCCGCGGCGATCACGGCCTTGGTCACCCTGGGCGCCTTGGGATCCCGCGCGTCGATCTCGACCAGGCAGGCCGTGCACGACTTGTACTCGTCGTGGAAGCCCACGCCCTGGGCATAACCCTTTGGCATGACGCGGCCCCAGTTTCCCGCGCTGGCAACCTTGTCCAGCACGGCCCGCTGACGGTCGTGCTTGAGGTTGGCGCGGCGGAACGCGACCGGGTCCTTGCCTAGGCGTTTGGCCAGCTCGTCGACCATGATCTCCTCGGCGCCACGGGTGTTCGCCGAGTACACCGACCGCCAGGAACCGGTGTGCATCCGCAGCGGGACCTCGTTGAGCAGCTGGGTCACCACGCCGAAGTTGTACGGCACCTTCACTGTCGTCAGAAACACCGTTTCCGCGAACGAAAGATCGCCGCCGACCGGCAGATGCGCCGCGGTGGCAGTGAGAATCTCGCCGAGGCCGTGCCGGAAGTCGGTCTCCACCGAGGCGACGCGATGCTCGAACGTGAGCACCTCGCCGAGCGCGAAGGTGGCGCGGATCTTGTGGTGACTCGCGGCGCGGGCGCGGCCGTGGCGCATGTCGTCGGTGCGCGTCCACATCAGCTTGACCGGCCGGCCCATCGCCCTGGAGATCTGCGCGGCCTCCAGAGCCGAGTCGAAGAACAGCCTGCGACCGAACGAACCGCCGCCCTGGACCACGTGGACCTTCACTTTGTCCTGTGGTAGCCCCAAAGTGGCGGCGATGGTCTGCTGGGCCACGATCGGCGACTTCAGCCCGGCCCAGATCTCCGCGCGGTCGGCCCGCACGTCGGCGATGGCCGAGTTGGTCTCCATCGGCGCGTGGCTGACGAACGCGAAGTCGAACTCGGCGTCGACGTACTGGGTCAGCAACGGCGGCACGACGAACGGCAACGCGGCCGCGTGCAGCTTGCCACGGATGTCCACATCGGACAGATCGTCGACCGTTCCCTTGTTCCAGGTGACCGTCAAGGCGTCGCGAGCGTCGAGCGCCTGACCGAACGTCTCGGCCATGACCGCGACACCGGTGGGCACCACCGCGACCGCGAGCACACCAGGCATTGCCTTGGCCGCAGCGGCGTCGACCGCCCGAACCGAACCGTTGATCGTCGGTGGCCGCCGGACCACGGTCGGCATCGCCCCGGGAACGTCCAGGTCGAGGGTGTAGCGCTGGTTGCCGGTGACCATCGCGCGAGCGTCCACCCTGGACGTCGGCGTGCCGACGAGGCGGAACGCCGACTCGTCCTTCGGCTGCGCGGCCGCGACCGCGATCCGCGCGGCCGCCGTGGACAACGCGCCGTAGGTGAGGCTGCGGCCGTCCGGCGCGAACACCTTGCCGTCCTTTGTGGACAATCGGCCCGTGTCGAGCTGCCACTCCTGCCCGGCGGCCGCCACGAGCTGAGCCCTCGCGGCGGCGGCCGTGCGGCGCACCGGCCCGTAGACCGAGCGGATGGTGTTCGACCCGCCGGTGAGCTGGTTGAACAACAGCTCCGGGCGGGCGTCCGAAAGCGACACGTGCACCGAGCCGAGCGGCAGGTCCAACTCCTCGGCGACGAGCATGGTGACGGCGGTGGCGATGCCCTGGCCGACCTCGGCCCTGGGCAGCTGGAACGAGACCTGGCCGTCCGCGCCGACCTCGAGGACCAGCATGTTCGACGTGGGCGTGCCGGCAAGGATCAGCACGTCGCCGAGGTCCATGACCTCGGCCGGGGCAGGCAGGCTCGGCAGGGCGTCCGCGGGCAGCCGGCTTGCGACCGTGAGCGTGGGAGCGGCCACCAGAAAGGTGAGAAAACCGCGACGGGTGGTGGGGCTGGCCATCCGCCGACCCTAGGAAAGCGGTCCGCGGGTGACAACGTTCCGTAGCCGCGTGCCCCCGATTGTGTGACGAGATGACAGTGGACGCTGGGGAAAAGTGCACCCGGGCACAACCCGGCATAATCACGGGTGTGACGGGGAGTTTCCAAAACGCCTGCGCCGAGTTGCGGTCCGTGTGGGACCGCACGATCGCCGCCGCGGACGGTCCCCTGCCCGGCTCGGTGCTCGATCCGCTGGTCACGCCGCAGGGCTGGTGCGGGCACGTCCGGCTGGCCGCCGGGCAGACCGCGGCCAAGCTGATGGCCGCGGCCGGTGACATCCAGGAGGCCTACGGGCTGCCGGGCAAGTCCATCGTGGTCCGGACCTTCGACAACGGCGGCGAGGCGTTCCTCTGGGCGTACAGCACCAGATCGGGCGCCGACTACCACCTGGGCTGGCCGCACCCGGTGCTCGACGGCACCGAGTTCATCGACATCAAGCGGGAAAGCGCCGGCACCACCCTGTTCGACCTGGTCCAGCTGACCACGTGGGCGCGGGCGTACAAGGAGAGCTGGATCGCGATGCGCTCCGGCCGTCCCGTTGACGTGCAACAGTTCGTGCGCCGCCTGGCCCGGGTGCGCGCGGGCATCCTGGACATTCTCGCTCGCGCCAAGCCCCGGCAGGTCAAGGAGCTGCTGCTGCGGGTCGGCATCGACCACGAGTCGCTGCCCGGCGACCTCGTCGACGCGCTGGACTACCCGAAGGACCGCGATCCGACCATTCCGATCCCGCGCTGACGGTATCTTGTGGACGTGACGGGCGTACCGGAAACAGCGCAGCCACGGCACCTCATCGTGACCGTGTACGGCCTGTACGCCCGGCGGACCGGCGGCTGGCTTTCGGTCGCCAAGATCATCAGTCTGCTGGCCGACCTGGGCGTGGACGAGCCCGCGGTGCGCAGCTCGATCTCCCGGCTCAAGCGCCGCGGCATGCTGGAACCCGTGCGCCGGAACAACGTCGCGGGTTACCAACTGTCCACTCAGGCCGAAGACATCCTCCGCGAGGGTGACCGGCGGATCTTCCGGCGGGAACGGGCCACCCTGGAGGACGGCTGGCTGCTCGCGGTGTTCTCGGTGCCGGAGTCCGAACGGAGCAAACGGCACACGTTGCGCACCGAGCTGACCAGGCTCGGCTTTGGCACAACTGCGCCAGGTGTGTGGATCGCGCCGGCCCACCTGGCCGAGGCCACCGAGAACATGTTGCGCCGCCTCGGCTTGACCGGGTACGCGGAACTGTTCCACGGCAAGCACCTGGCCTTCGGCGAGCTTGCCGCGAAAGTCCGGCTGTGGTGGGATCTCGACCAGCTGGAACGGCTTTACGCGGATTTCGTCAGCACGCATGGCCGGAAACGTCGTCGCAGAACAGACCGCGAGGCGTTCGCCGACTACGTGCGGCTGCTGACCGACTGGCGGCGGCTGCCCTACCTCGACCCCGGCCTGCCGGCCGGGCTGCTGCCGGCCGGATGGATCGGAATCCGTGCCGCCGAAACGTTTTTCGCGCTACAGGAGCAGCTGGAAGGACCGGCGGAACGACACGCCGTAACCGTTTCGTGATCTAGCCGGATGTATCTGCCGTCCAGAACCGCGCACCTGTGGTAGAGCGACCCGAGTGGGGAGAAGCTACATGGTGGTCAAGTTCGTCCATTGCGAGTCCGAACCGTTCGGCCCGGACGACGGCAGTGCGGCACCCGCTGTGCCACAGCCGTTGCTGGAACGGCACGGCGCTCGTGTGCTCAACCCGTCCGAGGTGACGGTGGCGCCGAAGGAACCGCGGCCACGCTCCACGGCGTACCGGACCGGTGCCATGCTGTTCGGCTGGGAATTGCTGAACGACGACCGGAAGTTCCGGGACATCAAGGCTTTCGTGAACCAGAAGATGGGCGTCGACCTGGTCATGCCCCGCAACCACAAGGAGACAAGGCACTGCGGGCGGGGGCCGCGGCCGGTCGGCCTGCAGCCGGTCGAGGGGCGGTCCGAGGCGCTGCGGGTGGACGCCTGGCAGGTGCTGCAGGCGTTGCGCGCCTCCGAGCACCGCGGCGACTCGATGCAGATCTCGGTGGAGCACCTGATGTTCGGCACTGTCGACATCGGAGGGACGCCCTGGGAGGCCA
The DNA here is from genome assembly GCF_040675465.1 of Actinocrispum sp. NPDC049592. NCBI lineage: Bacteria > Bacillati > Actinomycetota > Actinomycetes > Pseudonocardiales > Pseudonocardiaceae > Actinocrispum > Actinocrispum sp. NPDC049592. Next base: position 212,133 of record NZ_JBFAPA010000022.1, on the reverse strand, counting down.
GCGGCGCGCCAACTGGCACGACGTATGTCCGCAACGGCACGACCGGCCGGATCCCGGTGACCTACTTCGGTCCTCCGCCCGCGCGCCAGGAGCTCGACCGGCGGCCGGTGATCGCCGTGGTGGACAGCGGTCTCGGCCCGAACGACTGGTTCGGCATGCCCGACCGCTCGACCCCGCCGCCGCCCGGCGGGTTCCTCGCGGTCTACCCGCAGCTGCAGGACGCGATCCGCGCGCAGGAGCAGCAGAACCAGAACGCCACGCCGACCCAGCTGATCCGCACCTTCTGGGACGCGCCGGTCACCGACAACCCGCTGGTGGGCACGCTCGACCGGGACACCGGGCACGGCACGTTCATCGCGGGCATCATCCGCCAGGTCGCGCCGGACGCGAACGTGCTGGCGATCCGCGTGCTGCACAGCGACGGCGTGGCCTACGAAGGCGATGTGCTGCTGGCGTTGTGGGGCCTGGTGGACCGGGTCGAGCGCGCCCAGCACGGTCACCCCGAGGACATGGTCGACGTGGTCTCGTTGTCCCTGGGCTACTTCGACGAGAACCCGGACGCCGAGGGCTACACCGGGATGATCTCCCAGGCCATCGACGCGCTGCGCAGGCTCGGCGTGCTCGTGGTGGCCGCGGCCGGCAACGACGCCACCAGCCGGCGGTTCTACCCGGCCGCGCTGGCCGAGCGCCCGGAGAACGGTGCGGGACCGCAGGTTCTGAGCGTCGGTGCGCTGAACCCCAGCAACACCAAGGCGTTGTTCTCCAACGAGGCGCCATGGGTGCGGTGCTGGGCGACCGGCGCCGGGATCGTCAGCACGTTCCCGAAGGACGTGCAGGGCGCCATCTCCGCGGGCGTGTCCCCCAGAACCGACCGGGGCGCCCTGGATCCGGACGACTTCCGCGCGGGTTTCGCGGTCTGGGACGGCACCTCGTTCGCCGCACCGCTGGCTGCCGCCGAGATCACCACGCAGATGATCAAGGTCGCGCAGGACAACCCGGCCATCGGCCTGAAGGTGGTCGACAAGGACACCGCCACCGAGCGGGTGCGGGCCGCCATCGAGCAGGCCCAGAAGGCGAGCGGCTGACCATGCCGGACACGTCCTTGCACCACGCCCGCATGGCCGACCTGTTACAGGCGGCGCGCGAGGGCGACAACCAGAGCCTGGGCGAGCTGGTGGACGAGCTCACCCCGCTGCTCTGGCAGGTCGCCCGCGCGCAGGGGCTCGACCGGGACACCAGCAGCGACATCGTGCAGACCGCCTGGCTCAAGCTGCTCGGGTCGCTCGGCGAGATCCGCACCCCGATCGCGCTGACCAGCTGGCTGATCACGGTCACCCGGCGCGAGGCGTGGCGGGTGCGCAACTCCACCCGGATGGAGCTGCCCGCCAAGGATGTGCTGTTCGCCGAACTGCCGGACGTGGCGCCGACCCCAGAGGAGGAACGGGTCGACGTCGAACGCCGCCGGATGCTGTGGACCGCGGTCGCACAGCTGTCCGAACGGTGCCAGCGGCTGCTGCGGATCATCGCGTTCACCCGGCGCCCCGACTACGACGTGGTCAGCATGGCGCTCGGGATGCCCCGCGGCAGCATCGGCCCCACCCGCGGCCGCTGCCTGGCCAAGCTGCGCGACGCCCTGTCGCCCGATTTCCGGTGAAGGAGCGCCCGTGAGCACCGCGGCGGACGAACCCATGGACGAGCTCGACACCACGATCCTGTCCGGGCTCAAGGACATGTGGGGCACCGTGGACCCGATGCCCGCCAGCCTGCTCGACCGGATCAAGTTCGCGGTCGAGCTGGAGAACGTCGACCTCGAGGTGATGCGGCTGACCGAGCTGACCGAGCCGGCCGCCGTGCGCGGGGACGCCGAACAGTCCCGGCTGATCACGTTCGACAGCGAGACGCTGACCATCATGGTGAGCATCCGGCCCAACCCGGACGGCACCATCCGGGTGGACGGCTGGCTGACCCCGGCCGGCTGCCATCCAGTTGAGCTGCGCGCGGCGGGCGGCGACCAGACCACCGTGTCCGATGAGGACGGCCGGTTCGTGCTGGACACGATCGTGCCGGGGCTGGCCCAGCTGGTGGTCCGGCCAGATGGCACGACAAGAACGGTCACCACACCGGCGATCTCGTTGTAGCGTTCGCGATACTGGGCCGGTGCGGGTGCGGGAACTCCACCAGCGCGGCCTGGACGCCCTCAACCGGGGCCGGCCGTTGGTGGGTGCGCGGGCTCTGCGCGCCGGGCTGGCCCTGGTATCGCCGTTGGATGACCCCGCGATGACCGTCCGGCTGTTGAACAGCCTGGCGGCGGCTGAGGCGGCGCTGGGGAACACGGCGCGCGGGTTCGAGCTGCTGGACCAGGCGGACGCACTGGCCACACCGGACACTGCGGGCGTTCTGCTGCAGCAACGGGGGCTGCTGCTGGTGCTGGTCGGGCGCATGGACGACGCCTTGGCCTGCATGGACCAGGCCATTCCTCTGTTGCGCCGTGAGCGGACGGTGTTGGCTCGGACTCTGTTGAACCGGGCGATGCTGCACCAGATCGCTGGCCGGGTTACTCCCGCGTTGGCTGATCTGGATCGGTGTGAGCGGTTGGGGCGGGAGCTTTCCCAGCCTCGGTTGGTGGCCAAGGCCATTCATGGGCGCGGATCTTGTGAGCTGCTGGCGGGGAACATCCCTGCGGCGCTGCGGGATTTCGACAGTGCACGGGTTGTATACGAGACGTATGCGGATGGCATGCTCGCTGTAGTCGCTGTTGAGCGGGCGCGGGCCTTGTTGGCGGCTGGGCTGCATCGGGACGCGGCTACCGAGTTGGACTTCGCGCTGGATGCTTTTCCGCGGATACGGATGGATCAGGAGCATGCTGAGGCGCAGCTGACCCGGGCTCAGGCTGCTTTGGCTGCTGGGGACTTGGCTGCTGCCAAGACTTGGGCTTCGCGGGCTGCCGGGCGGTTTCGGCGCCGGGGCAATGCCGCTTGGGCCGCTGTGGCTGCTGCTACCCGGTTGCGGGCTGAGTTCTTCGGCGGCAAGCGTCTGGCCGCGGTGGCCTCGCAGGCCGCTTCACTGGCTTCTGAGCTGTCTTCGCTGGGGCTGGACAATGACGCCGAGGCCGCTGGTCTGCTGGCTGCTCGTGCTCACATCCGCAGGGGTTCTTTTGATTCGGCTCGGTTGTTGATTGGGGCGCGTAGTGGGCCTCGGGCTCTTCTGGAGACCCGTCTCACCCGCCAACTGGCTCTGGCTGAGCTCGCTTCCGCTGTTGGTGATCGCGCGGCGACCTTCCGGCATGCGCGGAGTGGCCTGACTTTGCTGCGTTCTCACCGCAGTCGGATCGGGAGTGTGGATCTCCGTACCAGCGCGACTTTTCTGGGGCGGGAACTGGCTGAGGCCGGGTTGGCTGCGGCGCTTTCCGATGGGCGGCCTTCGGTTGTCTTTGGGTGGCTCGAACGATCTCGGGCGCAGGCGTTTCGGTTCCAGCCTGTGCGTCCGCCTACCGATGAGGTGACTATGGAGGCGGTTGCCGAGCTTCGGCAGCTGGCTCATCAGGTCCGGGTCGCTGAGTTGGAGGGGCGGCGGGAGCCTGAGGCTCGGCGTCGCTGTACTCAGCTGGAGCGGGAGATCCGCGCTCGCGGCTGGCAGGCCGAAGGGACTGGGGAGCATCACGCTGAGGCTAGGTTTGCTGAGATCCGCGCGGCTTTGGGGTCTGACACCGTCATGGTCAGCTATGCGGCTGCTCAGGATCGGTTGTGGGCGTTGGTGATCACCTCTGGGCGGGCGCGGTTGCTGCCGTTGGGCTCGCTTTCGGTGGTGTCCGAGTCTCTTGCGAAGTTGCACTCCGATCTGAATGCGTTGTGCGGGCGGCAGCTTCCTGCGGCTTTGGATCGGGTGATCCGGGCTTCCATTGCGCGTCAGCTGGGCGTTCTCACTTCTGCTCTGGTTGCGCCCGTCCGGGGTCTTCTGTCTACTTTGGATGCTGTCATTGTTCCTACTGGGGCGCTGTCGGCGGTTCCTTGGGGTTTGCTTCCAGATATGGTCGGCCGTCCTGTCACGGTGTCTCCCTCCGCGTCGACCTGGCTGTCCGGGCGCGGTGTCTCTCTGGCTTCTCCTACCCGGGCTCTTCTGGTCGCTGGGCCCGATCTTGCTCACTCCCAGGAGGAAGTTCGCCAGTTGAGCTCGATCTACCCGGACAGTCCTGCTCTCGTTGGTCCACACGCGACCGTTGGGGACACTTTGAAGGCGCTGGACGGGTGCACTACCGCTCACTTTGCCACTCATGGGCATCACGAGACTGAGAACGTCCTGTTCAGTCGGTTGGATCTCACTGATGGTCCGTTGATGGCGTATGACATCCATCAGTTGGAGACGGCTCCTGCTCATGTCGTGCTGTCTTCTTGTGATGTTGGGCAGACTGTTGTGCGGCAGGGGGATGAGATTTTGGGGTTCACCGCTGCGCTGCTTTACAGCGGGACCAAGACGGTGATTTCCAGTGTTGCCACTGTTGATGACAGTTCTGCTGTTGAGGCTATGGCTGCCTATCATCGGGGGCTTGTTGCCGGGTTGCGTCCTGCTCGGGCTCTTGCTGAGGCTACTGCTGCTACTCCCATGATGCCCTTTGTGTGCTTTGGGTCCTCCTGAGCTTCTAGGTGGGGTCTCGTCGATGCTTTGCCTTTAGGTGGGGGTTGTCCTCGCCGGGCGGGCTGACGTCCAGTTGGGTGAAAGAGCGCTCGCCGCGTGGCAGCGCCACCCAGAGGGGGTTCAGGGCCGTGCCCTGTCCCTCCGGTATGGCCTGCCCGGAGGGAATCACATCTGTCAAGTGGGGGCCGGGCTTCCAGCCGGGGTGCCGGTCCGTATGGCTTGGGTGGATGGTTGGTTTGCGTTGGCGGACCGGCGTTTGGTTTTGGGCCCCCACTTGACAGATGCGATTGCGCAAGCGCCAGGCCATACCGGAGGGACAGGGCACGAAGGCGGGATCTGTTGCGCTTCGCGTTGGTGGGTCACCCACATCGGTGATGGCCTTGCGCAGCACTGAAATCACGGAGTTCACCCGGTATTGTGGAGCTATGCAAGGCAGTGGAAAGCATTGGGGTAAAACAAAAGAAGAGATAGTCGCTGCCCTGCAAGCGTCCGAGACCCAGGCTCGGCGGATCCACCACGGACAGCTCGAGCTCGTGGCCTTCCTGAACAACCAAGGCCTCGCCACCGAACTCGGCTACTCCAACCCCGCCGCGCTCCTCGTGCACGCGCTACGGATCTCCCCCAAGGAAGCCAAACTCCGGCTAGCCTAAGCCGAAGCGCTGTTCCCCAGCGTCACGCCTACCGGGTCGGTCATCGAGCCCACTCTCCCGGTTGTCTCCGCTGCCCTAGCCGCCGGAGACCTCGGCTCCGAAGCCGTGGACGTCATCCGCAAGACTCTCAAGGACCTGCCCGATCTGGAGCCCGAGAAGCTCGCTCTGGCCGAGTCCACGATGGTCGCCCAAGCCGCCGAAGACGACCCGAATGCGTTGGCCCGCTTTGGCACCCGGGTCCGCAACATCGTCGACCCCGACGGCCCACCCCCATCCGACCCGGAACCCAAGCAGCCCGACCGGATGCTGCACGTCCGCACCCGCCGGGATGGCGGCCTCGACTTTCGCGGCCATCTGCACGCCGAGGACGCCCACCTCCTGCACCCGGTGATCAAGAAGGGCGAGCAGCGCCCCATCGACCGCACGGATGACCGGTGCCAGGCCGAGCGCACCGCTGATGCGTTCGTAGAGATCCTGCGGATGGCCGCACAGTGCCCCGCCAAGCCCACCAAGAACGGGCTGCGCACGCCGGTCGCCATCACCATCTCCTATGACGATCTGCTGCGGGATCTCGACGACCGTATCCTCGTCGGCCCAGACACCTACCTCACCGCCCGCGAGGCCCGACGCATCGCGTGCGACAGCCACGTGTTCCCGGCAGTGCTGGGCAGCAAGTCCGAACCCCTCGACATCGGCGTCAGCTCCTACACCGTCCCCGCCCACATCCGCAGAGCCTTGATCCTCCGCGACGGAGGCTGCGCCTTCCCCAGCTGCGGAGCCCCCGCCAGCGCCTGCGACGCCCACCACATCATCCACTGGCGCAACCACGGCCCCACCAAAATCGACAACCTCGTCCTGCTCTGTCCACACCATCATCGTTTGGTGCACCGCAGTGACTGGGCCATCCAGATGGTCGACCGCACCCCGCAGTTCATTCCACCCACCTACATCGACCCACACCGCCGCCCCAGAACCAACTCCGCCCGAAGATCCATACCCACCGCCGCATAGCCCCAGGATATCCGCTCTCCCTGGGCTCAAGGGGTACCCGAACCGGGCCCCAACCCACGAAGCACCTAAGAGACCGCGGCGTAGCCCTGAACCTCAACAAGGGCCTCAACATCCCAAAGCCGACTCACCCCAATCCCAGCCATAGCGGGGTAAGAGGAGCCGACGAGGCGACGCCAGACTGCACCGATCTCCCTGGCGTGGGCGCGGTAGTCGTCCATGTCCACTATGTACACCGTCAGGCTCACGAGGTCCGATGGTGAGCCACCGGCGGCGTGGAGGGCGGTCAAGAGGTTCCCGAGCGCCTGCTCGAACTGCTCGACGACTGTGTCCCCCACGATCTTTCCGGAAGCATCCAACGCCGTCTGGCCGGCGAGAAACACCAGTTTGGACGCCGTCACTGCTACTGCGTGGGAGAAGCCGGAGGGTTTGGCGAGGGATTGGGGGTTGATGTGTTCGATCATGACTGGGTTGCGCCTCCGTCCACGACAATTCCCTGGCCGTTGATGGCCGCGCTGGTTATGCAGAGGTCTACGGCGTCGGCTACTTCGTCGGCGGTGATGAGGCGGTTGATGGGTTGTTTGCGTTCCAGGGCCTTGCGGATGTCCTGCTCTGGGCGGTTGGTGCGGGCGGCGAGGAGGGTGATGTTGGTGTCGGTCATGGGGGAATCGACGTAGCCGGGGCAGATGGCGTTGACGGTGACGCCGGTGCGGGCGAGTTCCATGGCGGCGCTGCGGACCAGGCCGAGGACGCCGTGTTTGCTTGCGGTGTAGGCACTGATGTTGGGTTCGCCGCGTTTGGCCGCGACGGAGGCTATGACGATGATGCGGCCCCAGCCCCTCTCGACCATGGCGGGGATGGCGCGGCGCATGTACCTGAACGGGGCGGTGAGGTTGAGGTCCAACTGGCCCTGCCACTCCTCATCCGTCAGTTGTGTGAGGGGTTTGGGGACGGCTGCTCCGGCGTTCAAGATCAGGATTTCTACTGGGCCCCAGGCTTCTTCCACGGTGCGGAAGATGATCTCGGTGGCCGCCCCGTCGGTCACATCCGAGGGGATGACGAGGGAGGGGCCGGCCAGGGACGCTGCGGTGGCGGCCAGGGTGTCGGCGCTGCGGGCGGTGAGGGCGACGTGGTGGCCGGCGGCGGACAGGCGCGCCGCGATGGTGGCGCCCATACCCCGGCTCGCGCCTGTGACCAGGCAGTTTCGTGGTGACACGGATACAGCGTGGCAAAGCCTCGTTACGGTCGTCAAACGGGCACGATATGTTGTATTCTTGACGACCGTACCGATCACGACAGAGGGATGTGAGCGGCGTGCGGATCGCGGTATCCGGTGGCGGACCCGGTGGGCTCTACTTCGCCGCGCTCGCGAAGCAGCTGAACCCGGCCCATGAGATCACCGTGTGGGAGCGCAACGCGCCCGACGACACGTTCGGGTTCGGCGTGGTGTTCTCCGACGAGACGCTGGGCGGCATCGAGCACGCCGACACCGCCATCTTCGACGCGATGCGCAGCGAGTTCGCCCGCTGGGACGACATCGACGTGCACTACCGCGGCACCACGTTCACCTCCGGCGGCCACGGGTTCGCCGCGATGAGCCGCAAGAAGCTGCTGAACATCCTCCAGCAGCGTTGTTTGGATCTCGGCATCACGATCAACTTCCGGACCGACGCGCCGGATCTGAGCGATTATGATCTTGTTGTCGCCTCCGACGGCGTCAATTCCGGGTTGCGCGCGAAGTACGCTTCGACCTTCCGGCCGACCCTGGAAACGCGGCGGTGCAAGTACATCTGGCTCGGCACCGACCTGGTGTTCGACGCGTTCAAATTCTACGTGCTGGACACGCCCGCCGGGATCATGCAGGTCCACGGCTACCCGTACAGCCGCGACGCCAGCACGTTCATCCTCGAGATGCACGACGACGTCTGGCAGCGCGCTGGGTTCACCGCCCCGCAAGGCCTCAGGCCCGGCGAGAGCGACGAGAAGTCCATCGAGATGATCCGCGAACTCTGCGCGGAGATCCTCAGTGGACATCAGGTGTCCGCCAACAACTCGAAGTGGACGAACTTCACGACTGTGCGCTGCGCGACCTGGCGGCACGGCAACGTGGTCCTGCTCGGCGACGCCGCCCACACCGCACACTTCTCCATCGGCTCGGGCACCAAGCTCGCCATGGAGGACGCCCTCTCGCTCGCCGCGTGCCTGCACGAACAGTCCTCAGTGGACGAAGCGCTGCACGCCTACGAAGCCGAACGCCGCGCGGTGGTCACCTCGACCCAGCGCGCCGCGCAGGCCAGCCTGGAGTGGTTCGAGAACATCGGCCAGTACGCCGACCAGGATCCGCACCAGTTCGCGTTCAACATCGTCACCCGCAGCCGCCGCGTCACCTACGACAACCTCCGCCTGCGCGACCCGGAGTTCGTCGCGGACCTGGACGCCTGGTTCGCCCGCGACCACGACGAGGTCCGCCCGCCGATGTTCCAGCCCTACCGGATCGGCGACCTGGAGCTGCGCAACCGCGTCATCGTGTCGCCAATGGACATGTACTCCGCGAACGAAGACGGCCTGCCCACCGACTTCCACCTGGTCCACCTGGGCAGCAAGGCGCTCGGCGGCGCGGGCCTGGTGATGACCGAGATGGTCTGTGTGTCCGAGACCGGCCGGATCACCCCCGGCTGCACGGGAATGTACGCGCCCGAACACGAACAGGCCTGGCAGCGGGTCACCGACTTCGTGCACGCCAACACGGACGCGAAGATCGGTATCCAGATTGGGCACTCCGGTCGCAAGGGGTCGACCAAGCTGATGTGGGAGGGCATCGACGAGCCGCTGCCGGAAGGCAACTGGGAGGTCTGCGGCCCGTCACCGATCCCCTACTCCCCCGCCAACCAGACCCCGCGCGAGCTGAGCCACGACGAACTCCAGGAGATCAAGGAACAGTTCGTGGCCTCGGCGGAAGGCGCTGTACGGGCCGGGTTCGACCTGCTCGAACTGCACTGTGCGCACGGCTATCTGCTGTCGTCGTTCCTGTCCCCGCTGACCAACCAGCGCACGGACGAATACGGCGGCTCGCTGGAGAACCGGCTGCGCTATCCGCTGGAAGTCTTCGACGCGATCAGAGCTGTCTGGAGTGGACCGATCACCGTCCGCGTGTCCGCGACAGACTGGTGCGAGGGCGGCATCGACGCCGAGGAGTCCGTCGAGATCGCGCGAGCGTTCGCCGAGCACGGCGCGAACGGCATCGACGTCTCGACAGGACAGGTTGTCAGCACTGAGAAACCGGCTTACGGACGCAGCTACCAGACCCCGTACGCGGACCGGATCCGCAACGAGATCGGCCGCAAGTACGGGGTCGCGGTGATCGCGGTCGGCGCGATCTCGTCCTACGACGACGTGAACTCGCTGATCCTGGCCGGACGAGCCGACCTGTGCGCGTTGGGCCGCACGCATCTCTATGATCCACATTGGACGCTGCATGCCGCGGCCGAACAGGACTTCCCGATCGCCTGGCCGAAGCCGTTCGCGGCGGGCAGCCGGAAGCCGCAGGGTGGTCGCACGGACGGCCCGAAGCCCAGGCTGGACCTGATCCGGCGGGGCGAGCCGAAGACCGCGCACGCCCGGTGGAGGGGATGACATGCTCAGCCAGGAGCAGCGTGAGTTCGCCGGCGAGGTCAAGGCTCTGGCGGCGGACTGGCTCGTGCCGATCCCGCATACGCCTGGACATGTGAACCGCGATCTCGTCAAAGCCATGGCCGAGCTGGGTTTGCTGGCGCGGCTGTTCCCCGGTGTGGAGACTGGCAAGCCCTCACGGGACGCGGCCGCCCTCGATCTCTGCTTGCTCCGCGAGGCGCTGGCCACCCAGAACACCGAGGCCGAGACCGCTCTTGCCTTGCAGGGTCTGGGGAGTTACCCGGTGCTCCAGTCCGGTTCGGACACCCAGGTCGGGAAGTGGCTGCCCGCGGTCGCAGCCGGGGATGCGATCGCCGCGTTCGCGTTGACCGAGCCGGAGGCCGGGTCCGATGCCGCCGCGCTGCAGCTGAAAGCCGAGCCGGATGGTGACGGCTGGCGGCTGACCGGCGAGAAGATCTGGATCTCCAACGCGCCGGAAGCCGACTTCTACACGGTCTTCGCCCGCACAGCCGAGGCCGGTTCGCGCGGTGTCACCGCGTTCGTCGTGCCCGGCGACCGCCCTGGCCTCAGCGGCGAGCACCTCGACATGGTGAGCCCGCACCCGATCGGCCGGTTGACTTTCGACGGCGTTGCTGTGCGGCGCGACGAGTTGCTCGGCGAGGAGAACCGCGGCTTCCACGTGGCCATGCGGACGCTGGATCTGTTCCGGCCCAGTGTGGGAGCGTTTGCAGTCGGCATGGCCCAGGCCGCTCTGGACGCCGCCATCGAGCATGCGGGCACCCGGCACGCGTTCGGCGGACCGTTGAAGAACCAGCAAACCGTGTCGCACACGCTCGCCGAGATGGCCACCCGCACCGAGGCCGCCCGGCTGCTCGTCTACTCCGCCGCCCAGGCCTACGACTCTGGCGAGACCAAGATCGCGAGTCGTTCGGCGATGGCCAAACTGTTCGCGACCGAGACCGCACAGTACGTGGTCGACGCGGCCGTCCAGCTGCACGGTGCCCGAGCCCTGCAACGGGGCCACCTGCTGGAACAGCTCTACCGTGAGGTCCGCGCACCCCGGATATATGAAGGAGCTTCGGAAATTCAGCGGACCATCATCGCCCGCGAGCTCTTCCGGTCCTGATCAGCGCATGTATGACTACCATGCCTGCTTGACCCTCAATTAGTACAACGCCTAAACTTACCCGCCGATCGTGACAACGTTGTCGCTCCATCCTGCGGGAGAGTCGCATGCGCGCACATGCTCGGCGGTTAGGAGTTGTCCTCGTTCTGGCCGGATCCCTGCTTCACGCTGTGCCGGCCGCAGCACAGCCGGATCCCACCGGCCTCGTGAACTCGTTCATCGGCACCGGATCCGGCGGCGACTTCGTCGGCCAGGTGAACACCTATCCCGGTGCCGTCGCCCCCTTCGGAATGCTTTCGTGGAGCCCGGAAACCTCGTCCAGACCAACCGGCGGCGGCTACAACCACGCCGACAACGCGGTGACCGGCCTCAGCCTGACACACCTGTCCGGCGTGGGTTGCCCGATCCAGGGCGACCTGCCCATCCTGCCCACTGTCGGCGCCATCGAGGCGCAGCCCGCGCGGACCACGGCCGCGTTCAGCCACGCCGACGAACGCACCGCACCCGGTTCGTACGCAACAAAACTGGCCGGGGTCGACGTCCAGGTGGCTGCCACCACCCGGACCGGCATCGGCCGCCTCGGTTTTCCCTCGACCACCCAAGCGAATGTGCTGTTCAAGACCGGTTCCTCGCAGAACGGCAACAGCGGCGCCACGGTGAGCGTCGGCGCGGACCGGCTGTCCGGGAAGATCGACAGCGGCCGGTTCTGCGCCCAGGAAAACGCTTACACCGTCTACTATGCCGCCGTTTTCGACCGGCCGTTCGCCTCTTTCGGGACCTGGGAGGCAACCACCGTCCGGCCCGGCTCGGGTTCGGCCTCGGGACCGGGTTCCGGCGCCTGGGTCACCTTCGACACGACCAAGCAGGCCTCGGTCGGGGTGAAGGTCGCCATCAGCTATGTCAGCGTTGACAACGCCTGGGCCAACCTCAGCGCCGAGAACCCCGGCTGGCAGGTCGCTCCGGTCGCGGCGCAGACCCGGACCGCCTGGCGCAAGCTGCTGTCCAAAGTAGAGATCGGCGGCGGCACGCACGACCAGCAGGTCCAGTTCTACACCGCGCTCTACCACTCGCTGTTGCACCCCAACGTGTTCAGCGACGCCAACGGCCAGTACCTGGGCTTCGACAACAAGGTCCACACGGTCGCACCCGGAAGGGCCCACTACGCCAACTTCTCCGGCTGGGACGTCTACCGGACGCTGATCCAGCTGCAGGCGATGGTGGCACCGGCCGAGTCCAGCCAGATGATGCAGTCGCTGGTCACCGACGCCCAGCAGGGCGGCTGGCTGCCGAAGTGGCCGGTTGCCAACGGGTACACCAACGTCATGAACGGCGACGCGGCCGTGCCGATGATCGCTTCGGCGTATGCCTTTGGCGCCAGGGACTTCGACACCGGAGCCGCACTGGCCGCGATGATCAAGGGGGCTTCGCAGGTGCCGGCGCCGGACCAGCTCGGTCAGGGCCGGTACGAGGAACGCCCTGGTTTGGCGGACTACAAGCGTCTTGGCTATGTCCCGAACGTCAAGGGCAGCGACATCTCGGACGTGCCGAACGGCGCCTCGGCCACCTTGGAGTACGCGCTCGCCGACTTCGGCCTGGCCCAGTTCGCCCGTTCCCTGGGCAACACGGCCACGTACGACGAGTACCTGGCCCGGTCGCAGAACTGGACCAACCTGTTCAATGTGGACTCAGGGTTCATGCAGCCGCGGGACGCCTCGGGGACGTTCCCCGCGGGCAACCCGGTCACCGCTGGGATGACGAACTTCGGGCAGTCCGGGTTCCAGGAAGGCAACGCGGGCCAGTACCTCTGGTTCGTCCCGCAGAACATCGCCGGGCTGTTCTCGGCCATCGGCAAGGACAACGTCCGGCGCCGGCTGGACACCTTCCTCACCGAGAACAACGCCGGCCCGAACCGGCCGTTCTACTGGGCGGGCAACGAGGTCAACATGCTCGTGCCCTGGCTGTACACCTACGCGGGCGCGCCTTGGCAGACCCAGCAGAAGGTCCACCAGCTGCTGTCCACAATGTACTCGAACACCCCCGGTGGTGAGCCGGGCAACGACGACCTTGGCGCGTTGAGCTCCTGGTATGTCTGGTCGTCGATGGGCCTCTACCCCACCACGCCGGGAACGTCCACGCTGGCCATCGGCGCGCCGGTGTTCCCGGAGATCAAGGTGCACCTGGCTCGCGGGATGCTGGTCATCAACGCTCCTGGTGCGGCGCCGGGCAAGTACGTCCGGTCCTTGTCCGTCAACAACCGGGTCACCCAGCAGACCTCACTGTCCGGGGTGGACGGATTCACCCAGTTGCAGTTCTCCTTGTCCGGCACGCCGAACAAAGCGTGGGGCGCGGACAGCCCGCCACCGTCGTTCCCGGCCGGGCCACTGAAGTTCCCGCCGGGGCAGACTCCCGTAGAGATCACGGCTCCCGCAACCACTGTCACCGCTGGCGCTTCCGTGGCCACGCCGTTGACGTTCACCGTGGGCGCGGGCGCCGATCCCGCTGTGGTCGAACCAGTCCCCACCATCACCTGGACCGCCCAGCCGCAGAACGGCCTGAGCATCAGCCCGGTCAGCGGCACGGCCCCGGTGGTGAACGGCGTCGCGCAGGTGAACGCCTCAGTAACGGCGTCGGCTGATGCCAAACAAGGGTTCCGGTCGATGTCGGTGGCGTTGAGCGCGCCCGGGGCGAACCTGCCCAGGGTGGAGTTCCCGGTCGCGGTGATCGGCGCCGGGAAGACCGCCAAGGGGTGCACGACTTTGGGCCCGGTCAACGTCGACAACGGCCTCCAGCAACGGGAACTGGCCGGTGATGGCGTGACAACCCCGGTCACTGCTGGTGGTCAGGACGCCCGGCAGACCGTGTTGCGGGTTCCCGACAACCTCAACATGTACTTCCGGGTCGACCGGCGGCTGGCCTTCGACGGCGACTTCACCGCGACGTTCGACATCACGTACTTCGACACCGGCACCAACGGCTGGACGTTGCAGTACGACTCGACTGGCGAGCCTTACAAGGGCGCACAGACCGTCGTGAACACCAACACGAACACCTGGAAGACGGTCACCATCACGGTGAACGACGCCAGGTTCGCCGAACGGGAGAACGAGCAGACCGACTTCCGGATCGCCTCGGGCTCCCCCGTCACCATCCACAGTGTCCAGACCACCATCACGGGCGACGGCGTGCTGCCCATGGACCTGTGTTCCTCCTGATGAGCCGTCCGGGCGGGCCCGCCGTCCCGCCCGGACCCTAAACTCCGGCGGCGGCGTGGCGGCCGGCGGTGAGCTCCCGGCTGCTGGCGATCATGCGTTCGGACATGCGGTCGACCGCTTCGCTGAAGCCGTTCTCCAACTCGTCCCAGTCGGCCAGGCGTTCCAGCATCCACACCCGGGACGCGCCGATCAGCCTGGTGAACGCCTCTGTCCCTTGTGGAGTGAACCGGTAGTGCCCCTCGGCCTCGGTCGCGTACCCGGAGTCGACCAGCTGGCGGGCCACCGGTTCGAAGATGCCCGGTGGGATCCTCGAGTTCTCGGCGATCTCGAGCAGGGTCGCGTCGCCGTCGTCGCGGCTGTGCTTGAACACCCTTACCAGCAGCCAGGCCTGCGCGAACGACAGCGGAACCCCCGATCTGGCCAGGATCTCCGGCCGCGGGTCGGTCTTCTGCTTGCTCACCACCAGCGAGATGAGCTTTTCCAGCTCGACCTCGGAGTCCGACGACGCGGGCACCGCGAAGCTCTCGCCGACCCCGCTGTTGCCCGAGGCGATCACGCGTGCCGAGTCCCGCAACGGAACCTCACGCAGCAACAGCGCGACCAGGAACGCAAGAATGCCAACGGGTGCGGCCACCAGGAACATCGTCTGCAATGTGTCGGCGTAGGCGTTGATGACCGGAAGCCTTGCCGGGTCGGGCAAAGCGGCGACACCCTTGGGGCTCATCACGATCCGCGGGTCGATCCCGGGTGGGGTCGCCGGGCCCAAGTGGTCCGGCAGCTGGCCCGCGTAGATCGTGCCGAAGATCGCCACCCCGAACGAACTTCCCAGTGTGCGCAGGAAACTCACGCCCGAGGTGGCGACGCCGAGGTCCTTGTAGTCGCTCGTGCTCTGGACGACGACGGTGGGCACGGGCATGACCATGCCGACCCCAAGGCCCAGCACGATCATGTACCCGGACGTCACCCAGAACGTCGTCGAGGCGTCCATCAGGGACAGCAGCAGGAGTCCGCCCGCGATCAGCAGCGAGCCGATGACCGGGAACCACCGGTACCGCCCGGTCTTGCTGATCACCTGGCCGACCACGATGGCCGCGACCATCAGCCCGGCCACCAGCGGCAGCATCCGCAGGCCCGACCCGGTCGCCGTCGCGCCATGGACGAACTGCAGATACGTTGGCAGATAAGTGACTCCGCCGAGCAACGCGAACCCGACGATGAAGCTCAGCACGCTGGACACGGTGAACACCCGGCTGCGGAACAACCGCAACGGCAGCATCGGTTCCGCGGCCCGCATCTCCACGAAAACGAAGGCCACCAACGCGACCACCGAGCCAACGGCCATCCAGATGATCGTCGGCGAGCCCCACGGGTACTCGGTTCCGCCCCAGCTGGTCACCAGCGTCAACCCGGTGGACGCCAACGCGATCAGCAGGATGCCCAGGTAGTCGATCTTCGGTTTGTTCGGCGCGGCCACGCTCGGCAGCGCGAACGCCGCCACGGCCAGCACGAGCAGGCCGATCGGGATGTTGACGTAGAACGCCCAGCGCCAGCTCAGGTGGTCCACGAACAGGCCGCCGAGCAGCGGGCCGACCACTGTGGCCACGCCGAACACCGACCCGACGAAGCCCTGGTACTTGCCTCGTTCGCTCAACGGGACCACATCCGCGATCACCGCCGTCGCGGTCACCAGCAGGCCACCGGCGCCGAGGCCCTGTACCGCGCGGGAGGCGATCAGCCAGCCCATCGAGTCCGCCCAGCCCGCGAAGAACGAGCCGACCACGAACAGCCCGACGCTGAGCAGGAACATCTTCTTGCGGCCGTACAGGTCGCCGAACTTGCCCACCAGGATCGTCATGATCGTCTCGGCCAGCAGGTACGACGTGACCACCCAGCTCAGGTGGTTGCCGCCGCCCAGATCGCTGACGATCGTCGGCAGCGCGGTGGACACGATGGTCTGGTCCAGTGCGGACAGCAGCATCCCCAGCATGATCGCGGCGACCACCGCGTTCTGCGCCCCTCGACCGGTGCTGCGTGTCTCGGCCTGCGTCATCGGCCCTCCCATGTGGACGGTCGCAGAATAGGTCCCATCCAGCACGCTCGCGAGTCGGCCTAGGCTGGGCCGCATGACGTTGCGAGTGGGTCTGATCGGTTATGGCACCGCGGGTGCGGTGTTCCACGCGCCCCTGATCCAGGCGACCGCGGGGCTGACGCTGAAGTCGGTGGTCACGTCGCGGGAGGTGCCCGAGGGCGTTCAGCGGCTGGACCGGCCGGACCAGCTGTGGGAGGACCACGACCTGGTGGTCATCGCCTCGCCGAACCGGACCCACGTGCCGCTGGCGACGGCCGCCGTTGAGGCGGGTGTGGCCGTGGTGGTCGACAAGCCGTTCGCGCCGACGGCCGAGGAGGCCCGGCGGCTGACGATGCTCGCGTCCGAGCGGGACGTGCCGCTGACCGTGTTCCAGAACCGCCGGTGGGATGGCGACTTCCTGACGGTGCGTGCGTTGCTCGAGCAGGAGTCGCTGGGGCAGGTGGTGCGGTTCGAGTCGCACTTCGACCGGTGGCGGCCGGTGCCCAAGACCGGCTGGCGCGAGCTGCCCGGCCGCGACGAGGCCGGCGGGGTGCTGTTCGACCTCGGCGCACACCTGATTGACCAAGCCATCATGCTGTTCGGCACGCCGGACTCGATCTACGCCGAGGTCAACAAGCAACGCGCGAACGTCGAGGTGGACGACGACTTCTTCCTCGCGTTGAAGCACCCGTCGGGGGTGATCTCGCATCTCGCGTCCAGCTCGCTCGCCCAGCACCCGGGACCCCGGTTCCGCATCCTGGGCACCGCCGGCTCGTACACGAAATACGGCCTGGACGTGCAGGAAGGCCAGCTCAAGGAGGGTCTGCGGCCGGGCGACCCGGACTGGGGCGTGGAACCCGAAGCGCTCTGGGGCCTGCTCGGTGACGACCCGGTGGAGACCAAGATCGGCAGTTACCAGTACTTCTACACGGCCGTGGCGTCTAGTTTGCGGGAAGGGACGCCGTTGCCGGTGACGCCCGAGTCCGCGATCGCGACTCTGGAGGTCATCGAGGCGGCACTGGACTTGGTTGGATAGGCGGTATGGATCGCGACCGGGACACCGAGGGAAGGGCGCGCAACGCCAGGCCGCGGGACGGCCTGGGGCGCCCGCTCCCCTACGGCTCCAGCGAGGGCGTCGAGCGGCAGCCGGAAGGCGTGCCGCGGACGCCCGATGAGTCGTTGACCGAGGCACAGCGGCTGCTCGACGCCGGGATGCCGTTCCACGCGCATGAGGTGCTCGAGGACGCGTGGAAGACGGCGCCCCCATCGGAGCGTGAACTGTGGCGTGGGCTGGCGCAGCTCGCGGTCGGGATGACGCATGCCGCGCGGGGCAACACCTCCGGTGCGGCGGCGTTGCTGCAGCGCGGGGCGGACAACATCTGGCCGTACGAGGCCGACCCGCCGCACGGGATCGACATCGCGGGATTGTTGAAGTGGGTCTCGGCGCCTTCGGGCGTGCCGCGGTTGCGTCACGGACGGCCGTAGAGACCGGGTCCCTCGATCTTGAGGTCCTCGAGGAACTCCTTCGAGCTGGTGTACGCGGCGTCGATGAGCTCTTGGGTATGCGTGAAATCTAACGGTGTTAGATTCCGCACCGGGGCGCCCGGCAGGTAGACCACCGGGACGTCCTTCGCGGCCAGCTCGGACTCCAGCACGGCCTGGTTGCGCATCCCCAGAGTGGCCCAGAAGAACACCGCGTCCGCCAGGGACTCGGGGACCCGCGGCAGGTGGCCCGGGAACGCGCAGTCCAGGATCACCAGCGACTTCGCGCCCGACGCAAGCGCTTGCCTGATCGGGACGTTCGCCACCACCCCGCCGTCGTAGAGGACGCGGCCGTCGATCTCCACCGGCGGGTAGATCCCCGGGATCGCGCTGGACGCCAGGATCGCCGGCGTCAGCGCACCCTTGTTGATCAGCACCGGCTGCCCCGTCAACGCGTCCACCGCCACCGCCCCGAACGGCAGGGTCAGGTTCGCGAAGTCGTCCACACCCGCCAGCTCGGTCGCCAGGATCTCGGCGAGGCCGGTGTTCGGGAAGATGTGGTTGCGGTGCTTGCGCAACGTGGTGAGCTGGGCGATCGGGCCACCCGGGAACACCTTCTGCCGCGTCATCCGGGCCCACACCTCCGCCAGCCGGTCCGGCGCGTTGTCCGGGTCCAGCGCCAGCAACGCCCCGTTCACCGACCCCACCGACGTCCCCACCACCAGATCCGGCCGGATCCCGCGCTCCGCCAGCGCCCGCAGCATCCCCACCTGCCCGGCCCCCAACGACCCACCGCCACCCAGCACGAACCCCACCGGCCCAGTCATGGCTCCCATTAGGACACATCTACCGCGCCGGCGCTGCCGCAACCGGGCGGCCGGGCGAGAATTCCCTGGTGTCCCAGCGGGTGCTCGCCATCGGGTGGGGGCGGCATGAAGTCCGCGCCGACTGGGTGCCAGTCGTTGCCGCCGATCCAGTTCCGCAGGCCGTGGTGTTCGTCGTCGGGCAACAGGGCTCGGTAGGCCGTCGATGCGGGCGACGGTGACCGCCTGAGCCGTCGCCAAGGCGCGCGAGGCCTTCGAGCCAGGTCGCGACCGGCGAGGGTGCGCTGAGCGCACGGACGGCGCCCTCGACGTCGAACGCGCGCTGAGCCAGTTCGGCGGACATGGTCGGCGAGCGGGTCAGCAGGTTGTCGGGCAGGTACGCGGAGAAGCGGCCGCCCTGCTCGGCCCGCCGTCCCGGGGCGTCGAACGACGTCCGCCAGCGGTTCTGTGCAGGGTTGGCCGTTATCGGGTATTCACGGTTCATGCGGTTCAGGGACCGGGAGCACGCTGGGCGGGAACTGGTGGGGTTGTTGGGGGCGTATGCGGGGCGAGGGGATGTTGTGGTGCTTGGGGTGGCGCGCGGTGGGGTGGCTGTGGCGGTTGAAGTGGCCCGGGGGCTGGGAGTGGGGATGGCGCCGTTCCTGGTGCGCAAGCTGGGGGTGCCGGGGCGCGAGGAGCTGGCGATGGGCGCGATCGCGAACGGCGTGGTGGTGCTCAACGAGGAGATCGCGGGACGGGTGAACCAGGCCGACCTCGATCGGGTGATCCGGGCGGAGACCGAGGAGCTGGAACGGCGGCGCGTGGCGTACGGGGCGAAGCCGGTGGACGTGACCGGTCGCACGGTGATCCTGGTCGACGACGGGCTGGCCACGGGCGCGAGCGCGCGGGCGGCGGTGGAGGCGCTGCGCAAGCAGAACCCGGCGAGGATCGTGCTGGCCGTGCCGACCGCGCCGAGGGAGACCGTCGAGGAGTTCCAAGCCCTGGTGGACGAGGTCGTCTGCGCGTACACACCCGAGTCGTTCGCGGCCGTGGGGCAGGCGTACCGGGACTTCGCTCAGGTCAGCGACCGGGAGGTGCGCCGGCTGCTTCGGTAGACTGGCCCCGTGCCGCGAGTGAGGATATTGGTGGCCATCGGGCTGCTCGCGGCGCTGGTCGCGGCGGCTTTCGTGCTCCCCGTGCCCAAGCCCGAGGAGGTCCGCGCGTGGGCGCTCGGCGCCGCGGGTGACGCGGCCGTCCTGCTGATGTTCGCCACGTACGTGTTCGCCACGCTCATCCCCATCCCCCGCACCGTGTTCTCGCTGGCGTCCGGGTTGCTGCTCGGACCGGTGGTCGGCGTGCTGGTGGCGATCACGGCCACCGCGGTCAGCGGGCTGATGAGCTTCGCGCTGGCCAGGTGGGTGCTGCGTGGGATGGTGCGGCGGCACATGGACCGGCCCAAGGTGAAGACCCTCAACGAGCGGCTGTCCGGCGGCGGCTGGATGGCGGTGGCGTCGCTGCGGCTCATCCCCGTGGCACCGTTCCTGCCGGTGAACTACACGTGCGGGATCCTGCACGTCCGCACCTGGCCGTACCTGATCGGCACGGTCCTGGGCTCGCTGCCCGGGACGATCGTGGCGGTGGTGGTCGGGGACACGCTGACGAACATGCCCCCGACCGTGGTGGTGCTCATGGCGATCCTCGCGATCGCCGGGCTGGCGGGTCTGTGGTTCGCCACCCGCAGCCGGGAGAACTCAGTCGATCAGCTCGACCAGCCGGTCGAGTGACTTGCGCAGGTCGCCCTGGAGCGTCTTGCCCACGGCGGCCGAGATCGGGCCGAACATCCCTGGCCCGGTGAACTCCACGTCCAGCTCACCGGTCGCCCCGCCGGCCGACGGAACCAGCTTCAGCCGCAGCGACGCCTTCACGCCCGCCTTGCCCTCGCCGGACAAGGCGATCCCGTTCGGCGGATCGTACGAGGTGACCGACCAGGTGATCCGGTTGCGCAGGCCCTTCACCGACACCACCGATGTCAGCACTGTGCCCGTCCTGATCTCGCTGGGCACTTCGCCCCGCCAGCCCTCGTGCAGGGCGAGCCACTCCCCGAACCTGGTCAGGTCCGAAGCGGTCGCCCAGGCTCTCTGCGGGTCGACGGGCATCGCGGCGGTAACGCTCACTTTGGCCACGGCATCCTCCTTACGGTCGCAAGGACGGTACCGCCAAACAGCGCATCGCGCGCCCGCAAACAGTCGGTGAACTACGCACTAACACGTGTATACCGGTCACGCCACCAGGCGGCTCGGCCGGGGGATGCCTCGAATGCCGTGAACACCGGCCGCGGCGGTTGGGTCGGCACCGGGAGGAAACCGTCGACCGGAACCAACGGTGTCTCAACGACATCCCCGGTCAACAACGACAAAGTGCCCAGCCCGCAAGCGAAATCCAGCTGCGGCAACGCGCCCGCCAACGCCAGCTGCGCGGACAGCCCCACCGACGTCTCAAGTGCCGACGACACAACACAAGGCAGCCCGGTGGCCTCGGCGACCCGCAGGGCTTTCCGCACGCCGCCGAGGGGTGTGCACTTGATGATGGCGATGTCCGCGGCCCCGGAAACGACGACTTCCAGAGGGTTCTCGGCGCGCCGGATCGACTCGTCCACGGCGATCCGCACGTTCACCCGCCGCCGCACCGCCGCCAGTTCGGCGGTCGACTTACAAGGCTGCTCAACGTATTCGAGCCCGTTCGCGGCCCGGTCGAGCGCCCGGATGTGCACCACCGCGGTGTCCACATCCCAGGCCGCGTTCGCGTCGACCCGGATCTTCCCGTTGGGCCCCAACGCATCCCGCACGGCCTCGACCCGGGCGACATCCTCGCCGAGCGACTGCCGATGGTCCGCGACCTTGACCTTGGCGGTCGAACACCCGGATCCCACCGCGATCTTGAACGCCTGCGACGGGTCGACCGCGGGCACGATGCAGTTCACCGGGATCCGGTCACGCACCGGCGCGGGCCACCCCACCGTCGCCTGCTCAACCGCCGTGGCCAGCCACCGCCGCGCCTCGGCGTCGTCGTACTCGGTGAAAGGGCAGAACTCGCCCCACCCCCTCGGCCCTTGGATCAACATCCCCTCGCGCACGGTGATCCCACGGAACCGGGTGCGCAAGGGGATGGCGTAGACCCAGGTCTCAGTCACCCAGGACCGACTCGATGGCCGTGATCACCTTGGGGTCGTTGGGTGTCGTCATCGGCCGGAACCGCGCGACGACCTCGCCCTCGGCCGACACCAGGAACTTCTCGAAGTTCCACTGGATGTCACCGGCCTTGCCCTCCTCGTCGGGGAACTCGGTCAGCGCGGTGTACACCGGGTGCCGGTCCGGGCCGTTCACGTCGACCTTCTCGGTCATCGGGAACGAAACGCCGTACGTGGTCGAGCAGAAGGTCTGGATGTCCTCGGCCGACCCGGGCTCCTGACCCCCGAACTGGTTGCACGGCACGCCGATCACGGTGAACCCGCGCTCGCCGTACTTCTGCTGCAACTCTTCCAACTGCGTGTACTGCGGCGTCAGGCCGCACTTGGACGCCACGTTGACCACCAGCGCGGCCTTGCCGTCCCGCAGCTCCGCCAGGGTCGTCGGCCGGCCATCCAAAGTGTTGATCTCAGGCACCTACTACTCCTGTCCGTAAACCTCCCCCCACACTATCCGGAGATCCACTACCCCCGCCCCCAAGCCGATCCCACCCACCCGGCCGGGCCGCGCGCGAAGACGCGGCCGGGGCAGCGCCATCTGTGGGAGCGGCGAGTTGAGGGAGGTGCGGCGAGGACTCAGGAGAAGTGTGGGAGGAGGCTCGGCAGGAGCTGAGGAGAGCCGCGAGGCTGCAAGCCCGCCGCGGTGCGGAGGCGAGGCGCGCCGCCGAGCCCGGCAGTCGGCATGGCGAGCGAGCGATGCAGGAGGCGGGGCGAGGCGAGCAGTGCGTCGCGCGGCCATCGGGATGGCGGATGGGACATGCGACGAGGGCCAAGGAAAGCGGCCCGGCCAGGAGTGGAGGAAAGCAACGGCGAGGCCGCGCCGGTGCGGTGAGGCGGCAAGCCGCAGCGTCGCAGGGCGACGGCGCAGGGCGACGGCGCAGGGCGACGGCGCAGGGCGACGGCGCAGGGCGACGGCGCAGGGCGACGGCGCAGGGCGGCTTGCGGCGAGGCCGCAAGCCGCGGTGGTGGGTGTGTGGCAAGCCGCGCGGAGGTCTGGGGATGGGGTGGACGAGTGGGCTGAGGTGAGTGAGTGAGTGAGTGAGGTGGGTGAGTGGGCTGGGGTGAGTGGCGGATGAGTGGGTGGGGTGAGATCGGGCAGGGGCCTGGCTCGCCGGGGTGGCGGGCCAGGCCCCTGGGTGTGTGGTGGGCTGCTAGTACTGCTGGATGGAGTACTGGCCGTTGGTGCCGAAGAAGATGTAGCCGTGTTCGAAGTTCGAGCGCCAGCCGCCGGGGATGGCTGTCTCGTCACCGATGGGGTAGCCGAGCCAGGAGGCGTCGCCACCGAGTTCGAGGTACTTCATCAGGATCGCGCCCTGGACGTTGTGCGATCCGTAGCCCGGGCTCCAGTAGATGGACCCGCGCTCGAAGTGGTTGTAGAACCCGCCGTTGGCGCCCGGGATCTCGTCGGTCAGCGGGAAGCCCAGGCCGTGCTCGTAGTTGAGCTGCCCGAACTTCTGCCAGATGCCGCCCTGGACGTTGTGCGCGCCGGCACCGGCGGACCAGTAGATGGCGCCCCGCTCGAACAGGTTGAAGTACCCGCCCGGAGGGGTAGTGGCCAGGTCGTCGGTGGTGGGGTAGCCGAGGAACGACTTCTCGTTGCCCAGCTCGGCGTACTTCACGCCGATCGCGCCCTCGACGTTGTGCGCGCCGGTCGCCGCGCTCCAGTAGATGCCGCCGCGCTGGAACTGGTTGAAGAACCCGCCGTTGGCGCCCGGCATCTCGTCGGAGGTCGGGTACCCCGGGTAGGAGTGCTCGCGGCCGAGCTCGTTCCACTTGTCGCTGATCGCGCCCTGGACGTTGTGCGCCCCGGTGTCCGCGGTCCAGAAGATCGACCCGCGCTCGAAGAAGTTGAAGTACCCGCCCGCGGGGGTGGTCCCGAGGTCGTCGGTGGTCGGGTAGCCCAGGTAGGAGGTGTCCTTGCCCTTCTCCGCCCACTTGGCGCCGATCGCGCCCTCGACGTTGTGCGCCCCGGTGTCCTGCTTCCAGTAGATGTAGCCCCGCTGGAAGCCGGCGCCGCGCCCGCCGTTCGCCCCGGCCTCGTCGTTGCTGACCGGGAAGCCCACGTACGCGTTGCCGTAACCGAGCGCGACGTACTTGTTCTTCACCTCACCGCGCAGCACCTGCGACGGCGTGGTCGGACTGGCGATGATGATCGCGTCGGCGAAGGTGTTGTAGTGACCGGACAGGTCGCCGCCGGAGGTGCGCTCGTTGTCGGTCGGGTACCCCAACGCGCCCGCTTCGGCGCCGAGCGACTTGTACAGCGCGTAGTTGTCGGCCTGCAGCGCCGCCGCCGGGGTGTTCGGCGACTTGTAGATGGCACCGCCCTTGGACAGCATGATCCGCGTGCCGGCGCCGTCCGGGTTGGTCACCACGTCGGTCGTGGGCACGCCCAGCTTCGCGACGCCGCCCACGGCCAGGTACGCGTTGAGGTAGTCGCCCTGCATGGACCGCACCCCGCCGGACGGCGACCAGAACAGGTAGCCGTTGGCGTACTGCTGCGACCGGGCCAACGAGTCGCCCTGCTCCGCGCCCACCGGCGCGCCCAGCTGGGCCCGCAGGGCGGCGTCGTCCTGGTAGCGCTTCTCGATCGGCGTCAGGTAGGTCACGTTGATCACCGAGTCGCCATCCGGAACCGTGATGACCTTGGTCCGGTTGGCCGACCCGTCCGCCCAGTTCTGGAACTGGGCGACGCCGTCGGTGGCCACCTGCGGGGCGACGATGGTCAGCTGCTGGCCCACCGAGAACAGCCCGGACGTGCCCTGCTCGTCACCGATGGTGAACGCCGCCGGGGTGTCGGTCTGCACGGTCACCCGGCGCTGCTTCGCCTTGGCCCGGAACACCGTCGTCGTCTCGGTGCCCTTGCTGTCGGTCGCGTGCGCGGTCACCTCGAGGTAGCTGTTGCCGGGGTGGCCCTCGAACGGCATCGAGTACTGCGGCCCGGTCTGGTTGCTGCTCGGGTGCAGGTGGCAGCCGCCGGTGCTCACGCAGTGCACCAGGTTCGTGGTCCACAGCACCTGCAACGAGCCGTCTTCCTGGTCCGCCGCGGTCGCACTGGCCTGGATGACCTCTCCGACGGCGTACTCGTGCGCCGCGTCCGGCGGGGTCAGGTTCAGCGCGGGCGGGTGGTTGCCCGGCGCGACCACGATCGACGTGGTTCCGGTCAGCCCCAACGGGTCCGTCGCGGTGAGCTTGGCGGTGAACGTGTCACCCGGGCCGTAGGTGCGGCTCGTCGTCGGGCCCGTGCCGGTGGTGCCGTCACCGAAGTCCCACTTGTAGGTCAGCGGGTCGCCGTTCGGGTCGGTGGACGCGGTCGCGTCGAAGGACACCGTGCGGTGGTCGGGGTCGACGGTCGCCTTCGGCACCGCCTGCGGGGCCGCGTTGCCCGGCGCCCAGGTGATCCGGCGCAGGGTGCGGGACAGAATGTCCGCGTACACGATGTCGCCGTTGCTCGGCATGCTCTGGAACCTGACCGGGCCGCCGATGTCCTGGGCGAACCCGTCCTGCTCGGGCTGGGTGAGCACGTTGCCCGCGCCGTTGAAGCGCATCGTCCAGATCCGGTTGGCCACGTAGTCGCCGAAGAAGTACCGGCCCTTGTAATCGTCCGGATAGGACGATCCCTTGTAGACGACACCGCCGGTGACGGAGTTGCCGTACGGGTGTGGGTAGCTGAAGATCGGGTTCACCGTGGTGGAGGTGCCGCACTCGGCGAAGTTGATGTACTCCACGGTGCGGTCCGGGCCCTCCCAGCACGGCCAGCCGAAGTTCTGGCCCGGGCCGACCAGGTCGACCTCCTCCGTGCGGTTGAACCCGACGTCACCGAGCGCGATCTGGCCGGTGGCCGCATCCACGCTGAACCGGAACGGGCTGCGGAAGCCGTACGCGTACACCTTGCTGCGCACCGAACCCGGGTTGCCCGCCTGGTAGAACGGGTTCGTCGGGACACCGGTGCCGTCGGTCCTGATGTGCAGCACCTTGCCGTGCGGGTCGTCGATGTTCTGCACGCGGAACGCCTGCTGGTCCGCCCCGGCGTAGCTGGCGCCGTCGCCGATGCTCACCCACAGCGTGCCGTCGTCGGGGGCGAGGACCGTGGTCATCGCGTGCGCGTCGGAGTCCGCCGTGGTCTCCAGGATCGGGGTCTCGTTCTGCAGGCCGGTCGGCGCCCCCGCGCCGTCGACGCTCACCTGCCAGCGGCTGAGCCGCAACGTCCACGGCGGCCCCGCGGCCGCGGTGGCGTACGTCGTGTAGATGGTCCGCGACGTGGCGAAGTCGGGCGCGACGGCGACGCCGACCAGGCCGAGGTCGTTCTTGTTCGTCACCGCGATGGTGCCGAGCGTGCGCGGGGTGCCGGTCTTGGGCACCCAGTTCACCTGGCCGGCCTTGCCGATCGCGATCGCGCTGTCGTCCTGCAGGATGAAACCGGTCGGCAGCGCCGGGGCGGCGACGGCGGGCGTCACCACCGGGACCGCCAGCGTCGCCGCGGTCAGCGCACCGACCGCGGTGATCTTCATCAAGGCACGGATGTGCCGCATCTTCAGCCCTCCTGCTTCCCCCAGAACCGGTGCGCACCGATGACCGGATCATTCACCCTGTGGATCGCCACAGTGCCGGAGAGTGTTTCACAGCGGACTGACATTTCGGGCAGGCCCGGAAGGCCGCGCCAGGCGGATTGGCGCGGCCTTCCGGAGTCAGGAGTTGCGCTAGAAGCGAACAGCCACCAGATAGTCGTGGCCGCGTGCGGCGGTGACGAGCGGAATCGGCGGAGTGTCGTGTTCGACGACGTACTCCCGGATGCCCGATTGGGCGTACCGAGCGAAGATCCGGGGGAAGTCGATCGTGCCGCGGCCGAGGTCCTCGAAGGACCCGTTGGCGGCCCGGTCCTTCACGTGGAACACCGGGAACCGCCCTGGGTAGCGGTCGAAGTACGGCACCGGGTCGTAACCGCCCGCGATGATCCAGTACAGGTCCAGCTCGAAGTTGACCAACCGCGGGTCGGTCTCGTCGAGCAGGATGTCGTACAGCACCTTGCCATCGGCCTTCACGAAGTCGACGTTGTGGTTGTGGAACAGGAACTTCAGGCCGGCGCTGCGACATTTCTCACCCCAGGACGAGAATGCGGCGGCCGCATTCCGGTACCCGGCGACGTTGCGCAGGCTCCCCGGCAGTGACGGGACCACGACGTAGCGCACGCCGAGGATGCGGGCGATCTCCAGCTCACGCTGGACGTTCGCGAGCATCGCGTCCCAGCTGGTGTGGGTGAGCACGGCCCGCAGGCCGGCCGTGTCGAGCATGTCCCGGAACGCCGCCGGGGTGTGTCCATAGAGGCCGCTGACGCCTACTGTCGCGTAGCCGATCCGGCCGAGCGCGTTGAGTGTCCCTTGTGGATCGGTCGCCATGATGTCACGGACGGTGTACAGCTGGATGCCGATGTGGTCCGGCGGCACGGAGTGCAGCGGCGGGTCCGCCGCCGCCACACCCGCCGTCATACCGCCGACGACCACGCCAGACCCGGCGGCCAGCCGCAGGAACCCGCGCCGAGAGGTGGTCATCTTTCGTAAACCTCCAGCTCAGGCCTCGTGAGTGGGTTCGGCCGTGCTAACGGGCCAAAACCACTCACGAGGGGACCTCAGGAAACGGTCACGACGACTGTGCGGGCGGTGTGCACTCCGGCACTGTCCGTTGTGGTCAGTCGCGCTGTGTAGGTTCCCTTCTTGGTGTACTGGTGGGTAACCGACGCACCCGAGCCCGCGGCGGTGTTGTCGCCGAAGTCCCAGGCGTACCCGGTGATCGTGCGGCCCGCCGGTGCGGTCGCCGTTCCCTTGAGCGCCACGCTCAGCGGCGCGGTGCCGCTGGTCGGTGTGGCGGTCACGGCGATGTCCGCGGTGGTACCGGGTTTCGCCATGCCGTTGCCGTTGAGGTTGAGCCAGTCCAACGACATCAGGTCGGGCGAGGCGGGCGTCCACGCGGGGTTGGTGAAGACCAGGAACAACTTCACCGTCCGGCCGGGATTGACCAACGGCACCGTCGGTGAGATGACGTTGTTCCAGTCACCCGTGTTCGGCACGTCCACCGAACCCAGCAGCTGCCCGGCCGGCGAGTCCGCGCGGAACTCGATCCTGCCGCCGAGACCACCGGAGGAGACCCCGACCGTCACCGAGTCGATGTTGGTCAGGTTCACCGGGTCGTAGGACACCCAGTCACCGTGCTGGATCGAACCGAGCCGCTTGCCCGCCGACGCCGACGCGTTGCTCACCACCGTCGGACCGCCTTGTGCGCCACCGAGGCCCTCGTGGTGCTCGGCCTCCTTGCGCTTGGGCTCCAGTCCGATGTGGGCGGACCCGGTCAGCGCCGGGGTGTTCCGCACGCCGCCGTTGTCCGTGTACTGCACGGCCATCGCGACGAACAGGTTCTGCCCCGGGCCATGGCTCGTGCCCTGGTCGGTCTTGAACTCGCCCCGGCAGCCCGTGGTGTTGTCCATCGGGTGCAGGTGCAGGTCGTGACCGAGCTGCGACTGCACAACGACCTTCGAGCAGTCGATCCGGCCGTCCTCCCGGTCGGTCACCTGGACCTCGAACGGGATGGTGTCACCCCACTCGAAGGCGCCACCGTTCCGCGGCGAAAGGATCTTCACCTCGGGACGGCTGTTCCCCGGCGTGATGGTCGAAACGGCGACCCCGGTGAGCCCGTTCTTGCGGCTCGTCACCGTCAGCCGGGCGTCGAACCGGCCCGGCGCCTGATAAACGTACGTCGGGTTGGCCTCGGTGGAGTCGATCGTGCCGTTGCCGTCGAAGTCCCACGCGTAGTCGACGGCTTCCCCGTCCCCACCACCGGATCCGGCGCTGGAGAACCTGACCGTCAACGGGTACCGCCCGGAGTCGGCGTCCACCGACACCTTCGCGTTGGGCCTCCGTCCATTCGCGACATAGTCGATCCGGTAGATCCCGGAGCCCTCGTTGCTGGCCCCGCGCCCGGTCCCGCTGCCAGCGCCGAAGTCGATCACATACAGCGACCCGTCCGGCCCGAAGTGCGCGGAGAACGCCTGGATCCACGACATATTGGTGAAGATCTTGTTGATCGACTGCAGATCCCCTTGGTTGACCGCGGGGAACCGCGGGTTGCCGAAGGTCTGGTCGGTCCGCTGGAACGACAAAGTCTTGAAGTACCCGCGGGTCAGCTCGTAGACGAACCACTTGCCGTCGAAGTACTCCGGGAACTTGGTCACCAGCGGGTTGGCCGGGTTGTAGGAGTAGACCGGCCCGGACATCGGCCCGCCACCACCACTGCCCAGTTCCGGGAACTCCGCCGACTGCGAGTACGTGTACCAGACCGTCGGCGCCTCGGCCGGGGGCAGATCGCGCAGACCCGTGTTGTTGGGCGAGTCGTTGACCAGGTGCCCGCAGTCGAACTTCGGCCCGGACACTCCGGTCGCGAAGTCGTAGTCGTTGAACGGGGTGTTGTTGCCGATGCAGTACGGCCACCCTTGGTTGCTCGCATGGGTGATCCGCGCGAACTCGACCGTCCCTTCCGGACCGCGGTCCGGGTTCGCCGCCCGCGCGTCCGGCCCGTAGTCGGCCACCATCAACGCATCCGTCTTCGGGTCGACCGTGATCCGGAACGGGTTGCGCTGACCCATCGTGTAGATCTCCGGACGGGTCTTCGCCGTGCCCGGCGCGAACAGGTTGCCCGCCGGGATGGTGTAGGACCCATCGGCCTGCGGGGTGATCCGCAGGACCTTGCCGCGCAGGTCGTTGGTGTTGCCCGCGGTGGACTGGGCGTCCATCGACCGGCGGCCCGGCCGCTCGTCGATCGGGTTGAACCCGTCGGAGTTGAACGGGTCGGTGTTGTCACCCGTTGCCACGAACAGGTTCCCGTGCCGGTCCATGGCCAGCGAGCCGGCCATGTGCGAGTTGGCGCGGTTCTCGTCGCGGTAGGTCGGGATCTCCAGCAGCCGCTTCTCACTGGCCATGTCGACCTTGTCACCGACCACCGTGAACCTGGACAGGTTCTCCTTCTTGTCGACCTTGTCCGAGTACAACAGGTACACCCAGCCGTTCTGGGCGAAGTTGTTGTCCAGCACCAGCCCCAGCAGACCGTCCGACTGGCTGGTCATCTGCGGGGTGTAGGCGAAGTCCAGCGCGGTGGTGGTGCGCAGGGTGTCCTGGTTGAGGATCTTGAGCGCACCGGTGCGCTGGATGTAGAACACCCGGCGGTCGTCGGCCACGGCCAGCTCGAACGGGTCGGCCAGGCCCTCGGTCACCAGCGGGACCTTCTGGAACATGTTGTCCTTGGTGGGCGAGCAGTCGCCGGGCACCACGCCCGCCGCCCACTCGATGCCACCGAGGATGTGCTTGAGGTACACCGGATCGGAGTACCGCGACGGCGGGTGGCCGATGGTGGTGTACCAGGATCGGCCGCCGTCGTAGTTCTGGCACCAGGCGAACGGGTGGTCCACCCCCTGGGTCAGCCCCTCTATGCCGTCCCGCACCTTCACCTGCGCGAGCACGTGCACCTTGCCGGTCGGGTTGACCTTCCAGTTGTACCACTCCTCGCCTTCCAGCTCCCACAGGTCCGGAAGGTGCTTCGTGGACGGATGGACGTGGTCGAGGACCTTCACCCGGCCCGGCTGGATCACCGGGTGGAAGTCGAAGATCGCCCCGGCGAGGCCCTCGAACCAGCTCCAGTCGCGCTCGCTCGCGGTGGCCGAGTGCATGCCCATCCAGCCGCCGCCGTGCTCGATGAACCGCTGGAAGGCACCCCGCTGATCGGCGTTCAGCAAATTGCCGGTCTGCGGGGTGGAGTTGGTGTTGTTGAAGATGATCAGCTGGAAGCGAGCGAGGTTGGCGTCCGAGAACGCCGCCGAGTCCTCGGTGAACTCGACGGCGAAGTTGTTCTCGTCCGCCAGCTTGCGCAGCGCCGCGTTGGCGTAGGGAATGTTCTCGTGCCGGAAGTTGGTGGTCTTGGAGAACACCAACGCGGTGAACCGCGGGGTGGCCGCGGTCGCCGGGACCCCGAAGAGCCCGACCAGGAGCAGCACAGCGAAAACCAACGCCCTCATGCGCGCGGCGGAAGCCATCTTGCGTGAGTGCTTACAGGTGTGCCGGTCCGGCAGCGTGCGCCTCGGCGAGCGCGTCGGACTTGCGGCCGGTCATCACGTCCGGGTTGTGCTGCGGTGCGGCAGCGGCCGCGGCACGGGCCGCGGCGGGCGGGGCGAGGTTGACGAACTGGCCCGAGATGGTGCCACGGACGCGGTTGTTCTCGCCTGCCGGTGCCGGGTCGTTGTCCACACCGGCCAGGTTGCCACGGATGATGGTGTTGCTCACCGTGACGCCACCGGTGTTGCCGGACGCCGTGACGTTGCCGTTGAAGAAGCTGGCCTGCCCGCAGGACGCGATCGGGCCGTCGGCGCCGATCTGCAGCGCGCCCTGGTTGCCGGTGTACGAGGTGTTGCCGTACACCTCACCGGCGCAGAACACGCCGCCGAGCCTGGCACCGGACACGGTCAGGTTCTGGTTCACGACGGTGCTGATCAGGTCCACATAGGACACATTGGTCCCGGTGACGCTGCCCAGCTGGCTGTTCTCCGCGTACACCTCGCCCACGCTGGAGTTGAGCTCACCGTTGACGGTGGCGGTGTTCAGGTAGGCGTACGTACCGCGATCGGGGTGCTGGTTCGCGGACACCTTGACGTTGCCTGACTTCGTGTCGGCCAGGTAGAACCCGTAGGCGTCCACCGCGGTCACGGTGCTGCCGAACGTGGTTCCCTTGGCGTCGAAGAAGGCGTCGTCCTGCAGCATGACCTCACGCTGGAAGTTGCCACCGGTGATCACCAGGTTCGCACCCGGCTCAACGGTGACGGTCCCGGTGACGATGGTGCCGTCCAGGACGCAGGACTTGGTGGCCGCGACTCTCAGGTCGCCCGGGACCGTCACAGCCCCGGCCTCCCCCTCGCAGAACGTTGTCAAGCCGGCGCTCGCCGGGACGGCGAACACACCGAGCGCGGTGCAGGCCACGCTGGCGGCGACGACTAAGACGGAACGTGCCTTCATTGTTGGATCCCTCCAGGTGCAACACAGTCGACGGGTTCAATCGTTACTGGTGGCGGCGCCCAGCAGATCTCGAATACGGCCAGTGACCCTTGCGAACTCAGGCTCGGCCATGGTTTTGCCGTAGTCTCGTTCAACTGGCAAATCGACAGCGATCAGCTCGTCGACCGTGCCAGGGCGGGGTGTCATGACCACTACCCGGTCCGCGAGGTAGACGGCCTCGGGGATCGAGTGGGTGACCAGGAGGACAGTTGTCCCCGTTTCGCGCCAAATTCGACGCAGCTCGATGTTCATCTGCTCACGGGTGAGCGCGTCCAGCGCGCCGAACGGCTCGTCCATCAGCAGAACCGGGGGGCGGTGCAGCAACGCCCGGCACAGGGCCACACGTTGTTGCATACCGCCGGAAAGCTCGTACGGGTAAGCGTCCTCGAAACCGGTCAGGCCGGTCATCGCGATCAGCTCGTCCGCACGTTCGCGGGCCTCGGTGGCCGGCATCCTGCGCATCTCGGCCTGCAGCAGGATGTTGCGGCGGGCCGAGCGCCAGTCCAGCAGGGCGGCCCGCTGGAACACGTAGCCGATGTCGCGGCGCGGGCCGCGAACCTCCTCGCCCAGCAACTCCACCTGCCCAGCGGACGGCTTGAGCAGGCCGGAGACCAGTTTGAGCAAAGTGGACTTGCCACAGCCGGACGGCCCGACGATGGCGATGAACTCCCCCTGCCTGACGCTCAGCGAGACGTCGTGCAGCGCGGTCACGTCCATTTTCTTGGTACGAAAACGAACCGAGACGTCCTGAAGGTCTACCGTGCTGTCTTTCCGGGTGGTGTCCATCTCAACCATCGCGGGTGCCTGGCCGGGCATCCTCATCCCTTCGGCGCGAAGCTGACGTCCCAGTACGCGGACGGTTCCTGGGCCTTGTCGATCACACCGGCGTCGGCGAACACCTGGATCGTCTTGCGCCAGTCGCCTTCGTCGTTGACACCCGGCGCTTTTCCTTCGGTGGCGGGGGTGTGCAGCAGCTTGAGCGTGGCGCTGAACTGCTCCTTGAGCACCGTCGGCGACGGAAGCTGTTCCGAGGCGCCCTTCATCGCGTCCACCGCGCCGCTCTCGTTGGCGCCGGCGGCCGTCCACGCCTCGCTGGTGGCCGCGACCATCCGGGTCACCAGGTCCTTCTTCTCCGACAGGTTCTTCACCGAGGTGAGCAGGCCGTTGGAGTAGAAGTTCAGCCCGAAGTCGGCGAACTTCAGGTAGGAGACGGGTTTCTTGCCCTTCTCCTGGATCGTCGGGCCCTGGTCGGTGGCGAAGCCGAGCAACGCGTCGGTCTGGCTTGACAGCACAGCAGCCATCTTGCCCGCGGCGTCAAGGTTCTGGAGCTTCACGTCGGACGCCTGCAGGCCGTTCACCTTGAGGAAGGCCGGGAAGGTCTTGCTCAGCGCGTCACCGGCGGTGCTCGCGATGGTCTTGCCCTTCAGGTCGGCGGGCGACTTGATGTTCTTGTCGCTGAAGAACTGCACGGCCGACGGCGTGGTCTGCAGGAACACGCCGACGCTCTTGACCTTCATGCCGGTGCCCACCCCGGCGAGCAACGCGGGCGTGTCCGCCCAGCCGAAGTCGTTCTGCCCGGCCGCGGTGGCCTGGATGGTCTTCTGCGAGCCCTGGCCCGCGTTGATGGTCAGGTCGATGCCGTGCTTCTCGTAGATCTTCTGTGCCTTGCCGTAGTAGAACGGCGCGTGTTCACCGTACGGGTACCAGTTCAGCGTGAGGGTGACCTTGTCCAGCTGCTTTCCCTCGCTGCTGGTGGTCTTCTCGCCCCCGCTGCTGCCACAGCCGGCGGCCAGCGCCAGTAACGCCACTGCCGCGGTGAGCGTGCGGAACCTCATGGTGGAACTCCCTTTTCACATGCTGGTCGTAGCGGCGTCGATACGGCGGCTGGCGTGCCAGGGGAGAACAAGGGCCTCGATCACCTCGACCACCGCGAACAGCAGCAGACCGAGTGCGGACATGATGATCAGGCCGGCGAACAGGGTCGGCGTGTCGAAGTTGCCGTTGGCCTGCTGGATCACGAAACCCAGCCCCTCGTTCGCGCCGACGAACTCGCCGACCACGGCGCCGGTGACCGCGAGCGTCACGCCGACCTTCAGCCCGGAGAACAGGTGCGGCAGCGACGCGGGCAGCCGGATCTTGACGAACGTGCTCACCGGCCCGGCCCCCATGGTCGACGCCAGCTGCAGCATCTCCGGGTCGATCGACTTCAGGCCGGTGACCATGGAGATCACCACCGGGAAGAACGCCATCAGCACGGCGACGATGATCTTGGGCGTCAGGCCGGTGCCGAACCAGACGATGAACAGCGGCGCGATCGCGATCTTCGGGATCACCTGGGCGAACAGCAGCAACGGGTAGAACGTGCGCTCGACCGTCGGCGAGTACACCATGAACACCGCGCCGAGCACGCCGATCAAGATGGCCAGCAGGAAACCCGCGATGGTCTCCCACAGCGTCACCAGTGTGTTGTCCCAGAAGTACTCCGGCTTGGCGAGGATCGTGTCGAAGGCATCCCCGGGGGAGGCGACCAGATAGGGCTCGACCCACTCGGCGGCGGTGACCACCCACCAGACCACGAACAACAGCGCCAGCAGCGCGACCGGACGCCAGATCTGGTGGATGAACCGCACGGCACGCGCGCCCGTTCCCGGACGGCTGCGCTCGGCCACCCCCGCCGGCGCCGCTCGCGTGCCCCGCACCGCCATACCCCTCCGCCTTCCCGGTCAGGGAATCCTCTTTCATTTCGCATACGTGAAAGCGCTTACCCGCAGCTAGAAGCGCCTCCAGCGGATTTCTGAAAGCGCTTTCAGAAAGCGCTTTCTGCGCTAGAGTAAACAGGGCCCGCACGGCAGGTCAAGAAGTACGGCAGGTCAAGAAGTGGAGCGCCGATGGCCGACCGGACGCACGTGACGTTGCAGGACGTCGCCCGCGCCGCCGCCGTGTCCCCCGCGACCGTGTCCCGCGTGCTCAACGGGTCGGCGAACGTCCGGGACGACCTGCGCGCGCGCGTGCAGGACGCGGCCGGACGCCTTGCGTACGCACCGAATGCGCATGCCCAGGCGCTCGCGGGCGCCTCCCGGCGGACGGTCGGGGTCATCTGCCACGACGTGTCCGACCCGTACTTCGCCATGATCGCACGGGGAATCATGCGCGTGGCCGGGGACAACGGCCTGCTTGTCATGCTGGCCAGCACTTTCCGCGATGCCGATCGCGAGGTCGCGTACGTTTCCATGCTGCGGGCCCAGCGTGCGCCGGCGATCCTCTTGATCGGTTCCGGCTTCGAGGACAAGTCCTGGGAGCGTTCACTGGCCGCCGAGATCGACCCGTACCTGCGGGGCGGCGGGCGGGTCGCGGTGGTCTCACGACACCGAAGCCTACGCGTTGACAGTGTCCTGCCAGAGAACCGAGAGGGGGCGGCCGCATTGGCTAAGGCACTGCTGGAAATGGGCCATCGCCGGTTCGCCGTTCTGGCCGGTCCCAGGGACTTGACCACGGTGTCCGACCGCATCGCCGGGTTCCGCTCGACGCTCGCCTCGGCAGGCCTGACACTGTCCGAAGAGGACATCGTCGAGGCCGGGTTCACCCGGGACGGCGGCTACGACGCGATGAACACGCTGCTGACCCGCGGCCTGGCCGCGACCTGCGTTTTCGCGGTGACCGACGTGATGGCGATCGGCGCGCTGTCGGCGTTGCGGGACAAGGGGATGTCCGTACCAGGGGATGTCTCCATCGCCGGGTTCGACGACATTCCCATTGTCCGGGACCTGACCCCCGCGCTGACCACGGTGGCGTTGCCGTTGGAACAACTGGGCGAACGGGCGATGGAGCTCGCGTTGCGGGACTCCGGACGGCGCAGGCGAATCCTCCGGGTGGCGGGCGAGGTCGTCATCCGGGCGAGCACAGGAAGGGTGCCCCCAGGAAATTGAACACTGTGACTCTGGACGGACTCACGATCGACCGCGTTGAGACATTCGCCGTACCGCTGCCGACGCTGCGGTCGTTCGGCGTGTCCGGCGGGTCGATCGCGACCGTGGGCAAGCCCAGCATCCGCGTACTGGTCAAGGTGACGGCGGGCGACCACTTCGGCTGGGGCGAGGCGACGCCGATCCCCGCGTGGACCTACGAGACGCAGGAGTCGATCGTCAGCACGATCGACGGCTACCTCGCGCCCGCGATCATCGGGCTGCCCGCGTGGGACCTCGACGGCGTCACAACGGCGTTCGACCGGGCGATCAACCGCGGTTTCTCCATCGGGTCGCCGCTGGCCAAGTCCGCAGTCGACGTCGCGCTGCACGACCTGCTGGGG
This sequence comes from Actinocrispum sp. NPDC049592, assembly GCF_040675465.1. Lineage (NCBI taxonomy): Bacteria > Bacillati > Actinomycetota > Actinomycetes > Pseudonocardiales > Pseudonocardiaceae > Actinocrispum > Actinocrispum sp. NPDC049592. Next base: position 175,890 of record NZ_JBFAPA010000022.1, on the reverse strand, counting down.
CGGGCTTTGGGCGTTGCGGTCGGCGTGCTGTGGGGTCAGCGCCGGCTGTCCTCGATCCAGCTGGGCTGGGTGGTGTCCGGGCAGGGGCCGTCCGAGGTCGCCGCGGCCGTGGCCGAAGGTTCAGACCTCGGCTACCGGGCGTTCAAGGTCAAGATCGGGCTGCACGCCGAGGAGGTCGACCTCGCGATCGTGGCCGCGGTCCGTTCCGCCGCCCCCGACGCGCCGCTGTGGGTGGACGCCAACCAGGCCTATTCGGTGGGCGAGGCCGTGCGGATCTCCCACGCCCTGGCGGACTTGGGCGTGACCGCGTTCGAACAACCCTTGCCCGCCAACGATGTCGCCGGGCTGCAACGCCTGCGCGACCGCTCGGCCATCCCGGTGGCGCTGGACGAGAGCCTGCGGCACCCCACCGACATGTCCACGTTCGTGCGGCTGGGCGCGGTCGACGTGGCCATCGCGAAAGTCCAGCGCAGCGGGGGTTTGACGTTGTCGCGGCGGCTTTGCCAGCTGGCACAGGACAGCGGCGTCCGCGTGATGGGTTCCGGCCTCACCGACTCCGACCTGGGCCTGGCCGCGTCCCTGCACCTGTTCTCGGCCTTCGGTGTGGACACCCCGGTGGACCTGAATGGACGGCAGTTCATCGACTCCGTGTACGCCACCGGGGAGACGGTGAAGATCGCCGACGGCATGGCCACCGTGCCCACCGGACCGGGCCTCGGGGTCGAAGTGGACGAGGAGCTGGTGCGGTCCCTAAGCTCGCGGCATGGCTGAGGTGCTGCTGTTCCACCACGTCCATGGCCTGACGGCCGGCTGCCTGGCGTTCGCCGAGGACCTCCGCAAGGCCGGGCACACCGTGCACACCCCCGATCTGTACGAGGGCAAGACGTTCGCGGACCTCGCCGACGGCAAGGCGTACGTGCGGGAGCTCGGGCTGGAGACCTTTGTGGACCGCGGCCGGGCCGCGGCCGAGGAGCTGGACGTCGGGATCGTGTACGCCGGGTTCTCGGCCGGCGTGCTGCCCGCGCAGCTGCTGGCCCAGACCCGGCCCGGCGCCAAGGGCGCCTTGCTGATGCACAGCGCCATCCCGCCCGCCGAGTTCGGCGAGGGCTGGCCTGCCGGCCTGCCGGGTCAGATCCACACCATGGACGGCGACGCACTCGGCGACCTCGACGTCGCCCGGGAACTGGCCGCCGACACCCCGGAGGTGGAGCTTTTCCTTTACCCCGGCGACAAGCACTTGTTCAGCGACAGCGGCCTGCCTGACTACGACCGCGCCGCCACGGACGTGCTCAAGCAGCGCGTTCTGGCGTTCCTGGACGCCGTTTAGGTGCGGGCTGGGGTCTTCCAGGCGCTGTAGCCCGCCTTCTCGGCCTCTGCCACCGACTCGAAGATGACGTCGCCCTTGAGCCGGCCGTAGTACGGCGAGTCCGGGGTGTGGTAGCGCATGGACTTCCGGGAGCCCTTGATGATCATCGGCTCCGGCTCGTCCTCCTCGTCCTCGTCCTCGACCGCGTCGAGCACCGAGGTGTCCTCGGCCTGCGCCGGGCGCCGTTTACGCAGGACCACCGCGGTGATCACCACACCGGCGATGAAGGAGACCAGGCACAGCAGGTAGGTCTGGGCAGCGAGCCACAACAATGGCTTTACTCCTTGGTTTTCGTCTTGTCGACCACGGTGTCCGCGCCGAACAGGCGGCGCAGCACCGTCACCACCGCCATCCGCCGCGCGTTGTCCGGCACGACCCCGGCGACCATGACCCGGCCGGGCTCGACCGCCACCGTCATGTCCTCGGGCTGCTGGGTGATGACCGAGACCACCGCCCTGGCCGCCTCGGTGGTGATCGGGAAGTCCGTTCCCGCAACGGTTTTGGTCTCGTCGACGATCCTGCGGCCGTGCGACTGCTCGCCGATCGCGGTCAGGAAGCCGTCGCGCCACGCGGCCTGGCCGGTCACGCCGGTGACGGTGACCTGACCGGCAGCGAAGATCATCCGCATCGGACCGAGCTCGGGATCCCTCGTGGTGGCCTCGCGCACACCTTCGACCCCGGCGGCCACCTCACGGGCCTTGCCGAGCCGCTCGGCCTGGATTCCGCCGATCACCACGTCCCGGCCGTGCACGTCCACCGTGACCTCGGGCAGGGCGGCGTGCACGTTCGCCGCGATCTCCCGTTCGATACCGCCGGTCAGCACCGCGAGACCGGCAGCCGTGATCACGGCGGGCACGGTCAGCGCAGCCCACAACCACCGGCGGGGAAACCTCGACATGGCCGAAGTTCCTACCGGCCGCCCTTCATGATCGCCCGCCGAATCGCGGCCACACGCGCGTGTTTCACCCGATCAAGCGACCGGGGGTTCAGTCGTTCGGGTCGGCCAGCGACAGCAGCTCGTCGGCGAAGTCGGGATCGGCGACGGCCTGCCGGGCCACCAGGTCCACCAGCTGGTCGAAGCTCAGTGTGGCGGCCACCTCGGCGAACCGGTCCTCGTCGTCGTCATCGTCGCTCTCGGGGACGGAGGTGAACGACAGGCCGTCCTCCAGTGCGGCCAGGGTCACCGCGACCGCGTGCCCGCACAGCGGGGCGGTCTCGTCGTCCTCGCAGTCACACTCCCCGGTCAGCGCGCCGTTGACCACGCCGACCCAGACATCGAACTCCTCACGGGCGGAGTCCAGCACCACCGCCGCAACACCGCCGTCCTCCCGGGCGAGCTCGAAGACGCGCCCCTGGTCGAGGTGCTCCCGCCCGATCCGGGCGAGATCCGGTCCGACCAGCGAGGAAACGGTGTCGGCATCAAGACGTACGGCCACCGAGCCATCCAACACCACCGGGCAACCCCCCGTGAGTGTTTTTCGACTCACGGAGGGTCGCTTGACTGTCAGCGAACAACAATGGTGTACATGCTGCTCCCGGAGTCCCCGTTCGGACCGAGAGCCACCTGACCTGCCGCGAAGCCCTTCTCGAAGACCCGGAAGGTACGAGCCGTTCCCTCGCTGTTCACCAGCGAGGTCCCGGTGTCGGTCCAGTCCGAGCCCATCCAGGACGGCCTGCCCACCCGGGTGTCCACGGCGACCGAGACCGTTGCGGCACGGTTGATCGTGAACGTCACCAGGGGGTTGTTCGACGCGGCCTTGGAGTCGTTCGCGGTCCGGATCCACTGGGCGCCGGCCAGTGCCGCCGGAACGGTCCGCAGCGTGATGGTCCGGTCGCCGTACTGGGCCGCCCCGGTGTTCAGGCCGGACTGAACGGACCAGTCCGCCGAGTTCGCCGAGTCGGCCACCTGCAGACCGGTGATCGCGAGCTGGTCGTTGCCGCCGGTGACGGTCAGCCCGACCGGGGCCGTGCGGGTCACTCCCCCGGCGCCGCCGGTGACCGTGATGGTCGCCGTCCCGTTTGGACTGTTCGCCGCCGTCGTCACCGTCATCGTCGAATCCTGGCCTGGGGCAACGGGGTTCGGGCTGAACGACACCTGGCTGCCCGCGGGCTGACCGGACGCGCTCAGCGTCACATCACCCGGCGATCCCGACACCGCCGTAGCACGGACGGTGTACGTCGCCGACTGTCCGGCCGCGACGGACTGCGACGAAGGCGTTGCCGCCAGGGAGAAGTCCGCGCCCGGGCTGCAGGAAGGCGGCGTCGAGGGGTTGAAGCGGACCGCGTTGCCGTTGGTGTCACGGACATTCGTCGCGCAGACCCCGGTCGTCGTCTGGAACCCGATGTCGAACGGGCTGTTGCTGCCGCGCTGGACGGTGAAGTCCTGGAACGACAAGGGGCCGCTGTTGTTCGCGATCACCGCGGGGCGACCGTCGTTGGCCGCGAACCGGACCGAGCTGTTGATGAACTTGATGTCGTTGGCGTACCGCAGGTACCAGCCATAGGCCGGGCGGGTGCCGATGCTCTTCGGGTTGTAGTCACTGGCATCGTTGCTCGGCGGGTTGGTGGACATGGTGCCGTTGCCGCCGGGCACGCGGATGTTGACGTTGTTGAACGTGACGTTGCTGATGTGACCCGAGGACTCGCCCCAGAGCGTGGGGCTGAACGCCGGGGTGTTCCCGGTGATGGTGATGTTGTCGTAGGTGATGTTGCTGATGTTGCCCACACCCGGGTTGTTGCCACATCGTTTTCGCGTGCCGACCTTCTGCATGATCGGCGAGTGCACGTTGGTGACGGTGATGTCGCGGTAGTGCACGTCGGAGATCTTGGCGCCGTCCATCGACACCATGCCGAGCCCCGACTTGTTCGAGCCGTTGATGCTGATCCGGTCGAACTGGTAGTCGGTGAAGTCGCCGCACGTCTCCGAGCCGAACATCAACGCGTTGCAGCACTTGGCCGACAGCTTGGAGTCGCTGACCCGCACGTGGCCGTTGGGCAGCTTGGCGCCCAGCGCGTAGTCGCTCTTGAACACCAGCGCGTCGTCGTTCGCGGCGATGTTGGCGTTGGTGATGGTGGCGTTCGTGGTGCTGATGACGTTCCAGCCGTCCCGGTCACTGGCCGTGTCGATGGTCAGGTGGTCGGACTTCACGTTGTCGCACTGGTTGATCAGCATCGCGAAGTGGCCGCCGCGGCGCAGGGTGATGCCGCTGACGGTGAGACCGCTGCACCGGGTCAGCGAGATGATCTTGTCGGCCTGCCCGGAGTCCGGGTTGCCGGTGATCAGGTGCCCGCCGCCGTCGATCGTGCCCTCACCGACGAACGCGATGTTGGACAGCCGGTCGCCCCAGATCATCGCGTTGTGGAAGTGGCTGTGCCCGTAGTCCTGGAAGTCGTCGTTCGGGTTGGGCTCGGGCGGGTCGTAGTCGTTCGAACTGGAGCCCATGATCGTGGCGCCCGAGTTGAGCTGCACGGTCACGTTGCTCTTCATGTGGATCGAGTTGTTCGACTTGTACGTCCCCGAGGGGAACACCACGGTCCCGCCGCCCGCCGAGTTCGCGGCGGTGATCGCGTTGTTGATCGCGGAGGTGTCGTTGCTCGACCCGTTGCCGGTGGCGCCGTAGTCGCGGACGTTGAACGTGCCGGCCGCCTCCGCGCCCGGAGCGCCCACCAGGCCGACGAGAGCAACGGCAGCCGCCGTGACCAGCAGGGAAAGTCGTCTCAAGGTGACCACCTTCATGTAAACGTTTACATCGCGGCGGCCACGTCAGAGTAGGAGCGCTCACACACCCCCGTCAATGGTGGGATCTCCAAACCCATCCCCACCTCCCCTCCCTCCCCCGCATGTCCCCCTCTCCTCCGGGGTGTGTCCCCCTCTCCTCCACCCCGTGTCCCCCTTTCCTCCGCCCGTGTCCCACGTTCGCCGACCCCGTGTCCCACGTTCGTGGAGGCCGTGTTCCACGTTGGCCCTGCGCCAGGTTGTGGTTGGGGGGCCGCCTTGATGTGGGTTGCGGCGGCGCCTGGTTGATGGCTGGGGCGGTTCGATTTTGTGCGAGGACCCCTGCGGCGCGATGGGGTCACCAAGTGCCGCGATCGTGCTGGCGAGGCGCCGGGTGGGTGCGAGGGGGCGCCGCGTGGGTGCTTGGGTTGGGCCCGCCAGGCAGGCTGTGGTGGGTGGGTTCCCTGATGCGCAACGGGTTTTGACGGCGTCGCCCGGTTGGGGTGCGTTCTGGTCTCGACAGGGGGCGGGGAACCATGTCTACTCGGTGATCGGACGCAACGAGGCGAGTGTGGAGGCAGATGTGGCTGAGGTCCGGGGTGTCATCTCGCGGAGCAAGGGTGAGCCGGTCGAGCTGACGACGATCGTCGTGCCGGATCCCGGGCCCGGGGATGCGGTGGTGAAGGTGCTGGCCTGCGGGGTGTGCCACACGGATCTGCACTACCGCGAGGGTGGCATCAACGACGACTACCCGTTCCTGCTCGGGCACGAGGCGGCGGGGATCGTGGAACAGGTCGGGGAGGGTGTGACCGACCTGGAACCGGGGGACTTCGTGGTGCTGAACTGGCGCGCGGTGTGTGGTGCGTGCCGGGCGTGCCGTCGCGGGAAGCCTTGGTACTGCTTCAACACGCACAACGCCTCGAAGAAGATGACGCTCACCGACGGCACCGAGCTGTCCCCGGCCCTGGGGATCGGCGCGTTCGCGGAGAAGACGCTGGTCCACTCGGGACAGTGCACAAAGGTCGACCCGTCGGCCCGGCCCGCGGCGGTGGGGCTGCTCGGGTGTGGCGTGATGGCGGGGATCGGGGCCGCGATCAACACCGGGAACGTGGGGCTGGGCGACTCGGTGGCCGTGATCGGCTGTGGTGGGGTGGGCAACGGGGCCATTGCGGGGGCAAGGATCGCGAACGCGGCGAAGGTCATCGCGGTGGACGTGGACCCGCGCAAGCTGGAGTGGGCCAAGGGGTTCGGGGCCACGCACACGGTCAACGCCCGTGAGGTCGACGTGGTCACCGCGATCCAGGACCTTACTGACGGGTTCGGCGCGGATGTCGTGATCGACGCGGTGGGCCGGCCGGAGACGTGGACGCAGGCGTTCTACGCCCGTGACCTGGCCGGGACCGTCGTTCTGGTGGGCGTGCCGACGCCGGACATGCGGCTGGAGATGCCGCTGATCGACTTCTTCAGCCGCGGCGGTTCGCTGAAGTCCAGCTGGTACGGCGACTGCCTGCCGTCCCGCGACTTCCCGCTCCTTGTCGATCTCTACCAGCAGGGACGGCTGGACCTGGACGCGTTCGTCACCGAGGAGATCCCGCTGGACGGCGTCGAGGAGGCGTTCCACAAGATGCACCAGGGCGACGTGCTCCGAAGCGTCGTCATTTTCTGACCAGTCATTTTCTGAGGAACTCCGCCGTCACGGCGTCGGCCGGGAAGAACAGCTCGATCGACAGCTCGTCCACGGTGATGTCCGCGGGCGTGCCGAAGGTCGCGACCGCGCTGATGAATGACAGCTCGAGGTCGCGGTGCCGGATCCGCAACGGCACCGCGACCTCGTTGTCGAGATCGGGCGCCCTGTCCGGGCACGGGTACTCGGAAAGCTCATCGTTCAACGAGATCAGGTCGGCGTCCGCGGTCACGGCGATCTCCCGGCGCAACCGGCCGAGCAGGTGCGCCCGCCACTCCCCTAGGTTGACGATCCGCGACGCCAGCCCGTCGGGGTGCAGGCTCACCCGGAGCACGTTCAGCGGGTCCAGCAGCGACGCGGGTACGCCCTCAGTGAACATCAGCATCGGCTTGTTCGCGTCGACGAGGTTCCACCGGCGGTCGACGACGCCCGCCGGATAGGGCTCGTGACCTGCGAGAACCTGTCGGACGGCGGCCTTCACCGGGGCCATCTCGGGCGCTTGGAGGTCACGCTCGCCGTAGACCGGCGCGAACCCGGCCGCGAGCAGCAGCCGGTTGCGGTCGCGCAGCGGAACGTCCAGCTCATCGGCCAGGTGCAGCACCATTTCGCGGCTCGGGGCCGACCGGCCGGTCTCCACGAAGCTCAGGTGCCGGGTGGAGATGTCCGCCTGGATGGCCAGGTCGAGCTGGCTGAGCCGGCGCCGCTCCCGCCATTGCCTCAGCATCTCGCCGACGGGTCGTTGCTTGGTGGTGGTCACGATCGAAAACTACGCGAGGATTGTCGGTGGGGACCATTACCTTGCACGTCATGGACCGTCAGCAGCTGATCGACCGGATGGCCGCCGGAGCGACCCCCGAGTTCCTGTTCTTCTGGGGGCACACGCCGGCGCCCGGGCACGCCGTGGGCAAGTGGGTGCTCAGCCAGTGGTTCCCGGTCGAGTTCACTGTGGACGGTGACCGCTACCGGCACGCCGAGGGCTACATGATGGCGGAGAAGGCCCGCATGTTCGGCGACACCACGATGCGGGAGCGGATCCTGGCGGCCGAGGACCCGATGGACGCGAAGCGGCTGGGCCGGGCCGTGCGCGACTTCGACCAGGGCAAGTGGGAGGCCGAGCGGTACGACATCGTGGTGCGGGGCAACACCGCGAAGTTCGGCCAGCATCCCGGGCTGCGCGAGTTCCTGCTGGCCACCGGCGACAAGGTGCTGGTCGAGGCGGCGCCGCGGGACGTGATCTGGGGCATCGGGCTGGGCCAGGACAACCCGCGGGCCCAGGACCCGGCCCAGTGGCGCGGCCGGAACCTGCTCGGCTTCGCGCTGATGGACGCGAGGGCGGCGTTGTGAACCGGCAGGACCTGATCGACCGGTTCGACCAGGGCGAACACCCGCGGCTGGTGCTCTACTGGAGCCCGGTCACCCCGCACTGGGGCAGACCGGGCCAGGCGGCGTTCAGCCAGCGGTTCCTGGCGCCGTTCGAGTTCGAGGGCGAGCGGTACGGGCACGTGACTCAGTTCGTGGCCGCGGAGAAGGCCCGGCTGTTCGGCGACTGGGCGACCCGCAGCCGGATCCTGGCCGAGCGCAGGCCGCGGGTGATCAAGCAGCTCGAGCGGCAGATCCGGGGGTTCGACTGGCTGGTCTGGAGGGAGTACTTGCCGGAGACCGCCGTGCGCGGAAACCTGGCCAAGTTCGGCTCGCGCAACTACCTGTGCAAGTACCTGGTGTCCACCATGGGCTGCGTGCTGGTGGAGGCGAACGCGCGGGACAAGCTGGGCGGGATCGGCCTGTCCGCGGGGAAACCGGACGCTGTTGTGCCGTCGCGGTGGCGCGGCGAGAACATCCACGGTTTCGCGCTGATGGCCGCTCGTGACCAACTGGGAGAGTGAGCATGCAGATCGTCGTCACGCACGACCCGTCGCCTGAGGACGTCGAGGTGGTCAACGCCGGGCTGATGCAGTACAACGCGGACACGTACGACCGGTGGGAGCGCATGCCGCTGGCCGTGCTGGTGCGCGACCCGGACACCGGCGAAGCGGTCGGTGGCCTGGTCGGGCGCACATCGCTGGGCGTGTTGTTCGTGGACACCGTGCACCTGCCCGCCGCCCTGCGCGGCACCGGGCTGGGCCGGAAAGTGTTGCAGGAGGCCGAATCCGAGGCGGTCCGCCGGGGGTGCCGGAATGCGGTGCTTTTCACCGCCGCGTTCCATGCGCCCGATTTCTACGCGAGGCTGGGCTGGCGCGTGTTCGGCGAGATCCCATCCACCCCACCGGGTGCAACCCGGTTCTGGATGACCAAGGAGCTGCCGGGGTGAACTAGTTTGGGTTCATGGCGCTGTCGCATCCTTCCCGCCGTGAACCGGGCGGGGACGAAGTCTCGGTGAACCCGTTGTACACCAGGGTTCCGATGCACATCCCGCGCAACGAACTGCCGGCCGTGGGGCTCGACCCGGAGCTGGCGTACCAGATCGTGCACGACGAGCTGATGCTCGACGGGAACGCGCGGCTGAACCTGGCGACGTTCGTGACCACGTGGATGGAGCCGCAGGCCGACCGGCTGATGGCCGAGTGCTTCGACAAGAACATGATCGACAAGGACGAGTACCCGCGCACCGCCGACCTGGAGGCGCGCTGCGTGCGGATGCTCGCCACGCTGTGGCACGCCTCCACGGACGCGCCCGGCTGTTCGACGACCGGATCGAGCGAGGCCTGCATGCTGGCCGGCCTCGCGCTCAAACGACGCTGGAAACACCGGGGTGGCAAGGGCACGCCGAACATCGTGATGGGCGCGAACGTGCAGGTCTGCTGGGACAAGTTCGCCAACTACTGGGACGTCGAGCCGCGGCTGGTGCCGATGGACGGCGAGGAGTTCCACCTGTCCGCCGAGCAGGCCGTCGCGCACTGCGACGAGAACACCATCGGCGTGGTCGCGGTGCTCGGGTCCACTTTCGACGGTTCGTACGAGCCGGTCGCGGAGATCTGCGCGGCCCTGGACGACCTGCGGGCCCGCACCGGCCTGGACATCCCGGTGCACGTGGACGGCGCGTCCGGGGCGATGATCGCGCCGTTCTGCGACCCGGACCTGGAGTGGGACTTCCGGCTGCCGCGGGTGGCGTCGATCAACACCTCCGGCCACAAGTACGGCCTGGTGTACCCGGGTGTCGGCTGGGTGGTCTGGCGGGACCGCGAAGCCCTGCCCGAGGACCTGGTCTTCCGGGTGAACTACCTCGGCGGCGAGATGCCCACCTTCGCGCTGAACTTCTCCCGCCCGGGTTCACAGGTCGCCACGCAGTACTACAACTTCCTGCGCCTGGGCTTCGACGGCTACCGGCGCGTCCAGCAGGCTTGCCGGGATGTGGCCACCCGCCTGGCCGGCGAGATCGAGGCGTTGGGCCCGTTCCGCCTGCTCACCAGGGGCGATCAGCTGCCCGTGTTCGCCTTCACGGTCAAGGAGGACCAGCCGTTCTCGGTGTTCGACGTGTCGGCGGCCATGCGCGCCAAGGGCTGGCTCGTGCCCGCGTACACGTTCCCCGCCAACCGGACGGACCTCTCGGTGCTGCGGATCGTGGTGCGCAACGGGTTCAGCGAGGACCTGGCCGACCTCATGCTGGACAACCTCAAGCGCGTCCTGCACGTGCTGGCCAAGCAGGATCGCCCAAGGACCGGGCCTGCTGCGGCTTCTTTCGCGCACGGAGCCTAGTCCACAATGCGTGGTATGAACCTTTGGCGGATCCTGCTCGCCGTCGTGACCCTGCTCGTGGTCTCGGCCGCGCCCGCGTCGGCGCACGTGCGGCTGACGTCGAGCAACCCCGAGCAGGGCGCGGCGTTGCAGGCCCCGCCGCAGTCGATCCAGCTGACGTTCGACGACGCGTTGTCCAAGCCGCCGACGGTCACGGTCACCGACCCGAACGGGACCGAGTGGTCGATGGGCCGGCCCACCATGGACAACAAGGTGCTGACCGTGCCGTGCGACCCGGAGTACGGCCCGGCCGGCCAGTACACCGTGCAGTACCGGGTGACCGGTTCGGACGGTCACCTGATCGTGGGTCAGCTGGCGTTCAACCTGATGGCACCGTTCGGGCAGCCCAAACCACCTGGCAACGCCGACACACCCGTTGCGCCGCAAGCGGTTCCCGCAGCACCGGCGGACGGCGGCGGTGTTCCACTGTGGATCTGGATCATGGGTGTGGTGATCGTCGGTGGGGTCGTGTTCGTGGCGCTCTGGCTTCGGCGCACCGATAAGTCCGACTTATGACCAAGAGCGACCAGGTGTGCCGCTGATCGGTCCATACACTCGAGATCCCCGCGGGTGTCTGCTCCCGCTAGTGGACGAGTTCGCGAGAGCCTAGCAGCGCCCGAATCTCGCGGACCGCAGTTCGGCCAGCACGGTTCGCGCCGACCGTGCTGGCCGACGGCCCGTAGCCGACCAGGTGCAGCCGAGGCTCGGCGACGACCCTGGTGCCGTCCATGACGATCCCGCCGCCGGGCGCGCGCAGGCCAAGGGGCGCAAGGTGATCGATGGCCGCGCGGAACCCGGTCGCCCACAGGATGGTGTCGGCGGCCTGGAAGGTCCCGTCGCGCCACCGCACACCCTCCGGTTCGACCGACTGGAACACCGGCTTCCACGGGATGGCGGCCAGCAGCGGCCGGTTCTCGGGCAACACCCACAGCCCGGTCGCGCTCACCACACTCTTGGGCGGCAGGCCGTTGCGGACGCGCTCGTCCACCGAGGCGACCGCGTCCCGCCCGATGTCCGGGGAGAAGGGATCATCCCGGATGACCACCGGACGTCGGGTCATCCATGTCGTCTCGGCGGCGACCTTCGATATCTCGATGAGCTGCTCGACCGCGGACGTGCCGCCGCCGACCACGATCACGTGCCTGCCGCGGAACTCCTCGGCCGAGGTGTAGTCCGCGGTGTGCAGCTGGCGGCCGCGGAACGTGCCCATTCCCGGGTAGTACGGCCAGAACGGGCGGGTCCAGGTGCCGGTCGCGCTGATGACGGCGCGGGCGGCCCACGTGCCGGCATCGCTGCCGACGATCAGCCGGTCCCCCGAAGAGCTGACCGCGGACACGTGGACCGGCCGCAGAATGGGCAGCTCATAACGTTTCTCGTAGGCGGCGTAGTACTCGGGCACGACCTCCGCGGCCGGACGGCGGGCATCCGCGACGATCGGCGGGAACCCCGGCAGCGGATAGATGCCGTGTACCCGGTCAAGGCGCATCGAGCGCCAGCGGTTCTGCCAGGCGCCACCGGGTCCGGGGGCGCCGTCGAGCACGACGAAGTCGGTGAAGCCGTAGTAACGCAGGTAGTACGCACTGGAAAGGCCGGCCTGACCGGCTCCGATGACCACCACGTCCGTGTCGCGCATGGCCAGGACAACCTTTTCCGGGGCGTGCGAATTCCCCGCGACGGCTGAGCCGTTCATCACCTCAGCGAAGGTGGCCTTTATTGGACAGCCGGGAGCAAGGCCACCTTCGCCGGTCAGGGTACGCCGCGAGTCGCTTTAGTTTTCAGCTAGGGGCAGGTCTTCCAAGCGAAGTGATAGGTCGTGGTGATACTCCCGTCCGTCGAGTCCATCGCGATGAAACTCGTCGTTTTCTTCGGATCGGATGTGCCCACAGCCGCGCGCAGCTCGGCGTTGATGTTGAAGTTTCTCAACTCACCGCAGGGGTGCCAAACCAGGGCAGCTACATCGGTCGAGTCCGTCTTTTGCCAGTCATCGGAGAGCGGGCCCTTGAAGGGGTGTTCGACGAACGCCGTCGGCGACATACCCTGGAAATAGTAGTTCGCTCGCTCGAGCGCCGTCGCGCCGCGCTCGAGATGGGCGAATCCACGGTAGTCCGCCTGGGCGATCGCATAGGTGAAGCCCTGTGGGACGTGCACCTTGAGGCTGATCTGGCAGTTCTTGCGCCAGTCCAGCGGGCCCGCGCCCACACCGACTTGCGCGAGGAACTCGCTGTAGGTCACGGTGAAGGCGGTGTTGTCGTCCGACACGGCTACCGCGGCGGTCCCGGGTTTGCACCCGGAGCCATTCACGGTGGCCACATCGATGATGATTTTGTCCGGTGGCGGGTTTGACGGCCACTGGGCAGTATGAACCGGCTGTCCGACGAGCGATAAAGCGACGCCGACAGCAGCGAACATATGGAGCACGGGGGACCTCCAAATGCGTCACACGCGACTCGCGGCGGCGACTCACGGTATCGCGGAAATAACTCCGCATCACCCCGCTGAACGGAGTAAGAACTCAGCAGTCCCCGGCGTGAACTGGTAACGGATCATAGGATGGCCGATCAGCCCATTATCCGTCCGGCGCTTACCCGGAATTCAGCGCGGGCGCCCGATCCGGACCGTGTCCCGGCCTTCCCGCTTCGCCACCAGCAGGGCGGCGTCGGCCTCGAGGACCAATTCTTCCATGACCGGATCTATTCCTCTGGCCGGGACGTACAAAGCCACCCCGATCGACACGGTCAGCCCGGTCAGCGTCGTGCGGGTGCCGCGGTCCACATCGGGCACACCGACTTCCAGGTCGCTCACGCCGTCCAGCACGCGCTCGGCCACCGCCATGGCCCGGTCGCGGTTCGTGGTCGGCAGCAGTACCAGGAACTCGTCGCCGCCGTGTCCCCCATACCGGCCGACGATGTCCTCGTCACGCACGGACGCGCGCAGCACCTCGGCGACGGCGTGCAGCACCATGTCGCCGGCCACGTGCCCGTAGCGGTCGTTGACGTGCTTGAAATGGTCCAGGTCCAGCAGGAGCAGCGCGAGCGGCTGACGGCGCTCATGGGCCTCCCGCAAGGCCTCTGGCGCGTAGGTGTCCCAGCCCCAGCGGTCCAGCACGCCGGTGAGCCGATCGATGGCCCAGTAGCCCAGCGGCTGCCCGCAGGAGGTGCACAGCTCATGGTCGTGAATGTGGCTGGGCAAGGGAATCAGCGGTGCGGTGGGATCTCCTGTGATACTCCGTGCGGTGGTCATTTCGTGCCCCCAGTGATTGACACGTAGTCGTGGTCATAGCCGAAGGCGCGCGGCCCGGTGAGCCGCAGCCCTTCTGGTGTCCTCCAGCGCCGGTCGCACGGAACGCCCAGAACGGCGACCCGGTTGCCGTAACGCATCCCCTCGGTGGTGACCGGCTCGCCGGTCTCGTTGTCCAGCACGCAGATCAGGTCCGGCGTGCTGGTGAGCAGCTCGCCGTCGCGCTCGGCGAGCAGGTGTTCGTTCTGGAACGACAGGCGAAGCACCGATCCACGGTCCTCGCCGGTCCCCTCGATCCGGGCCTCCCCCCGGACGAAACCACCGCTCGTGCGGCGGTCCACATCCGCCACCTTCCCGGTGATCAGCACCCGGCCGCCGAGCGTGTCCACGACGCTCTGGACCGGATCCATCGACACACGAACGGTTTCACCCAGCCGCTGGGCCAGGCCCAGCGTGCCCGGCACCAGCCCGTCCGCCAGCTGGTCCCCGCGCAGCACAGTGTCCACAGTGAACACCGAGCAGCCCGCCTCGGCGCAGACCGCACGGGCGATCCGTTCGGCCCACTGGTTGGTCACGGTGTCCAGCACCATGCTGTTGCCCTTGTCGTCCACGATGACCATCGGCGTGCAGCTCACCCCGATCAGCGTCGGCAGCACCATGTGCGCCTCGGGGAACGCCCGGCCCATCGCGTCGCCGTCGACCAGCGGCAGGCCGGTCTCGGCGGCCGCGGCGACCGGGATCACCGAGTTCATCCCGCCGATCTCGATCGGCACCAGGTGGGTCGCCTTGAGACCAGCCACGTTCTCCAGCGTCCGCAGGGCAACGATCGCTTCCTGGCCGGACGGCAGCTTCTCCGTGCTGACCGTGGGCGCACCCATGAACGAGACCGGGACCACCACGGCGTCCGGCGTGACCTCGACAATGTCCACAACGGACACTGGGCCGTGCTGCTCGATGGCAGCCTCGGCCAGCAACCGCCCGGTGTACGGGTCACCGCCACCGCCCGCGCCGAGGATCGCGGCACCGCGGGCGATATCGTCCACATCGGACAGGATCAGCTCACGCATGGACCATCCTCGTGACGTCCAGCCGGCCGACCGCCTTGACCCGGATCCGCGTGGCGCCACCGGGCAGGTACGCGAGCGGGACCTCCTCCACGTCCACCACCCGGACCGTGCCCGCCTTCGCGCCCGCGTTCTCGGCGCGCGCAACGGCTTCCTGCTTGACCTCGGCCAGGATCCGGTCCCGGGTGCCACTGTCCACCTGGAACACCCGGTCGACCTCGCCGCCCACTTCGGCGATGGCCGCCCCGACCGCGTTGGCCACCGCGTAGTGCTCCGGTCTGCGAATGTCCTCGAGGCCGGTGAGCGCCTCGGGAACGAGCATGCTGCCACCGCCCACGACGACCACCGGCAGCGGCGCCGACGAGGTGCGCATCCGGTCCACCGCTTCGGCGATCCGTTCGGCCACCGCCGCCAGCACCCCGGCCACCCGCACGGACTCCAGGTGCGCCACCAGGTCCGGGTCACCGAGGTCGATCATCCCGGCGCGGACCGCCAGGTCGGTCAGGGTGAGCTCGGTGCCACCGAAGACGAGCGAGCGCTCGGTCAGCTCGTAGCCGACGCTGTCCGGGCCGAAGTCGTTGCCGCGCACCCGGGTCCCGCCACCGATGCCGAGCGACAACAGGTCCGGCATGCGGAAGTTCGTGCGCACGCCGGCCAGTTCGGTGACCGCGCCCGCCTCCCGGGGGAACCCGCCGGTCACGATCCCGATGTCGGCGGTCGTCCCGCCGACGTCCACCACCGCGCATTCGTCGAGCCCGGCCAGGAAAGCCGCGCCCCGCATGGAGTTCGTCGGCCCGGAAGCGAAGGTCGCCACCGGGAACCGGCGGGCGTACTCCACGTCCATCACGGTTCCGTCGTTCTGGCTCAACAACAACGGAGCCCTGATCCCGGCATTCCGGAGGGCCGCGGTCAGACCGTCCACAATCCGGCCGGCCAGATCGACCAGGGCCGCGTTCAGGACGGTCGCGTTCTCGCGTTCCAGCAAGCCGATCCGGCCGAACTCGTGCGAGCAGGAGACAGCCAGATCCGGAACCTCGGCGCGCAGAATCTCAGCCGCCCGCAGCTCCATCTCGCTGTTCACAGGTGCGAACACCGAGGTGACGGCGACGGACCGCAGGCCACGCCCGGCCACGTCCGCGGCGACCCGTTTGAGCTCGTCCGGGTCCATTGTGGCCAGTTCGCTGCCGTCGTACTCGTACCCGCCGTGCACAAGATAGTGCTGCGTGCCAACGGCTTCTCGCAGCTGCTTGGGCCAGCCCACCAGCGGCGGCAGCGCGGCGGTCGCGGGCAGGGCCAGCCGGACCACGGCGGTGGGCGTGAGACCTCGCCGTTCGACGATGGCGTTGGTGAAGTGCGTGGTCCCGATCATCACCGCCTGCAGGTCGTCGATCCGTTCTATCGCGCCGGCGGCGGCAGCGGCGGCGAGCAGGTCGTTGACGGCCCAGGCCACGCCGTCGGTGACGTCCGGCGTGGTCGGTGTCTTGACCGAGGCGAGCAGGCGGTTCGCGGCGGACAGCAGGACCGCGTCGGTGTTCGTGCCGCCTACGTCGATGCCGATTCGCACTCCGGGTCCTCCTTTCCCGCCGCCACCGGGACTTCACGTGTTTCCCTGACCAACCCGAGTTTCCCGAGGAGTAAGTAGAGCAGTCCGGCCAGCACCAACGAGTTGAGCGAGCCGATGCCCAGCGCGGCCTGCTCGCTCCACCACCCGAAGACGGCGGACACGGCCCAGATCGCGAGGGTCGCCGGCACCAGCTCGGGCTCGGTTCGAGGTAGCTCGCCTCGTTCCCGGGAGGAGTCGAGCTGACCGCGCCAGCGACGCACCAAGTAATACTCCGCGACGATGATGCCCGCGACCGGGGGTAGGGAAACGCCGAGCACGAGCAGGAAGTCGGCGAACCTGTCCAGAATCCCGGCCGCCGACAGCGCGGTGCCGAGCACGCCGATGACCAGCGTGGCGGGCACCCGGCCGACCCGGACGCCGGTCAGCGTGGCGATCGAGTTCACGATGCCCAGCGAGGAGCTGTACAGATTCCAGTCGTTGATCTTCATGACCGCGGCGACGAGCGTGACCACACCAACGACGCCCGCAGTCGTGGCGAGGATGGAGACCGGGTCGTCACCCTTGATGGCGTATGCGAGCAGCACGCCGATCAGGCCCATCACGTACTGCCCCAACGTGATCGACACGACACTCTGCTTGATGACGTCCCTGGGCGACCGGTTGAACCGGGTCATGTCCGGCACGATCACCGCGCCCGCCATGTAGGACCCGGCGACCAGGGTTGCCCCGGCGGCGATGGTCATCGGCTCGCCCAGCGGCCCGGACGAGAACAGCGCGCCGAAGTCCACTCCGGTCAGCTGGGTGATCACCGAGTACGCGATCACCACCTGGAACGCCGGTACGGCAACGAAAGCGATCCATCGCATGGACCGGAACCCGTAGACCACCAGCAGCGTGACGACCAGACCCGTGACCACGGACCACATCCAGGCCGGTGCCCACGGCGCCAGGGTGTGCATGCCCTCGGCGAAGAACCCGTTCTGGATGCCGAACCAGCCGACCAGGCTCACCGAGATGATCAGGCCCATCAAGGCCGAGCCGTACCGGCCGAACCCGGTCCAGCGCGCGAGGACCGAAGAGGACAGTCCTTCCCGGACACCGGCGATACCCACGAACACCGCCACCAGTTCCAGCACGACCGAGCCGAGGGTGAGCGCCCAGAACGCGCCCCAGAACGACAGTCCGGTGCCCAGCAACACGCCGGTGGTGAAGGTGATCAGGTCGGACAGCTGGCCGAACTGTTGCAGGGCGACACTCCACCAGCCGTACCGGGCCTCCTTGGGCACCCGCTGCAGGGCATAGTCCTCGGCCGGGGTGATCACTGTCGCTCCTCTCGCACGGAAGCGGCGAACCTGGTCCGCCCGGACAGCCAGCCGACCCGGGGCGGCCCGGCGGCCCGCACCCGCAGCACAACGGTCGGTTCGGACAGGTACGCCAGCGGTTTCTCGTCCACGGAGATCACTTCGACGCCTGCCGGGTCGGCGCCCGCGCGCATCGCCGAGGCGCGGGCGGCCTCCCGCACGGCGGCGCGGATCTCGTCCAGGTGCGGGCTGCCCAGCGGCACGATCCGGCGGGCCTCACCGGACACGGGCGCCGCTGCCGCGCCCACAGCGGCAGCCGCCTCCGTGTCTGGCGGGCACACCACGTCGAGCACGCCGTTCGGCTTGCGCGGCAACGACTTCGCGAACGCCTTGGCGCCCGGCCCGGACACGATCAACGGCAGGTCGCCGGGTGCGTCCTTGGCCCGGTCGAGAGCTTCCTCAAGGGACTCGTACACGGGAACCACTGCGGGCACGCTCAATCCGGTCGGCACACCGGCGACCTTGGTGTGTCCCACGGTCATTCGCGGCCGCCCACCGGTGAGCGAGCACACCGCGCGCGCGGCACCGTCCGGAGTGGTCAGCACGACGAGCGCATCCTGAACGCCCGCAAGGGAAGCGGCACCCATCGCCGCCGTGGCGTCCATCCCGCCCAGGATCGACAGCGGATGGGTGACAGCGTTGTCGAGGGTCGCGATCGTGCCGTCGCCGCGGGCGAGGAACACCTCGGCGTTCGGCATTCCCAAGTGGGTCACGGCGGTCAGCAGCATGCCGGCCTCTTCGGCGGCCGGGACCGTCAACGCCGCCTGCAGGACGGTGGCGTTCTCCCGTTCCACCAAGCCGAGTCCGCCGAACTCGTGGGACAGCAGGATCGCCGTGGCAGAGCCAAGTTCCTCCCTGAGCACGTCCGCGGCCGCGAGCTCGTGCCGGGGCGTCACCGACGAGAAGACCCCGGTGATCGCGACCGCGCCAACGGTCCCCGCGATCTTGCGCGCGAATGCCAGCAGTCCTTCTATGTCCAGGGGTTCGTAGTCGCCACCGTCCAGCATCGCGCCGCCCGACAGGCACGTGGACGCGACCGCGACCCGTTTGCGCATCTCCACCGGCCAGAGGGCAAGCGGCGGAACGGAAGTCGTCGCCGCGCCGAGCCGGACCGCGGCCACCCGCGCGAGACGACCGGGCCAGCCGCGCCAGTACCCCGCCTCAGCAGGCAGTTCGTCCAGCGCGCGGGAGTCGGTGAGGGCGAACATGATGTGCCCGATCTCGCCGGGATCGACGCCGGAGGCCACCAGCGTGGCGCGCATGACCTCGCCGAGCTCCTCGACCGAGAGGAACTCGCGGTCGATGGACGCGAGAACGCGTCCGTCGGCGTTGAGGACCGCGCCGGAGGCACGGTACGACCCCAGCGCTACCCCCATCCGGTAGGTCATCGTGCCACCAATGGGTGATAGTCGAGGTCGAGGCCGAACGCCCGGGGACCGACGAGCTCGAGCCCGGCGGGCTGCAGCCACAGCTCCGGGCAGGGCAGCGCGAGCACGACCACGCGTTGCCCGTAGCGCAACGAATCCGTGGCGACCGTGCCGCCGCTGTAGACGTCGAACAGGGTGATGATGTCCGGCGTGGTGGCCCGGACCTCGCCGTCCTCCAGCACCGCGAGGAACTCGTGACTGGCCTCGACCCGCAGGCAGCGGCCGCTGTCGCCGTTGATCCCGTCCAGCAGGATGCTGCTGCGCAGGTTGGCCGCGAAGGCGGGTCTGCCCTGCATGGCGGTGACCGAGCTGACCTTGCCCTCCATCAGGCAGACCCCGCCGAACTCCTCGGCGAGCCGGATCACGGCGGTCTTCGTTGGCGCGCAGCCACAGTCCTTGAGCAGCCGGCCGATCCGCAGCGCCCGGCTGATCGAGCCGATGACCACGCTGCGGCGGGCCTGTTCGACGGTCATCACGTACTCGGTGCTGACACCGGTGTCGCCGAAGGCCTTCACCGCGCTGCGGGCCAGGCGTTCCAGCCAGTCACCGGTGTCGGCCTGGACGAGCACGACGTGGTCATGGTCGTCGGCGAGCACCGAAGGCCCTGGTTGCACGCCCGCGACCTGCATAGCGACCTGTTCGATGCCGGGGAACGCACGCCCCATCCCGTCCGCGTCGGCCAGCGGCAGGCCGGCGTAGGCGGCTAGCGCGACTGAGGCGGGGCCGTTGCAACCGCCGACCTCCGTACACATCATCGCCACGACCTCGCGGCCGAAGTGGGTTTCCACCTGACGGCGGATCGCGACCCCCTCCCGGCCGGTGCCGATCCGCTCACTCCATACCGCCGGTGAGCCCAGGTAGGCACACGGCATGACCAGGCCCTCCGGCGGCAGGTCGGCGAGATCGACGATCTCCACCGGGCCTTGAGCGGCCAGCGCGACCTGGGCCATCGGTACCTTCTCGGCCGCTTCCCCGCCGCCGCCGGCCGCGAGCACGTCGCAACCGCTGGCGAACTCGGCTAGGCAACCCCCGGTCAGTCGCACGAGTGAATGGTAGTAAAACAGCCACTCTGAGTATTTGTCCTCGGCGCATAGAATCCATGCCCTCGCTATCCTTGCCGCACAGTCTCCGGAGGTCGGCCGTGAGCCAAGTCCCGATGCGCGACCTGCTCGCGGGGCCGGACCTGGGCGCGTTGACCGTGCTGACCACCGCGCCGGACCGGACGGTGAGCTCGGTGCGCGTCATCGACAAGCTGACCGACCTGCGATCGGTGCCCTCGGAGAGTTTCGTGGTGGTGCTGCCGTCGACATCCGCGCAGGCCAGGGGGCATCTGTTCGACATCGCCATGCGGGACGCGACGGCCTCGGGGGTCGGCGCGATCGTGTTGCACGGCATCGACTCGGTGGAGTCGACCGCGGTGCGGATCGCCGACCGCAACGGGATTTCGCTGCTGCTGGCGCCGGCTTCGCTGGACTCGACCCGGTTGATCGTGGCCGTCGCCGAGGCTTTGGCCGGGGACGCCACCGCGGCGCTCGCCCGGGTCGACGCCGCCCGGCGGTTGATCACGGCGGCCGAGATGCGGGGCGAGGACCGGCGTTCGGCCATCCTGTCCGCCGCTTCGGATGCCCTGGGGACTCCGGTTGCAGCCCGTCAACCTTCTCATGGCGAGCCCGCGGCGCCGGTGATCGTCGATGGGGCGGTGGACACCTTTGTGACGGCTGAGGTTCCGTCGGATGTCCGGGGTTCCTGGGTTGTCGCGGCTCGGGTTGTGACGACGCTGACCGCGGATGCCTATGCGCGGGTGATCGCCGATGAGCGCCGGACGGAGCTGGCGCCGCTGGCCGACCGGGGGCGGTTGCTGGGCGAGTTGTTGCTGGCGCCGGACTCCGAACGCGTGCAGCTGGTGTCCCATGCGCGAACCGTTGGGCTGCCGGTGGATGGGTGGCACCAGGTGTTGCGGTTCGAGCTTTCGTCCTCTTTGGACGCGGCCACCGCGGTGTCCGCGGACCAGGTCGACGCGATCTCGGTGTCGATGCTGCACGCGGTTCGGTCCGAAGTGGACTCGCTGTGGCACAGCACGCGGATCGGTGGCGAGCCTTTGCTTGTTCACAGTGTCGATGCCGACCCTGGCCCGGCTTCCGCTCGGACCGCCCAGATCGCCGCGACCACCGCCCTCGCCGCCGCGCGCAAACGCTTCCCCGGCATCGTGGTCCGTTGCGGTATCGGCGCGGTCCACCGGCAGGCCGAGGGTCTGCGCACCTCCGCCACCGACGCCAAAGCGGCACTGGCCGTCACCCGCCAAGCCCGCCCCCAACGCGACGTGGTCGCCATCGACGCCCTGGGCCTCAACAGAATGCTCGTCGAGTGGTACGCCTCCGACAACACCCGGGCGTCCGTCGACGATCTCCTGGAGCCCCTGGTCGAGCTGGGGCCGGCCGCCGCGGAGGAAGCGATCCGGACCCTCCAGGCCTACCTCGACCACCAGAACTCCCCCGCCCGCGCCGCCGAGGTCCTGAGCGTCCACCGCCAGACGGTCCACTACCGCCTGAACAAGATCACTCGTCAGCTGGGTGTGGACCTCAACGACCCCGAGCAACGCCTGGCCCTCCAACTGGCCTGCCGCGCCTGGCTGATGCGCTGAGGGCCCCCGGTCACGCCAAAGCCGGCCTTGGGGATTCTGCCCTGGCGTGACCGAGATGAGCGCCCACCCCCGCGGCCCAGTGCCGACCCCACCTGACGGCACCCTGAGCCGAAGGCCCAGGCATCCATCCCTATACCCGCCCACAGAACGCTACCGACCGCCACTTTCAGTCCACTTTCATTCCACCCCCGCACCCGAAACCACCCGCCACCCGGAACTCCACCAAAATCCCCCTACCAGCCTTGTTCCAAAGCGCGCAGACACTTCTTGTTCCAGCCGCCGCAACCCACACTCCCGCGCCAGCTTGAGAGCCACCTCCCCGAGGACTTCGTAGGAGTCGAACGCCGCTCGTACCGTGACTCCCTGCTCGCCACGCGTGGCCAGCATCCGCACACGGTCGCCGGTCCGCAGATCGGCCGTGTACCTGGCGATGCCCAGACGGGGCCGGCCAGCCAGGTTGGCCGCGGCGATCCGGAGCGCCAGCTGCAACCGTCCGCACAGATCGGCCAGCTCGGATGTCGCTTCTTCGGCTTCGGCGCAGCGCTTCGAGCCGATGATCCGGGCCAGCAGGCGATAGGCATGTTGCGGTGTAAGAGGTTCAAGGGCAAGACGATGACCGCCTTAGAGGACGGACAGTCCAGCGAGGTCCGAACGACTCGTCACGATCACAGTGCTGCCACGGCGTCCCGGCAGCAGCGGAGCGACCTGGTCCACGCTTCCCGCATCGTCCAGGACGAGCAGCACTTTCCGCTCAGCGAGGCGAGATCGCAGCAGGGCCGCACGTTGTTCGAGGTCCGCAGGAATCCCTTGCGGTGCCACCCCTGCGGTTCTGAGCAGCTCCACGAGCAGGTCGGCGGCCGGACGCCGGTTCGGGCTCGCGTCGGCCAGCCGTACGAACCATTGCCCGTCCGGATAGTTCGCGGCGAGGCGGTGGGCGGCGTGGATCGCCAAGGCGGACTTCCCGATCCCCGGTGGGCCGCTGATTGTGACGACAGGACGATGGTTCACCGCATCCAGCAGACCAGCGAGCTCGTCGTGTCGGCCGGTGAAGTCGTTGACATCCAGCGGAAGCTGGCAATGCACCGGCCAGCCCACGGTCTCCTCCTCAGCTCCGGCGAGGACCGACTTGTGTGCCCGCCGCAGCTCTGTTCCCGGCTCCACACCCAGTTCGTCGACGAGTCTCCGCCGGATGTCCGAATATGCCGTGAACGCCTCAGCTTGGCGGCCGGATCGATGCAAGGCGATCATCAGTTGTGCCCAGAACCGTTCCTGCACAGGGTATTTGACCGTCAGAGCACGTAACTCCAGTACGTCGTACCGTCCCGCGGCCAGGTCGAGGTCGAACAGCCGCTCCAACGTCGCCAGCCTGCGCTCGACAAGCGCTGGAGCCACCCAGCACCGCACGAAGCCGTGTCACACACGTCTGCAGCGCCGCCTTCGGATACGCCGGAACCGCCGCGCCCCACACCGCCTCAACCAGCTCATCGACCGGCACAACCCGATTGGCCCGCACCAGAAGCACCGCTAGCAACGCCCGCGATCGCTTCGCCGTAACGGCAACCCGCCGCCCACCACTTCGAGCGCACCAAGAACCCGGAACTCCACAGCACCCCCGATGCTTGTCAGCACACGGGGGACGAAGCCTACTGCCCGTTAGCGTAGGCCGACGCAGCGAATTCGCTCAGCTCCACCCGATCGGCCACCTCGGCCTTGAGGATCAGGCTCGCCACGTGCTTCTCCACCGTTCTCGGCGAGATATGCAGCCGGTTCGCGATCGCCTTGTTCGTCAACCGCTCAACCATCAACTGGAGCACTTCGTGCTCGCGGACGGTCACCCCGATGGCACGCAGCCCGTCCGGCACCTCGTCGGTCCCCGCTCGTCGCTGCCGGATCGGCGCACCCGCGTGCCGCAGTAATGAACGACAGGCACTTGCCACCGGAACCACCGACAGCTGATGGAAGTACTCCTCGGCACGTCTGAGCCAGGTGACCGGATCGCCCCATTTGTCGGCGACGGCGGCCTCCGCCACCAGGCGCAGACCGAGGTGGCTCGCCATCGGATACACCGAGGAGTCCTCGTAGGCAGAGAGGGCCGCAGCCGCGGCCTCGTCACACCGGCCGTCGCGACCAAGAAGTACAGCCCTGGCGAGACCCACGAACTGGCGGTTCCATCTCATCGCGCTCTGCACCGTCGATGCGGTTCGCTGGTACTCGGCCCAGCCGGCATGACCGTCGAGTACCGACAGCAACAGGTACAGACCATGTCGTCCGGCCAGGTGATAGCTCGTGGGCACGTCCTCGGTGATCACCAGCATCTTGAGCAGTTCATCCCTGGCCAGGACCCGGTTCTCCTCGAGCAGTGCGCAGAAGGTGCGGGCAAAGCCCAGGGTCAAGGGCAGTTCCTGGGCGTTTTCGTCCTCCCACTCGGCGAACTCGCCGAGCGCCTTCTCCATCTCCGCGCGCCTGCCCATGTGCGCCGCGAGCGTCGCCTGAACCATGTGCAGGTAGCGGATCTGTGGGCGCAGCCGAAGCCGGATCAGGTCGTGCTTGCCTTCGTCGATCATCTGCTGAGCCGACAGGAAATCACCGCGCAGGACCGCGTCGATGGCCAGGTTGCCCCGAATCGTGTAGCCGACCGTGACAGCGCCGACTCGCTGGGCCTCCGCGATCGTGCGCTGCATGCCCTCGATGGACCCGGTCGACAGCCAGTCGTTCCCCGCGAGCAGCACAAGCGCGTAAACGCGCCAGATCGGCAACCGATGCTCCTCGGCCAACGCCCGCGCGCGTTCGAAGCAGGCCGTCGACTCCTCCATGCTCCGCTCACGCGCGATGTCGCCCACAAGCTGCCACGCCTCGCACAGCACAGTCGCCAGGTTCGTGGGCTGAGCCGCGGCGATCGCGCGTCTGGCGAGTGCCTCGGCCTGCGCGGACCGGTTCTGGGCACCGCCCTGCCAGACGAGGTTGGCCGCTACGGCGTCAATGGGCGCGACGTGTTCAGGGTCAGCATCCGGTCCCAGGGCCGCTCTGGCCGCCTCGACCTGCAGCATGCCCTCCGTCCACAGCCCGGCCACGTTGTACACCTGTGCCATCCGGTAATGGATCTTCGCACGGGGAACCGCCGCCAGGGTCACGCCATCCATCGAGTCAAGGGTGTCGACCAGCGTGCGAGCACGTTCGATCTCGCCGGCCTCGGCCAGCGCGTACAGCAAGGTTTGCAGGACCTCGACCTTGGTCTCGGTGCTCTCGGTACCTTGCAGCAGTTCGTTGGCCCGGTCGAGCAGCTTGACCGACGACTCCGAGGCCCCGTCATCCAGCGCCCGGCGGCCGGCCTCGGCGTACAAATTGGCTGCGGACTCTGTCTCGCCCGCGTCCGCATACAAAGTCGCGACCAGTTGACACCACTCGCCGGGCAGGCCGGGGTGCAGAGTCTGCACAGCGACGGCGGCACGTTTGGAGTAGTCGGCACGGTCGGCGGGCGTCAGCGCCTTTCTGAGCGCTTCCGCCGTCAACGGATGCCGGAACGCATACCAGTCGGCCGCCGCCTCATCTGGAGCCACGAGCTGGGCGGCGACCGCCGCTCTCAGGTGCGAGAGCATGGCGCGTTCTTCGAGGGCGGTCACGCGGCGCACTACGGACAGCGGGAACCGGTCACCGAGCACGGCCGCGACTGACAGCAGCATGCTCGCCTGTGTCCCGAGCTGCTCGGCGCGGTCGGCCACACCTCGTGTCACCGTCTCCGGCACGCCGGCGCGCAACTGGCCGACGACATGCCAGCTGCCGCCGCCCTGGGTGAGGACACCGTCGCTGATCAGCTGGTGCAGCAGCTCCTCGACGATGAACGGGATGCCGGCGCTGTCCTCGGCGAGCTGGCGCACGACCTCCGAGGGCAGGTCCTCAGGGGTCGCCTCCAGACAGGAAGCGGCCAGCCTGGTCACGTCGTCCATGGACAGCCGGTTGAGCTGGATCGTGGTCGCGGCGTGGCGCTGAGCGGCCGACCGTGCCAGGTCGAGCGCCGCGCATGCCTCGTTGCGAGTGGTGATCAGGAGCAGCACCGGCAGATCCGTCACGTTGTCGACCAGGTACTCCACAATCGCGAGAGTCTCGGCGTCCGCATGCTGGAGGTCCTCCAGCACCAGCAGGCAGCCGTCCGGCCGGCCGGCGACAGCGACCAGGCGCAACACCGCCTCGCCGAGCACGATAAGGGAGTCGCCGCCGGACGTGCCGGACTGCTGTAGATCCGGGATGAGCCGGCCAAGGATCGGCAGGTAGGGCCCCAGTGCGGGGTCGTCGGGTGGCTTACCGCTGCGGAACAGCCCGAGCAGAGCCTCGGTCAATGGGCGAAACGGGACGATCGGTCCGATCGTGCTGCCTCGCCCACGCAGCACCCGGACACCTGCGCTGAAGGCGATGCCGGCGGCCTCGCTGGCGAGCCGGGACTTTCCGATCCCAGGCTCGCCGACGAGGAAGACTGTGCCACCGCGCGAAGCGCGTGCGGCATCAATCGCCCTCGTCAGCTCGGCCACCTCACGGTCGCGGCCGATCACGAGCGGGGAGCGGGACCACATGGCCGGACAGTACCTATAATCCACCGTTTGGTTGAAGAGCAGGCAGTCGAAGATCTCGTTTCGAGCTAGCGTGCGACGTCGGACCACCCTACGCCGGAAACCTGCGCCCGAGTGATCGTTGTGAGGCATTGGAGCATGTCAAGGCGGTAGCCGACGAGGGCGCTGGCGCGCGAGGTCACGTTTCGCGGGGCGGAGATGACGATCTGGCCGGCGGGGTGGGTGGGGGAGCCGAAGACAGGCGTGGTGGGGGAGGTCATCGCGGTCTTCTTCCTGGTGAGCGGTTATCTGTGGGGTGTTGGCTCCCAGGAGGTGCGGTGGTTCCTGGGGGCGGTCCCCTCGTGCGGGTTCTGCTCAGGGGGCAGGTTCGAGGAGGAGGACGGAGGGGACTCGGTGGGGGAAGCCGAGGCGGAGCAGGCCGTAGCCGATGCCGGCGAGGCCGTTGAGCAGGCCGGCGGAAACGACGCCGTGGGGGGTGCCGCAGCGGACGCCGCCGCGGTCGATGGCGCCGAGCAGGAGGCCGGCGTGGCGGGTAGCGGCCATGGCGGCGTGGGGGTGGCCGCCGCGCTGGGCGAGGTTCATCAGGGCTTCGGTGACGCCCAGTTCGCCGTGGCACAGGCTCATGTCGCGGATGGGGCTGTGGTCGGCGAGGGTCGAGACCCAGTCCGCGGGGGTGTCGCGGCGGGCCATGGCGAACCCGGAAAGGCCGCTGCACCAGCTGAGATCGGCGCTGTCGGGCACTTCGGCGTCGAGGATGGCCTGGCCGACCTCGGCGTAGGGCTCGCCGGCGCCGGTCTGCGCGAACCGCATCAGGGCCCAGCCGATGCCGGTGTGCCCGTGGGCGAAGCCGGAGCTGGGGGTGTCCAGGCAGGTGCACGGGACGGTGTGCGCCTGCTCGACCAGGCGGTCGGCGAAGTCCCAGGCCAGGCGACCGGCTGCGGGCAGTCCCGTTTCGGTATGCACCGCCAGCATCGCGGCGAGGCCACCGGCGCTCCCGGCGGCGAAACAGGCGAGCTCGTCGTCGGTGGCCGCACGGGTCAGGTCGACGACGGCGGGCAGCCAGCTGCGGATCTCCGGGTCGTCCAGGAGGTTGCCGAGGCGGGCGATGGCGTAGCTGATGCCGCCGAGGCCGTGCGTGCCACCGCAGCCGATGGTCACACCCAGCTCGGGCTCGGTGATCAGCTGGTCGATCAGCCGCGGCACGGGCCGTACGGCGTCACGGGCCAGCTCGGCATACCGTTGCACGCCGGTCAGCTCAGCAAGCTGCGCGAGGTACAACGCGACACCGCAGTACCCGTGGGCCAGACCGGCACCCATGGGCAGCACGGCCCAGTGCTTGTCGATGATCGGCTCCAGCCCCAGCCAGTTCGCGCGGCCATCGCCGTGCATGGCGCGGGCGCCGATCTCGTCGGCGATGCCGCACGCGGCTGACAGCAGACGCTGTGGGTCGGGCACAGCAGCTGTGCCAGCACGCGGGCGGGTCTCACCAGTGCGGTGCTCCAGCGGATTGGCGCGGGTGGCCAGCGCCGCGGAGATCAACCACTCCTGGTCGTAACGGTCGACCTCGTCCATGGCGGCGATCTTCAGCACGACCGTCGCCAGACCGGGGCCTTCCAGCAGGTCAGGCAGGCATTCGCCGTCCGCGGCCAGCAGGTCGCGGGACCCGGGCTTGCTCGTGAACATCGGCAGGTCGCCGGCCCACAGGTCGGCCAGCTCGCTGGGGATCAGCCGCTGCCGGGCCAGGTCGCACGCGGAGTCCAGGGTCAACGCGTCGAACACACGCTCCCGTTGAACGGCGTCGCGCAGCACGTCGGGGTGCGTCGACTCGTCGAGCAGCGTCGCGTATGTCTGGCTGGGCCGCACCACGATCCGGATCTCGTCGTTGGTGCATGCGGTGAGCAGGCCGATCAGCTCGGACCGGTGCCGCACGATGGCGTCGTAGCCCTCACGGAACCCACCCAGCATGGCCGCGCGGTACTCAGCGGGCTCGACGTCCAAAGCACCCAGACGGGGACGGTTAACAGCACCACGGAACTCGGCGCGACGACGCACCAGACGCATCACGTCGGTGCCTACGCCGTCCCACGCGACCCCGTCGTCCGGGTACTCGCCACGGTCACCACCGAGCGCGGAGATGTCCACAGCGCCGTACTCCCCGAGCAGCATCTGCGGCAGCAACGCCATGCGGTGCACGGACGACGCCAGCACACGGGCAGCGGGGTCGGGCCCGGTCGCGGTCGGCTGCTCCAGCATCGGGTGGAACAGGGTCTCCACGTCGACGAGCACCGGCTGGTCACCACAGGCGATCAGGTTCTCGTAGTGAATGTCAGCAGCGTCGATGGCATACAGGAGTGCCAGCAGTGCTCCCTGACGACGGTAGAAACGGTCAACCTCGGCAACCTGGCTGCACGGACGGTGCTCAACGAACTCGAGCCAGCCGTAGCCGGTGCGCGTGACCGAGTCGACGCTGCGCAGTCCAAGGCCGAGAACCTTGGTGTTGAGCCAGCTCACCAGGCCACCGAAGTGGCGGTGCAGGTCCAGCGACCGTGGCTTGTAGACGACCCGGCGGCCGTCGGCGAACCGCAGGATCGCGACCGAACGCCCACGCTGGTGGGTGTCCCCCGTGCCGGTGTGGATCTCCACCAGGTCACCTGGGTCCATGCCGCCCAGCAGCCGCGCCACGATCAGCTCTCGGTCAGCGGTGAACCGCTCGAGCAGCTCCACCATGGCGTCCGCGCCGAACGCACAGGCCTGGCCGAGCAGGCGGGCGAGCACCGGGTACTCGGCGAACAGCTGCGTGAGCCGGTCCGAACCGGCCTGCGACCGGATGAAATCGGCGAACCGCTCCTCGGCGGTGTGCCCGGCCAGCCGCCCGGAGACCCGCTCGACGTTCAGCTCCAGCACGAGGGTGCGGGCGGCGAGCCCGGCCAGCCGCCGGCCCAGCTGCCGGTCGAACCCGGCGAGCACGGCCTCGGCGTCGACCTTGCCATCGAGCGCGGCGTTGGCCACCCGGGCGCGCGCGATGCGCAGCAGCGGCCGGAAGACCCAGGCGAACGCGTCCGGCCACTCGGCCGGCACCGCGCCCTCGGCGCTGACCGGCCCGGTGGCGACGGCCTGGTCGACGAGCTCCGCCCAGCGCGGGCGGCCCTGGACGGTCCAGCGGCGTTCGGCGGCGGTCAGCGCGCCGGTCCACCATGGTCCGGAGTTGATCCCGTTGTCGCGGTGCGAAATGGCTTGGCTCACGACAAACAGGCTGGCAGCGGGCTTGCGCGGGAACATGGGTAACCGATCCCCACATTCGCGCGCGGCACCACCCGTATTAGGTAGTGGTGCCCCAGCGGCGGCTGCCGGTCTTCGCAACGTACCGGCCACCGCACCACCGCGGCGACCCGGTTCACCCGGAAGAACCTGACACGACCTGACAGGTAGGAGTGCCAGGATGATCGCCGTGACCGCAACCGTGGACCGTGAACAGGTGCTGGCCTACCGGATCGCCCGCCAGGGCCTGCACCGCGGCAGGACCCCGGTCGACGACCTGGAGGTGCTCGCGATCGGCGTGCAGGACACGCCGGTGGGGTCGGCGCGCCAGTCGTTCGCCGTGCGCACCGAGGCCGACGTGGACGATCACACGCTGGTCCGCGCGTGGACGCTGCGGGCCTCGCCGTTCCTGCACCACCCCGAGGACCTGCCCAGGATGGCCGCCGCGTTGTGGCCGCACAGCGAACGCGACGCGCTGGGCAAGGTCGCCTGGCAGCGCTCGGTCATGCAGAAGTCCGGGATCACCGCCACCGAGGCGCTGCGCGCGACCGCCCAGGCGTTCCGGAAGGTGATCAAGAAGCCCACGGTCAAGGGCGCGGCCAGCACGGCGGTCTCCAAGGCGGTGCCGAAAGCCCTGGTCAGCTACTGCCGGGGCTGCGACGCCGAGCACGTCTTCGAGTCGCTGTTCCGCCTCGCCGCCCTGCCCGCGGGCCTGCGGCTGGACCTCGACTCGTCGCCGCCGGTGCTGGTGCCGATCAAGAACTGGCCGGGCATTCCGGAGGAACAGGAAGGAACGGACGAGCTGATCACCGAGTTCCTCCGGTTCGTCGGACCGGCCGGCGTCGGCGACGTCGCCGCCTGGCTGACCACCACCCAGACCGAGATCAAACAGGTCTGGCCCGCGGCCGGCCTGACCGAAGTGGACGTCGACGGCCGCAGGTCCTGGCTGCCCGAGTCCGAAATGGACCTGCTGCTCGATCCCCCTGAGCCGCCCCGGGCCCTGCTGCTGTCCACGTCGGACCCGTTCCTGCAGGAGCGGAACAAGCTGCTGCTGGTCCCGGACAAGGCGCGGCACAAGGAGATGTGGCCGGTGATCGGGCAGCCGGGCGCGGTGCTGATCGACGGCGACGTGGCCGGGATCTGGCGGACCAAGGCCACCGGCAAGAAGAAGCTGGAGATCAAGGTCACCGAGTTCACCCCGATCGATCCGGGCGCCCGCAAAGCGCTCGAACCGGAAGCCCAACGCGTGGCGGACCTGCGCGGGATCGCCGAGGCGGTGCTCACCTTCAGTTGAAGAGGGCCAACGTCTCCAGGGCCTGGGCGACCTCGGGATGGTTGCGGCCCAGCAGCTTGGTCTTGATGTCCAGGCACCGCTGGGTGAGCCGGCCGGCGGCGGCGACGTTGCCGCGCGCGGCCATCAGCATGCCGAACTCCTGGCAGGCCACGGCCAGGTCGTAGTGGTACTCGGGCAGGATCCGCTCGAGGGTCGCGATCGAGCGGCGGAACAGCTTCTCGGCGATGTCCAGTTTGCCCAGCCTGGTGAGGATCGCGGCCAGCAGCACCCGGTCGCGCGCCACCGCCGGATGGTTGGGCCCGAGCGCGTTCTCCCGCATGCCCAGGGCCCGGGCCGCGTGCGACTCGCCGGCGACGAACTGGCCGCGTAACAGGTCCAGCTCGGCCAGGTGGTGCCAAGCGTTCGCGGCGATCACCCCCCGGTCGTTGCCGGCGAGGGTC
Source organism: Actinocrispum sp. NPDC049592 (assembly GCF_040675465.1). NCBI lineage: Bacteria > Bacillati > Actinomycetota > Actinomycetes > Pseudonocardiales > Pseudonocardiaceae > Actinocrispum > Actinocrispum sp. NPDC049592. Next base: position 144,545 of record NZ_JBFAPA010000022.1, on the reverse strand, counting down.
ACTGCCTGCTGGAACAGCCGCTCGGCCTCGCCGAGCTTGCCGCCGAACTGGTAGACCACGCCCAGCCCGCACATCAGGCCGACCTGCTCGGCCGGGGACGGCCACGGGCTCTTGGCGGCCATCTCCAGCGCCGAGTTGTAGAGCACCTCGGCGCTGCCCAGCCGGTCCCGGATCCGCTCGACGGTGGCCAGGCAGCCCAGCGCGCCGACCCGCAGCCGGACCTGCCGCTCGTCCGCGGACGAGTACTCCTCGGTGACCACGATCGCCTTGCGCGCGTACTTCTCGGCCTTGTCGTACTGGGACAGGCCCTCGTGCAGCATGCTCAGCTCGATGCAGGTGGCCGCGATGTCCGGGTGCCCCTCGGGCCGGGCCTGCTCGATCACCGCGACCGCGGTCTCCGCGATCGCGACCGCGTCATCGGCCCGGCCGTCCTCGGCGAACCGCCGGGCCATGCCGAGGCGGCGGCGCGCGTCAGCTACCGGGTCGAGCATCGCCGTGCATTGGTTCGGGCTCCCTGCCAGTCAACGTCCTACGGACATCATGATGGCAGCACTCCCGGCACGTGCGGGCTTCGACGACCCCCAATACGCCGAAGCCCGCCCTCAGCTGGTGGGCAGAACGGCGAGGTTCCTGCTGGTCAGGGCGATTTCGGGGGCGTCTGCGGCATGCAGCCTGCGACTGATCTCCAGCGACCGGCGGTAGAACCGCTCGGCCTCCTCGACGTGGCCGCGCACGGCCATCAGCACGCCGAGGTCGTTGAACACCGCGGCGACGTCGTGACTCAGCAGGGCGACTTCCTCGGCGACCGATCCGCTCATCGCCATCCTCCTGACCAGGCCGTACTCGTGTGACCTGATCAGGATGGCCGCCCGGGTGCCCCGGCGGACAGGTACCGCGCACCCAGGGCACCCGGGAAGCCTTCCCGGGACGTCAGCCGATCACGGCGTCGGCGATCCGGGCACGCAGGGCCCGGGTGCCGGAGCCGAACGACTCCAGCCACTGGGCGCGCTTGTACAGCCGGTGCAGGATGTGCTCCCAGGTCATGCCGACCCCGCCGAGCACCTGGATGACGTGCTCACACGCGGTGACCGCGGCCTCGGTGGCGGCGGACTTGGCGGCGGCGCAGGCGACCTCGGCGTCGCCGTCGCCCTCCTGGACGCTCCACGCGGCCCAGTACGTCAGCGAACGGGCCAGCTCGACCGCCGCGTAGGCGTCCACGAGCTGGTTCGACACGGCCTGGTAGGTGCCGATGACCTTGCCGAACTGGGCGCGGGTGGAGGCGTGCGCGATGCCGTCCTCGAGTGCGCGGCGGCCGACGCCCAGCGCCTCCGCGGCGGCCAGGACCATCGCGCGGTTCTCGATGTCGGCCAAGGAACCGTTGAGCGCGCGGGAAGGCGCGTTGTCGAAGGACACCTCGTACAGCCGGCGCGAACGGTCCGAAGTGGACAATGCCCGCACATCGGCGTCCGCGGTACGAACCAGCCGAAGCGCGCCGCCGTCCACGACGACCACGAGCGCATCGGTCGCGGCCGCGTCCGGAACCAGGACCTTCGTGCCGGTCACACGCCCATCGGCGGCGACGGTGGTCGTGTAGTCGGCATGCCGGAGGTCCTGCGGGCGGCCGTTTTCGGCCCACGCCAAGGACACCCGCAGGTCACCGTTCGACACCTGGGTCTTCAGCTCGTCGTCGAACGCCGGCCACGCCAACGCGACCGTCGCGAAGAACGGGCCGGGCAGCAGGGCCGCGCCGGTCTCCTCGAACAGCACGGTGTGGTCCAGCAGGGTCAGGTCCGGGTCGGTCCAGCCCAGCTCGGCGAGCTGCTTCCAGCTGTCCGGCTGCCAGCCCGGCTCACCGTCCACAATGGCCGGTACGCCGTCCAGCGGGAACTGTTCGGCCAGGAACTCCTTGGCGGCGACCCGCAGCATGTCCTGTTCGGCCGAGAATGCGAAGTCCATCAACGGCTCCTAGGAAGACCGAGGACACGCTCGGCGACGATGTTACGAAGGATCTCCGAGGTTCCGGCCTCGATGGTGTTGCCACGGCTGCGAAGCTGGCGGTACTGCCAGTAGCCGTCCCAGACGCCGCCCTCGTCGTCCAGCATCCCGGACAGGCCCTGCAGGCTGCGGGCGAGCTTGGTCAGCCGCTGGTTCGCCTCGCTCCACACGAGTTTGACGACCGAGCTCTCCGGACCGGGCTGTCCCTTGGTGAGCAACGTGGTCAGCGTGCGGTAGTTGGTGAACGCCAACGACTGCAGCTCGACCCACTCGCGCGCGATGGCGTCCCGCACGACCGGGTCGTTCGCCGGGACGCTGCCGTCCGGCGCGGGCTGCCTGGCCAGCTCGACGAGCCTGGTGAAGTGCTGGCGCAGCTGGGCGACGAGCGCGAAGGCCATGGTGCCGCGCTCGTGCAGCAACGTCGTCATGGCGACCTTCCAGCCGTCCCCGGGCTTGCCCAGGATTGACTCCTTGGGCACGCGCACGTCGGTGAAGAAGATCTCGTTGAACTCCGGGTCACCGGTGATCTGCTTGAGCGGCCGCACTTCCACGCCCGGCGAGTGCATGTCCACCAGCAGGTACGACAGGCCCGCGTGCTTCTCGGCGGACGCGTCGGTGCGCACCACGAGGATGCACCAGTCGGCGATGTGCGCGTACGACGACCACACCTTCTGCCCGTTGACCACCCAGTGGTCGCCGTCCAGCACGGCCGTCGTGCGGGCGCCCGCGAGGTCCGAACCGCTGCCGGGCTCGGAGAAGCCCTGGCACCAGATCTCCTCGCCGGACAGCAGCTTGGCCAGGTGGCGTTCCTTCTGCTCGTGCGTGCCCCACGCGATGATCGTCGGGCCGGCCATGTTCAGGCCGATCACCCCGATGTGCTCGGGTGCCTGCGCCCGGACCATCTCCTCGAAGTAGATGGCCTGGTAGCTGGGCGAAAGGCCCTGCCCGCCATACTCCTTGGGCCAGGTGAGGCCGATGTAGCCGCCGTCGTAGAGCCGGCGGCTCCACTCGCGCAGGAAGCCCACGTCCGGGCGGCCGGCGGCCGGCATCTTCTCGGCGTCGAAGTTGCCCGCGTACCAGTCGCGCAGCTTCGCTCGGAACGCCGCCTCCTCAGCGGTGTCACGGAAGTCCATGAGACATTTTGACACTCTGACTCACTTGAGGTCAACGAGTGGATATGTCTTGAGAATGCAACACGGTATGGTGGCAACATGTCGACAACCCCGCTGACCCGCGCGCTGCGCGGACCGTCACCGGCGCCGAAGTCCGCGCCCATCGACGCGTTCCGCATGGCCAAGTCCTGGTTCCTCGCCGGGCGCCGGGTGGACATGCAGCAGCTGGCCGCCGAGCTCGGGGTCAGCCGGGCCACGCTGTACCGCTGGTGCGGCAGCCGCGAGCAGCTGCTCGGCGAGGTGATCTGGTCGCTCAACGAGCGGGCGCTCAACGAGACCAGGGCCCGCTCCCGCGGCACCGGCCGGGCGCTGATGACCCGCGTGCTGGAGAAGTCACTGGCGAGCATCCGCAGCTTCGAGGCGCTGCAGAAGTTCGTCGCCGAGGACGCGGAGTACGCGCTGCGGATCATCACCTCCAAGCAGAGCGTGGTGCAGGCACGGCTGATCGAGTGGACCTCGGACTTCCTGCGCGCCGAGATCGAGCTGCGCGACGACATCGACGTGACCGACTTCGCCTACGTGATCGTGCGGGTGTGCGAGTCGTTCGTGTGGAGCGACATGATCACCGGCGCACCCCCGGCCACCGACAAGGCCGTCAAGATCGTGGACCTGTTGATCGCCGCGGCCGAGAAATGACCTTCCTGACAAGTTCTTAACTTTCGCCCTGCACGATCCTCTCGTGAAGGAGTGCTTAGCCGCGTACGCGGACTGGCTGTGGCGGGAAGCGACCGAGGGCAGCGACCTGGACACCGAGTACCGGGCCGCGGTCGGGCAGGACGGCGTCTGGCAGGACTCCGGCGCGGTCGGGCCGTTGATGCTGCACGCATTGCGCCGCACGGTCGGCGACGAGCCCTTCTTCCGCACGCTCCAGTTCGTGGTGGCCAACCAGCAGTTCGCTCCGTTGTCCTTGGGCGACTTCGAACGGCTGGCCTGCCAGGAGTCCGGTGTGGACTTGACCGGGTTCTTCACCGCGTGGGCGCGCAGCGGCGCCATCCCGGCCACGCAGTACCTGTTCCCCGGGCCGCTTTACCGGTAGGTCAACAGCTCCCGGTGCTCGCCCTCGAAGTGGGCGTGGTCGTTGTAGGACACGAGACTGGTGCCGGACCGGCCGCTGACGATCTTCGTTATCCCGGCGTTCACCGAGACCCGGTTGACCGCGACGAAACCGGCGCCGTCCAGGCCGAGCAGCCGGGTGCAGACCGCCCCGATCACACCGCCTGAGGTGAAAACCAGCGCGGTCCCGCCCTTGCCCAGACCGGCTAGCAGCTCGTCCAGAGCCGCGTTGACGTTCCCGCTGAACGCCCGGAACCCGTCCCCGCCGGTCCAGTCCCGCAGGGCGGCATCCAGGGCGATCTGGAAGGCCCGCGGATCGCGCGCATCCTGTTGGGCGGCACCGAACTCACGCACCAGGCCGATGTGGTCGAACTCGTTCCACCTGGCGTCCTCGCCGGGCGCGCCGAACCCGGCCGCAACGGCCGTCTCTCGTTGCCGCGACAGGGTTCCGCTCCACACCTGGTCCGGCCGCACACCACGGCGGCGCAGCTCGTCGCCCACGATCTTGCCCTGCAGGTGTCCCGCCGGCGAGAGGACGTCGTAGTCGTCCGCGCCGAAGGACGCCTGACCGTGCCGGACCAGATAGACGAGCGCCATCAGGTGAACTTAGCCAACAGCCGCAAGGGCGTGACCTTCATGGCGACGCCGATCACACTCCACGGCCATCGGGGCACGTTGGCCACTGCCTTTTCACGCTCGATCGCGTGCACGATCGAGCGGACCCCCTGTTCGACCCCGGCCATCATCGGATACCCGGCCTTCTCGTTCATCTCGGTGCGGATGAACCCCGGCTGGATGGTGGTCACGCTGATCGGCCTGCGCAGCATGTCGCCCCGGATTCCCTCGGCCAGCGAGGAGATCCCGGCCTTGGTGGCCGCGTACACCGCCGCCCCGCCGCGGAAGCCGCGCAGCGCGGTGAGCGAGGAGATCACCACGAGGTGACCGGAGTTCTGCGCGCGGAAGATCTCCATCGCGGCCTCGCACTGGGCCAGCGCGGACATGAAGTTGGTCTGCGCGACCCGGGTGTTGACGGCGAAACCGCCGGTGCCGATGGGTTTGCCGTCGCCGATGCCCGCGTTGACGACCACCCGGTCGATCGTGCCGAGCTCGTCGGAGAACTGGTGGAACACCCGGAAAACCGCGTCGTGGTCGTCGACGTCCAGCGGCCGGACCGAGACCGTGATCTCCGGGTAGGCGTCCAGCAGCGCGGCGCGCAACTGGTCGAGCCGGTCCGCGCGGCGCGCGCACAACGCCAGGTTGCGGCCCTTGGCCGCGAACTGCCTGGCCATCTCCGCGCCGAGACCGGAGCTCGCACCGGTGATCAGGATGTTGCGTCGCACCCGCACCTCCAGGTTTCCCATTACCAGTGTTGGGCCGTTCGGCGTAGTGTTCATGGGCCGAACGGTTGTCGATTATGGTCGTTGCGAACCTGACGACACGCCGAGGGTTACTGCTACCCTCTTTCGGGTCTGGGTCAGGGGTCAAAAGCATCGCACTAAGTCGGTCGGTCAGCACATGTCGGGGAACTCTGCACGGGGCCATATCGAAAACGCACACGGCGACTCACAGTTCGCCGAAGCCTTACGCTCGGCCATTCGGTCCAGCGGGCTCAGCCTCGACCGAATACAAGCGAGGTTACGCGCGCGTGGCACTCCGGTCAGCATTGCGGCACTGTCCTATTGGCAGTCCGGTAAGCGCCAGCCGGAACGCAACGACTCGCTGACCGCGCTGGCGGAACTGGAAGCGATCCTCAAACTTCCCTCCGGTTCGCTGCTCGCGCTGCTCCCGCCGCCGCGCCCGCGCGGCAAACAGGTCGCCGCCGCCACCACGTCGCGGCCCGCCGAGACCGTGCGCTTCCAGCGCGATGTCCTCTTAGGACTCCTCACCGCCCTCGGCACCCCCAACGCGCTCGACCAGGAACAGCAACTCACGTTGGTGGGCCTGCACGACCGCTGCCAGCTCGGCGACGACGGCGGCCAGCGCACGATCACCACCCGCGCGGTGTTCGAGGCCCGCACCGACGGCCCGGACCGGTGGCTGCTGATCTACAACTCCGATGACCCGGCGGCGGGCACACCAGCGCTCACCGCCGTGCGCAACTGCCATCTCGGCCGCCAGCAGATCGACAGCGACAATGGCCTGATGGTCGCCGAGCTCATGTTCGACCAGCCCATTCGGCGCGGTGAGACATACCTCATCGAGTACGAACTGGAGAATGCCGGCCCGCCCTATCCGACGTGCAACCGCACCCACTGGCGCGAGTTCCGGCGGCCGATCCGGGAGTATCTCCTGGAGATCCACTTCAATTCCGCAAACGTTCCGGCCCGCTGCCAGCAGTTCGCCCGCCCCACCGGCCAGAAACACCCGCGCATGCGCAACCTCAGCCTCGACACCCGGCGCAGTGTGCACGCCGTGGCCATCGATTTCGGGCCCGGCCTATTCGGTATTGAGTGGGAGTGAGGCAATCAGTCCATTTCGGCCAGGCGGTTGCGCAGGAGTTTGCCGGTCGCGTTGCGTGGGAGCGCATCCAGGAACCGGACATCCCGGGGCACTTTGTACCTGGCCAGGTTGGCCCGCACGTGGGTCCTGAGGTCGTCCTCGGCGAGTTCGATCCCGTCGCGGCGGACGACAAAAGCCCGCAGCCGCTGGCCGAACTCCGGGTCGGGCACGCCGATCACCGCCGCCTCAACGACTCCCGGGTGCTCGGCGAGCAGGTTCTCCACCTCCACGGGGAAGACGTTCTCGCCGCCGGACACGATCATCTCGTCGTCCCGGCCGTCGATGAACAACCTGCCCTCGGTGTCGAAGTGGCCGATGTCCCCTGTGGACAGCAGGCCGTCGATGATCTCCTTGTGCCGCCCGTCGGTGTACCCGCCGAACGCCAGGTCGCTGCCCGCGAACACGCGGCCGGTCACGCCCGGTTCGGTGATCTGACCGCCGTGTTCGTCGTACAGGTTCACGCGGCATCCGCAGGGGACTTTGCCGACCGTCCCCGGCGCCGCCCGCCAGTCCTCCGGGGTCGCGACCGCGGCGACGGCTACTTCGGTTGAGCCGTAAAGGTTGTAGACGACGTCACCGAACACTTTGGTCGCCCGGTTGCCCAGTTCGGGCGACAGCGCCGAGCCCGCGGAGAAGATGATCCGCAGCGAACTGGTGTCGTAGCGGGCGATGACCTCGTCGCCGAGGTCCAGGATCCGTCGCAGCATGGTGGGAACGAGGACGAGCTCGGTGGCCTTGTTGTCCTGCACCATTTTCAGGGTGGCCTCGGGGTCGAACTTCCGCCGCACCGCCACCGTGCAGCCCAGCGCGAAAGCCAGGATGAACTGGGAAAGCCCGGTGCCGTGGAACATCGGCGCGGCGAGCGCCGTGCATTCCCCGGTGCGCAACGGGATCCGGTCGAGGAACTGGGCCGCCGACAGCCCGGACTTGATCTGCCGCGGCGCGCCTTTCGGCGTCCCGGTGGTACCGCTGGTCAGCAGGACCAGGCCGCCGGGCTTGCCGGGCACCGGTGTGCGCCGGTCGTCGGTGCCGGCGATCAGCTCCTCGAGCGTCGGGACAGCACCGCCGGTCGAACCGTCCTGGACCCAGGCCAGGTAACGTGGGAGGTCCACTTCGGACAGCAGGTCGGTGAACTCCTCGTCGTAGACCAGCGCGGACACCTGCTCGCGCTTGACCACGTCGACGAACTGCGGTTTGGCGAAGCCGGTGTTCATCAGCAGCAGCCGCGCGCCGAGCTTGCCCGCGGCGAGCATCGCCTCGACCAGGCCACGGTGGTCGCGGCAGAGCACGCCGATCACCGAGCCCTCGCCGTACCCGCGCTCGGCCCAGGCCCGGGCCAGCGCGTTCGACCGGTGTTCGAGCTGGCCGAACGTGAGTGGGCCGCGGTCGTCGACCAGGCCGGGCCGGTGCGGGTCGCGCCGGGCGGACATCCGCACCGCGCCCGCGACCGGGCCGATCTGGCGGATGTAGAGCAGCGCCCGGACGCCCTCGTCCAGTCTCGGAACCGGTACCAGCCCCGCTCGGTGCAGGATCCGGATGCTCTGCAGCGTCTCCAGGACGTTGGGCACGCCTACCTCCGCGTCGTCGGGGCGGTTCCTACTGGCGAGTTAAGTTCGACCGTAACTGTCGGGCCCAGGGGGCACAATCTGCGGCATGGTCGTGCTGGTATCGCCGGAGCCCGAAGGCGCTGGGCGCCTGCGGGTCCTCGATGCCGGCTCATCTGAAAGGATCTCTGACCACACTACCGCTGACCTGGCCGGATGGATAGCCTCCTACGAGGCCGAGCACCAGCCGCGGTGGGTGTTCCCGGCGACCGACGAGCTCTACCCGGCGCTGCTGGACGCCGGGGTGCGGGTCGCGCGCTGCCACGACCTCACCCTCACGGAGGGGATCCTGCTGGCCCACGACGGCCGGCACGGCACCCCGCGCAACCCGCTCGCCGCCTGGGCCCGGCTGCACCGCGCGCCGGAGCCGCCGGACCGCCCGCCGCCCGCGCGCGACGCCCAGCCCGCGTTGTTCGAGACCGACCAGCGGCTGGTCCTGCTCGACCAGGCCGAGGAGGTCTACCGGGACCAGCTGCAGCGGATCGACGCCATCGACCGGATGCGCCTGCTCGTCGCCGCCGAATCGGCCGGGGCGCTGGCGGCGGCCGAGATGACGTACCACGGTCTGCCGTGGAACGAGGAGGTGCACCGCGCGCTGCTGGTCGACATGCTCGGGCCGAAACCGGCGCCGGGCGCCCGCCCGGCCAAGCTCGCCGAGCTGGCGGACCGGATCATCGCGGCCTTCGGCGGGTACGCACTGAACCCCGACAGCCCGCCCAGCGTCGTGCGCGCCTTCGCCCGGCAGGGCATTGAGATCCCCTCGACGCGGGCCTGGGTGTTGCGCGAGGTCGACCACCCCGCGGTCGAGCCTTTGCTGGAGTACAAGGAACTCGCGCGGATGTGGACCGCCCATGGGTGGACGTGGATCGACTCGTGGGTCCACGGTGGACGGTTCCGGCCGGAGTACGTTGTGGGTGGGGTGGTCTCTGGGCGGTGGGCGACCCGGGGTGGCGCGGCTTTGCAGCTGCCCAAGGCTTTGCGGACCGCCGTCCGCGCTTTGCCGGGGTGGTCGCTGGTGGTCGCGGACGCGGCCCAGCTGGAGCCGCGCATTCTGGCGGCGTTGTCCGAGGACCGGCGGCTGGCCGAGGTGTCCGCCGACATCGACCTGTACGCGTCGTTGGCGGCCGACTCGTTCGACGGGGACCGCGGGCGCGCCAAGATCGCCATGTTGTCGGCCATGTACGGCGGCACGAGCGGCGGCGCCGGCCCGCTGCTTGCCGTGCTGCGCAAGCGTTTCCCGCAAGCCGTGGGTCACGTCGAGCAGGCCGCGGCCGCCGGCGAACAGGGCCTCATGGTTCGTTCCGTCCTGGGCCGCACCAGCCCGCGGCCGAGCGAACGCCGCCTGGAACTGATGGGCGCCACCGAGGAGTCGTCCCTGCAGAAGTCCCGCCAGGCATCGCGCGAATGGGGCCGCTTCACCAGGAACTTCGTCGTCCAGGCCAGCGCCGCCGACTGGGCGCTGGTCCTGCTGGTCACCCTCCGCCGCCGCCTCGCCGAAACCGCCCCCAAAGCCGAAATTGTCTTCTACCAGCACGACGAGATCATGGTCCACACCCCCGCCGACCAAGCCGAGACCGTCACCGCCGAACTCCTCGCCGCCACCGAGGAAACCACCCACCTCGTCTTCCCCGGCACCCCCGTCAAGTTCCCCCTCGACCTATCCACGGTGGACCGCTACTCCGACGCCAAATAGTCCCCATCCCTCCTGAGTGGTTGCCGTCGTCCGGCGGCGGATCGCCGGGTGAGTCAGGAATGGCCGCTGCCCAGGCAGACGAACGGGCGGCGCAGCGGGTCGATGGCGATCGCGTCGGCCAGGGCGACGGCGGGTTTCGCTCCGGCGGCCAGGCTTCGGTGATAGTCGTCCATCGCGGCGGCTGAGGCCTGGTCGCCGACGCGGCTCAAGGGCGCGATGACGGTCCGCGAACCGCTGGCCAGCAAGGCACTTGCGAACCCGAGGGCCTCGTCGCCGGGCCGGATCCGGTTGAGCGCCAACTCGCACGCGGCCAGCACCACGTGTTGTGGCGGCCGGTCGAGGCGGGCCAGCTCGTGCGCGTACAAGGCGCCATCGGCGAGTTCCAAGGTGGAGAACAAGGCGTTCTCCGGTTCGTGGGCGCCGTGCGCGGCGATGTGCGCGAGTTTGGCGCCATCGAGGGCTTTCAGGGTGGCGGCGACGGTGGCTCGCCTGCCGTCCAACAAGGTCGCGGTGCTGTGGTGCATGGCCAGTTTGTCGATCTCGCCCACGGCCGCGGGCAGGCCCGGTCCGCGCACGAGCACGGTCCGGCCTCGGCGGTTCGGGGTTCGTTCCGCGGCAAACCATGCGGTCGCCGACGGCGCCACAACCGTTGGCCGCGCCTGCAAACTCGGCAGCACACCCCACGGGACCGCGTAGAGGCCGCCGGTGGGCACGATCACCAGGTCCCGGTCGCCGATCAGCGCTTGGAGCGGCTGGACCAGTTGTGTGTCAACGAGATCCGCTTGTTTCCGGGCGGACGCCGAGATTACCTCGACCAGCCCGCTGGGCAGGTGGTCCGGGGCGAGCGCGTTCAGGTCCACGTTGAGCATCCGGGCCCGTTCGGCCGCCTCCGCCGCCGATCCCAGCTCGACCATCCGCACGTTGCCGTCCACCACAACGACGGCGACCAACGAGTCCTCAGAGGACGCGAAACTCACCAACGCCCGGTCCCCGAGCTGCTCCCCCACCTCGCCAAGGCCCACAACGGGCCGGGGTTTGCCCCAGCCGCCGGAGTACCAGCCCAGCCGGTTCGCCTCACGCAACCGATCCGCCCGGCGGCTGCGCAACGCCGCCGTGGGGTGGCCATCGTGCCGGGCCTGGTGGATCGACTCGGTCAGGCTGCGCACCTCGGCGATCCGCTCGGCCAGCTCCGGGTTGTCCACCCCCGCAAGCGGTTGGTACCGGTAGGTCTGCGCCCGCGTGCGTTCGAGCCACTCGAACAACCGCCGCGGGTTCGCGCTGCCCAGCACGGTCCGTACCGCCAGGTCGGCCAGCTCCCGCCCATGCAACGCGGTCCCGGACAACAACTCCAGCCCACCCATCCGGTCGCGAACCTGGTCCAGTTCGCTGAGGCCACCGCGGATCTCCCGCAACGCCCGCCCGGCGTCCCCCTCAGCCACCGCCAGCTCCGCCCGGCACAGCCGCCGCAACATCCGGTAGTCGATCGGCGTCAGCCGCCCCGGCCGCGGTACCTTCGCCAGAATCTCCTGAGCTGCCACAAGTTTCCCTTGCCGCACCCGCAACCGCGCCGCCAGCATCCGCGCGATCGCCGCCTGCTCGGCCAGCCTCGGCACAGGCAAGGATTCCGCGAACCTCAAGGCGCGGGACGGCAGAGAACGCGGAATGTCGTGGTCCCGCAAGGCGAGCGCGGTGTCGGCCCGCAGGCCGGTGAGCGTCGCGTTGGCGAGGCAGGTCGGACAACCCCAGCGCTGGATCCGTTTGCGGGACGCGGCGGCCATGGTCCGCGCCAGGTCGTAGTTCCCGGTCAGCAACGCGGCCGCGGCCCGGTACTCCTCGGCCCAGGTCAGCTCGCTCGCCGAGCTGGCGGCACGCATCGCGGGCAGCACGTTGTCCAGATGTGTGCCGGCCTCATCGGCCAATCCGGCTGCGAGCAGGGCCATCGCCTGGCTCAGCTCAAGATCTCCGGGCGGATCCAGCCCCTCCTCCCGCAGCGCCCGGTAGCTGGTCTGGTTGCGGCGCAACGCCGCCGGCACGTCGCCGGTCCGCAACTCCAGGTCGCCCAAGCTGTGGCTGGCGCCCGCGGCGTGTGCGAGCAACCGGTGCTCGGTCGCCAGGTCCAGTGCCCGCGTCAGATCGTCCCTGGCGCGGCCGACCATGCCCAGCCGGGTGTACGCGGTCCCCCGCGCGCGCAGGGTCTTCACCATCGTCTCGATCAACGCGGGCTCAGGGTCGGCAACGGCCGCGATGACATGCTGCTTGGCGTCGAGTGCCGCATCGAGGAGCGTGGTGGCGTCCTCAGTCCGGCCGGCGCTCATCAGCAGGATGCCGCGGTTGTGGTCGACTCCGCCGCTCAGCTCGGCACGCAGCCGCGCGTCGGGAATCTGCTCGATCAGCCGGTGCACCGCGGTGAGGCCGGCCATGCCCGAGGCCGGGCCATCGGCATCGGCGGTCAACGCGGCCAAGGTCGCCATCAGCCTGATCCGCGCGACCAGCCAGTCGCTGCGCACCTCGGGCCCGGCCGGATCGATCGAGTTCGCGATGTCCAGTCCGCGCTGTAACAGGGTGATTGCCTCGTTGTGCCGTCCGAAGCAAGAGGCATCGACGCCACGGCGGTGAAGTTCGCGCGCTTGGCGAACGACATCCGCGTCGGCAGAGGCGGCAGTCACGGACACTTCATTATGACAACACAGTCCGTGACTTTATTTCGCCCGCCGACCGGTTGGACCGGTCGGCGGGAATGATCAGCGGTCAGGCGCTCTCGTGCAGGTCCACACAGCTGCCGGGCGGGCATTTGTCGTGGTCATGCGAGTGCTCGACCTCCAGCAGGAGGCTTTCGGCCTGCTGGGTGGGGGTGCCCGGGTCCTGCTCGGTGGTGTTCTGGGCACCCGTGTTCGGATCTTCGTTGGCAGGCTGGGTTTCGGCAGTCGTCGACATAGTGATCTTCCTCCCCTGATGATCAGTCATCGACTCGAAAGTTGCGCTGAGTCGTCGTTCGTCGGTCCCTCACACCGCGAACGGCCTAATACTGTCACATCGGTCGAATGATCGGGAGGAAATTCTCACCCCAGGTAGTCGCATCTCTTCGACCACCCAGGTCAGGGCGGGAAAATACGAAAAGGGCGGCCCTCAGGCCGCCCTTTCGCGTGGAGATGTCAGCTCACGTCGAGATAGTCCGCGTTGGGGCCGCCGTTGGCCGTCGTCGCGGTCGCTCTTACAGTGTTAGAACCGGCATTCAGTGTTGCGGACGCCGAAACACTCGTATACGTCGTCCATGCTCCGGTGCCTGGGAAATCGACGTTGCCCGCCGCGGTTCCGTTGACGGACAGACTCACCGGACGGTTGTCCGCCGTTCCGTTGGCGTAGCCGAACTTCAGGGTGTGCGGGCCGGCAGTGTCCACATTGACCGTCCACTCGACGTAGCCGCCGACCGCGTTGGTGTAGTTGACGAAGCCGGTTCCGCTGAAGCCGGCGTGGTTGGACTCGACGACCCCGTTGGAGATCACCGCGTTCTCGGCCTCGTAGCGGTTGGGCTCCGGGTCGGGATCGCCACCGCCACCGGAAGACGCGTAGTCAGAACCAACCCACGCCTCGTCGATCCGCAAACGCTTGTAGCGCGTGCTGTCGCTCGACGCCGCATAGGTGTTCACGACCTCGAGGCGGACATGCCGGGCAGTCGTCACGGGCAGGTCGATGAACTGGACGCCTCGATGGCTCGGCAGGGTTCCTGACTTGATCGGCGAACCCCAGTTCGTGCCGTCGTTGCTGACGTAGACCCGGTATTCCTTGATCCTCGCCGACTGCTCGGTGGAGGACCGTGCGTAGGACACCGAGTCCTCACGCTGGTTGATGCCGAGGTACTGGATCCGTTTGGCCGAACCGAGATCCCAGCGCAGCGACACCGGCGTGGTCTTGTTGGAGTCCCAGTAGGTCAGGTAGTCGTTGTCATTCGCCGCAGCAGCGGCGTGTCCGGACGCCGAGGCGCTCGCGCTCATGGTCACGCCGGAGGTGTAGATGCCTTCCCGGCCACTGGCCTCGACCTTGAACACGGTGTCGTACTGGTCCCAAGTGGACAGACCGGTCATCGTCAGCGAACCGCCGCCCTGGGAGAACGCGATCGAAGCGCCGGTCCGGAGGTTGGTCACCTTCGTGATCTTGTACCCGTTGTCCCTGATCTTCAGCGTGCTGCCCGAAGGCTTGGTCAGGACGTGGATGTACTGCAGGTTCGGGTTGTTCTTCTTGACGGTGATCATGCCGTGCGCGCCGTCGTTCCAGAACCCCGGCTGCATGCCGCCGTACATGTACCCGCCGCCCTCGGTGCCGTCCAGGGACTCCCAGATCTGGTTGAGGTAGCCGTTCAGGAAGTTGTTGTACGCCTCCTGGTTGGACGGAAACTTCCCGTTCACCATCGCGGTCTCGGCCATGTTGGACTTCACCGAGGAGCCGGAGTTCGAGATGTACCGGCCGATGTTGAGCTTGTAGTCCACCGAGGAGTTCGAGCCGTCGTACCACCACGCGCCCGAGCTGGGCAGCTTGTAGCAGGCCTCGATCAGCCGCGGCGCGGCCGTGTAGACCGCTTGCGGGTAGTCGTAACTGGGCGACATGCCGGTCTTCTGCTCGTTGGAGATGGTGTCCATGATCGGCGTGTCTTCGTTGTTGTTGCTCAGCAGGAACTCCGGGCGGTCCTGCTGGACTCGCTGGTAGAGGTTGTGCGACTCCCAGTAGGCGTTGTCGTTGTCGATCCAGAACCCGGACAGCGCGGGGTAGTCCGACTTCGGGTAGCGCTGCATGACCTCGACGAAGTTGTCGTAGCTGAACTCGCCGAAACCGTCCCTTGTGGTCAGGTTGACGCTGTGCCCCTTGTAGCTCGAGTACGCCGACGAGTCGAGCCACTCGTGGCCGCCCTCGTCGTGCCACTGGGGATCGTCGGTCATGTACACCAGCACGTGCAGGCCGGCGGCGCCGGCGGCCTTGATTGTCTCGCCGAGGAAGTCCCGTTTCGTGGCGCAACTTCCCGGGATTTTGGACGGATAAGCCCTCGCGTAGCCGAGACGGCTGTGGAACGAGGCGAAGACGAGGTACTGGGCGTGCAGCTTCTTGGCCTCGGTGACCCAGTACTGCGGGGTCCAGCCACCGTTGGTCACGTCGTTCTCCCACGCGGAACAACTGGTGTGACTGGGCGACGAGCGCATGCCCCAATGCAGGAACAAGCCGGCCTGCGAGGCCCGCAACCAGTCCTGGCGCGGGTTCTGCAGTTCGGCGGACGCGGTCGGCACGG
This sequence comes from Actinocrispum sp. NPDC049592, assembly GCF_040675465.1. Taxonomy (NCBI): domain Bacteria; kingdom Bacillati; phylum Actinomycetota; class Actinomycetes; order Pseudonocardiales; family Pseudonocardiaceae; genus Actinocrispum; species Actinocrispum sp. NPDC049592. The sequence goes on along the minus strand of NZ_JBFAPA010000022.1, from coordinate 129,254 downwards.
CCATCAGGCCGGCCACCGTCACCAAAGCGGCCAAGAGGCCTACGATCCCTCTGCGCGACACTCGGGCCTCCCATAGCAGGGGTTTTCATGGGGCCTGGGCGCGGCGGCATCCCGGGCAAGGGTCTACCCGTCCCGGTCAGCCGCGTCAAGACTCGACCTCGGAGGTCTGTTCCCGCTGGTAGGAACATTGACCGCTTTATGGGTTCAGATCGCACAAAAGGTCGGAGCAATTCTTGACGAGGGCCTGCCGGATGGAGTAGACCCTATGTATGTAATCGTTTTCGCTGGGTTACATTGCAGCAGGGTTAACCGACCTTCGCCAGCGCCGTTCGGAGGGAAACAGCCGTGACCAGGACGCACACGCGACGAGACGCCTTGCGAGGCGCCGCTCTCGTCGCCGGCGGGCTGCTCACGGGGGGCTTCACTCCGGCGGCGGCCGATGCAGGGCCGCCAGACCAGTGGAGACGGGTACCTCAGATCCTGGCCAGGATCGTGCCCCCGGCGTTCCCGCCGCGTGTCTTCGACATCACCGCGTACGGAGCCGTCGGGGACGGGCACACCAAGAACACCAACGCTTTCCGGGACGCGATCGAAGCGTGCAACCGGGCGGGTGGCGGACGCGTGAACGTGCCCGCGGGCACCTACCTCACCGGCGGCATCCGCATGCTGTCCGGTGTGGAGCTTCACGTGGCCGAGGGCGCCACGATCCGGTTCTCGAACGATCCCAAGGATTTTCTTCCCCTCGTACTAGTGCGCTGGGAAGGCACTCTCTGCTACAACTATCAGGCCTTCATCTACGCGTACCAACAGCACGACATGGCGATCACCGGTACCGGGACCATCGACGGCGACGCGCCGAACGGTCCATGGCCGGGCTGGGGCGCCGGGTCGACGCCGGAGTTGCGCAAGATGGGCGAGGACAACGTTCCCGTGCAACAGCGGATCATGGGCGAGGGCAAACGCATGCGCCCCAACATGATCCAGTTCGTGGACTGCCAGAACCTGTTGTTCGAGGGCGTTTTCCTGAAGAATCCGGCGATGTGGACGTTGCACCCGGTGTTCTGCACCAATGTCACCGTCCGCGACATCACCGTCTACAGCACGAACTCGCAGGGCGATGGCGTGGATCTGGACTCGACCACCTACGCGCACGTCATCAACTGCCGGTTCAACACCAATGACGACTGTGTCGTCCTCAAATCTGGTCGGGATGCCGACGGGCGGCGGATCGGCATCCCGACCTCCTACGTGGTGGTCGAACGCTGCAAGTTCTCGGGCCGGTGGGGCGGGATCACCATCGGCTCCGAGATGTCCGGGGGTGTGCACACCGTGTTCACCCGGGACTGCGAGATCAACTCGCCCGACTTCCCGGGGCGCTATCCCATCAAGCACGCCTTGTACCTCAAGACGAACTCCGACCGCGGCGGCTTCGTCCGCGATGTCCACCTGCGCAACATCCGTGGGCGCAACGTGGAACGCGAGATCCTGTTCTTGAGCCTGTACTACAACGGCGGCGGGACCGGTTCGTACTACCCGGACGTCCACGACCTGACGGTCGACGGCATCACCATCGCCGGCGGCCGTAAAGCGGTGCACGTGGAAGGCCTGCCACAGAGCCACATCCGGAACGTGACCGTGTCCAACGGGGACTTCACCGGGATCGCGGAGCCGAACACGGTCGTCAACGCCGACGGTGTCGAGCTCCGCAACGTGCGCATCAGTTGACCCTGCTCATTTTTCCCCGAAGGGGCCGAAGTATGTCCCGTCTCTCCCGTAGGTCCATGCTGCTCGGCAGTGCCGGCGCGATGGCCTCGATTCCCCTGCTGTCCAGCACCGCCCAGGCCGCGCCGGTTCCCCAGGCCGCGGCCACGGACTGGTCGCTCGAGGTGGTCAAGTCCACAATGGCCCGGTCTTCACCGTCGAGTATAGGCGGTTGGGGCTACACGATCGGACTGTACCTCTATGGACAGTACCTTGTGTACAAACGGACCGGGACGAAGTCCTACTTCGACTACATCAAGTCATGGGCGGACCGGTTCGTCGACTCCAGCGGCAACATCAGCAACAGCTTCAACAACCTCGACTCGATGCGGTCGATGCAGCTGATGCCGATCCTGCACCGGGAGACCGGCCAGGACCGGTACAAGAAGGCCGCGGACAAGCTGCGCAAGCGGTTCCCGTCCTACCCGCGCACCTCCGACGGCGGGATGTACCACGCCACCAGCAAAGTCGGCCAGCTCTGGGGCGACGGTGTCTACATGGCACAGCCGTTCATCGCCGACTACGCCAAGGCCTACAACGATCCCTACGGGTTCGACGAGGCCACCAAGAACCTGGTCACCTACTTCAGCCACCTCAAGTCGGACGACGGCCTGATCTGGCATGCCTACGACGCCGACGGGTCGGAGTCCTGGGCGTCCGGCACCGGGCACCACTCGAAGTTCCACTGGGGCCGCGCGATCGGCTGGTTCGGCATGGCCACCATCGACGTGCTCGAGGTGCTGCCCGCGGACCACCCGCGCCGGCAGAACCTGATCGACATCGTCAAGCACCTGGCCACCGGCTACCAGCGGTTCCAGGACCCGGCGACCGGCCGCTGGTGGCAGCTGGTGGACAAGGGCACGACCTCCGGGAACTGGCTGGAGACCTCGTGTTCGGCGATGTACACGTTCATGCTGTCCCGCGGCGTGGAACGCGGCTACCTCGACCCGAGCTACAAAGCCGTTGCCAGCAAGGGCTACCAGGGCGTGCTGGCGAAGATCTCGCTGGGGTCCGACGGCCGCACGAACGTGACCGACATCTGCGAGGGCACGAACGTCGGTGACCAGAGCTACTACCTGAAGCGAGCCCGCAAGACCAACGACTTCCACGGCCTCGGCGCGTTCCTGATCATGAACGAGCAACTGGCCCGTACCGGCGGCTGAACCTGCGCCCCCGAAAGGCGGTGTGCGCGGCGGCGCACACCGCCTTTGGGCGTTAACGCACCACGATCTCGTCGAGGGTGCCGGTTGCCTGCACGGTAACGATGTTCAGGCCGGCGTGCAGGTGGGCCGGGATCGAGCGGGCGATCCGCGGCGCTGAGGAACTCCAGCCGGTCATCTTGACCGTGCGCGGTGCCTCGCCGTTCACGCTGACGCTGAAGGACTTCGTGCCATCGGCCGCACCGATCACGGAAAGCACGTGATCACCGCTGGTTCGCGAGAACACCGGCAGCAGCTTGAGATCGCCGACGGGGATGGCTCGGTCGACGGTGATTCCCGTTGAGGTGGCTGGGGTCGCGTACTCGCCGCCGGTCCAGAGTTCGTCGATCCGCAGGCGCTGGTAGTAGTTCGGCGCGTTGGCCGCGGCCCAGGTGGTCGCCACGTTGAGCCGGACATAGCGGGCCATGGTGTCGGCTGGCAGGTCAACGTACTGAACCGCCCGTGCGCTGGGCATGACGCCGGTCTTGGCGGTGGTCCAGGTCGTCCCGTCCGTGCTGACTTCCACGCTGTAGTCCTTGATCCGCGCGGAGTCCTCGGGGCGGCCGAAGCTGTTGCGGTTGTAGGTCGGGGACCATTCCCGTTGGTTGGCCGCCAGGTACTTGACGTTCTTGGCGGCGCCCAGGTCGAGCGTCACGGACACGGGCAGGGTCTTGTTGCTGTCCCAGTAGGTCAGATAGTCCTGATCGGACAGCCCGTCGGCCGCGTGACCGTTCGCGGACGCGGTGGCCGTGGCAGTGGCCTGGTAGGCCGGGACCTGACCTTCGGTGTCGACCTGGAACACCGTGTCGTAGGTGTCCCACTGGGTGATGCCGTTGATCGTCAGGTAGCCGTTGGCCTGGCTGAACGGTTTGCTCTCGCCGGTCCGGTAGTCGTGCACGGCTCGGACGCGGTAGCCGTTGTCTCGCAGGACGATCTGCGAGGCTGTGGCCGGTTTGGTCAGCACGTGCACGTACTGCAGGTCGGGAGTCTTCATCGTGATCACGCCATGGGCGCCGTCGTTCCAGAAGCCAGGTGTGAGGCCGCCGTAGAGGTATCCGCCGCCTTCGACGCCGTGGATGGTGTCCCAGATCTGTGGCAGGTAGGAGGCCGCGAAGTTGTTGAACGCCTCCTGTTTCGCCGGGAACCTCCCGTTCACCATCGCGGTCTCGGCCATCAGGGAGCGGACCGAGGAGCCCGCGTTGGCGATCATCCGGCCCATCGTCACCGGATAGTCCACATCGGAGTCGCTGCCGTCGAACCACCAGGCGCCCTTGGTCGGCAGCTTCCACTCGCCCTCGGTCATCCGCGGCTGCGGGGTCAGCACGGCCTGCGGGTAGTCGTACGCGGGGGTCATCCCGACCTTCTGCTCATGGCTGACCATGTCCATGATCGGGGTGTCCTCGTTGTTGTTGCTGAGTGTCCACGACGGACGCTCCTGGCGGATCCGTTCGTAGAGGCCGTTCTGCTCCCAGTAGGCGTTGTCGTTGTCGATCCAGAACCCGGCCAGGCCCGGGTAGTTGTGCATGACCTCGACGAAGTTGTCGTAGCTGAACTCGCCGAAACCCGGGCGGGTGCTCAGGTCGACCGATTTGCCCTTGTACGCCGAGTAGGCCGCCGAGTCGAACCAGCTGCTGCCCGCCGGCAGCCCTTCCCAGTACCACTGTGGGTCGTCGGTCATGTAGAGGATGACCTTGACGCCCCGGGCGTCCCCGGCCCTGATCAGCTCGCCGAGGAAGTCGCGCTTGGTCGAGCAGCTGCCGGGGATCTGCGACGGCCACGCCCGCGCGTAGCCGAGGCGGCTGTGGAACGACGCCAGCACAACGTACTGCGCGTGCAGCTTGAGCGCCTCGTCGATCCAGTACTGTGCGGTCCAGCCGCCGTCGGTGACGTCCTTCTCCCATGCGGCACAGTCGGTGTGCGCCGGGGCGGTGCGCTCACCCCAGTGCAGGAACAGCCCGTTCGCCGACTCGCGCAGCCACTGCTGGCGCGGGCTGGTCAGCTCCGCACCAGCCTGCGGCGCCACAACTGTCGTCAGGGATAACACCAGTAACGCGGCCAGGGCCAAACGTCTGAACACTGTCGCTCCTTGGACATGCCGGAATAGCCTGTCGTTGCGGGCGACGGAGCAAAGGTCGGACCTCTGCCGGTACGGCCGAATCTAACAGACCTCAGGGCGCCTTGGGGCGGCGCAGACCGAAGATGACCAGCCCGATCCCGGCCACCACGCAGAGCAGGCCGATGCTGGTCCACAGCCGTTCACCGGTCATGAAGCTGCCGGTGATGTACCCGAGCCCCTGGAACGTCCACACCCCGCCGACCAGGACCAACAGGATCCCGATCACGATGGGCAGCCATTTGCGCATACCCCCATGGTCTCAGAAGGCCGACACGAGAACGAGAGCGCGTGACGTCGAACCTGTGCGTGTAGGGCACCCCGTCGCCGACCTTCTCCTCGTGCGGATCAGCGGTAGAGCATGAACTGTGACACTGGCAGGGCGCGGTTGACCACGCGGATGTCGCCGACCCAGCCGTAGAAGGTGCGGTCGATCTTGCGGTCGTAGGTGTACGCGCCGACGAGCCAGCTGTCGTTGGCGGTGCAAATGCCCACAGCCGGCGTGGATGGGTTGCGCAGGAGCCTGGAACCTTCGATGTAGACGGTGGTCGTGCGGCCGTCGTTGACCACGGCGACGTGCCACCACTTGTCCAGCGGCAGCTCGTGGCCCCAGTTGGTGGAGATCCCGTTCTGGTTCAACGGGAACACCGCCCACTGCACACCGTGGCCGTCCGAGATGCTCAGCGTGGCCACCGGTTCCTTGGGGTCGTCGCCGGTCTTGCCCGCGTCCGCGCCGGTGCCGATCCGGGACAGCAGGCCGCCCCACGCGTTGGCGCCGCTGAAGTCCCTGGGGATCTTGAAGAACGCCTCGATGGTGTAGCCACGCTCGAACCTGGCCATGTTGAGCGGGGCACCGGAGACCGTCCTGAAGTACTCGCCCTTCAGGAACACACTGCCGTGCGCGGGCTGCTCCCGATGATGGTCAGGCGTCCACTGTGGATTACCGGTTACCACAAGGTCGTTGCCGTTGCCGGAAAGGTCACGGCCGTTGCGCGCGTCGAACCGCCAGTACGCCTGCGTGCCGGGGATGAGCAGGTCCCGGACCGGGCGGGCGGCGGGCTCGGGCCGTGGGTCGAACCCGGAGAACCGGGCGGTGAAGCCGATCGGCACGGAGAAGGAGTCGTCCGGCCCGGTGCGTTCGATCTCCTGGCGGCTCAACAGGTTCAGCCGCTCGGCGGACTGGCGCAGCAGCCACGGTGAGAGGGTCTCCACGTCGATGGTGTTGCGCTCCAGGTCGAACCGGTACAGCCGGATCATCGCGCTGCCCCCGTAGTACCGGTCCTGGTAGTTGGTGATGTGCGCATGCACGTCGTGTCCGGCGTCGTTGCGCAGGACGGTCCGGCCCGGCGGCCAGAAATGGCCGTTGAGAGTCAGGAAGATCTGATCGCTGCCCTTGACCAGCTGATCCCAGAGTCGTTGTCCGAAATCGGACAACTGCGCCTTGCCGTCTCCGGAATCCGCATGCACGAACTCGTGTGTCGTGAGTATGACCGGGCTCTTCGGGTATTTCCGCAACACCCCACGGGCCCACTCGATCGTCCCGGCGGACGGGCGCCAGTCCAGCGCCAGCACCAGCCATTCCCGGCCCGCGGCCCGGAAGGTGTGGTACGTGTTGTAGCCGTCCTTGGTGGCACCACGCAACGACGGGCTGGTACGGAACCGCTGCGGCCCAAAGGCGTTCAGGTACGCGCTCGGCCCGCGCTGGTCGTCCTTGGACGAGTCGATGTCGTGGTTGCCGGCCAGCACGCTGTAGGCGACCCGGCGGGTGTCGAAGTACCGGAACGTCCGGCCGATCTGGTCGAACTCGCCCGGCTGGCCGTTCTCGGTCAGGTCGCCGAGGTGCGCCACGAACACCGTGTTGTGCTCGGCCGCAGTGTCCACAATGTAACGCAGCGAGGCCTCGAGTGGCGCTGAGTCACCACGGTCGCGGTCGTACAGGTACTGCGTGTCCGGGATGACCGCGACGGTGAACCGGGGGCTTTCCTGGTCGGGACACCAGGATCCGGTCTCGGCGGACGCCGGGGAGACACTGCCGATCGCCGCGCCCGCGCCGAGCGCGCCGGCCGATGCGAGAAAGAAACGCCTGGTAGATGACACGGCCGGACCATAGTGTCCGTCAGCGAACACCGGCCGAACGGCGATTGAACCCTAGAGTTCGTAGATGTCGCCGGACAGCGAGCCGTCCGGCAGCCGCGGCGGTTTGATGCCTGCCTGGATGAACACCTCGCCCAGCTCCAGGTTCAGCCGGTTGACCAGCATCCGGTAGTCCGGCACCGGCCGCAGGTCCTCGTGCCGCACCTGCCGGGTGAAGGTCTGGACCTCCGACCCCCGGGTGGGCCGCAGCCGGTTCACATCCAGCTGCAGCTCCGCGTGATCGTTGCGGCGCCAGATGGTCAGGCTCCACCACTCCCGCACATCGCCGGACATCCCGCCGTGCTGGGGACCGCGCGGAATGCGCCACGACCAGGATTCGACCCAGCTGCGCAACTGCTCGGCACTGACTTCCACGGCGCTCCCTGCGAACGAGAGTGATCAACCTCGCCGGAAGACTACCTCTCCCCGGCCATTCCGTCTCGTCCCCGTTTCCGCCGAGAATACCGCGACACGCCTGCGGACCTGCGAAAACGCACATACCGCACCGATGCACCCGTTGCCGAGAAAGAGCCTTTAGGGTCATTCCTCAGGAATCATGGCCCCTGCAAACAAAAAGTCACGATTCCGTACTCCACCAAGCCATCCCACGCACCGCGCGCCAGCGCACACGTGATCTTCGTGCCCTCCCCCCTCTGGGTGGCACTGCCGCGCGGCGAGCGCTTCTTCTCACCCACCCCGTTCCCACGCAATCGGCCCCACGAGCTAGATCCGCACCAGCGAATCCGGACTGAGATCAGCAAGCGACCGATGCCCAGACAAAGCCAGCGTCAAATCAAAGTCCGCAAGCAGACTCCGGACCACATGCCGAACCCCATCCTGTCCACCCAAGCCCAACCCCCACACATAAGGCCGCCCCAGCAACACAGCCCGAGCCCCCAAAGCCAAAGCCTTCAACATATCCGCCCCAGACCGAACCCCCGAATCGAACAGGACCTCCAACCGGTCCCCCACAGCGTTAGCGATACCCGGCAACACATCCAGCGACGCCACGGCTCCATCCACCTGACGCCCACCGTGGTTCGACACCACGATCGCGTCCATCCCCGCGTCCGCCGCCCGCCGAGCATCGTCAACGTGCTGGATGCCCTTCAGCACGATCGGCCCGTCCCAGTGCTCGCGCAGGAACGGCAAAGCCGACCACCCACGGTCCGTACCAGTGAACAACGGGATCCACTTCAGCACCGCCGACGGAATGTCCTCCTCGGGCGACCGCTCCAACCCACCCCGGAACACCGGGTCGGAGAACGGGATCGCCGTACCGGTCCCGCGGATGAACGGCAGGTACGACTGGTCGAGGTCGCGGGGGCGCCAGGCGAGCGTCCAGGTGTCCAAAGTGACCACCAACGCGGTGAAGCCCGCCTTGGCCGCGCGGTTGAGGATGCTGATGCAGAGGTCCGGGTCGTTCGGCCAGTACAGCTGGAACCAGCGCGGGCCGCTCCCGTTGGCCTCGGCGACATCCTCGATGGTGTTGGAGGACGCGGTCGAAAGGATCATCGGCACGTTCAACGAGGCCGCCGCGCGCGCCGTGGCCAGCTCGCCGTCCGGGTGCACGATCGACTGGACACCGACGGGCGCGAGCAGGAGCGGCGCGGGCATCGGCGTGCCGAGGACGGTCGTGGCGGTCGTGCGGTTGGTGGCGTCGCGGAGCATGCGCGGCACGATCCGCCAGGTGTCGAACGCCGAGCGGTTGGCCCGGACCGTGGCGCCCGACCCGGCGCCGCCCTCCACGTACCAGAACGGCCCCGGGGCCAGGACCTCCCGCGCCAGCTCGGCGAGCCGGGTCGCGTCGGTCGTGAAGGCAGGCAGGTTGTCGGCCAGTCCCTGCAGGTAGATCTCGTTCTGGTACGCGCCAAGATTCATGCGGCCTATTTAACGCCGCGGGCCGTGGTTCCGCGGTGTGCCATCCGCCCAGGGTCGGCTATCGGCGGGCGTGGTTGCGGCGCCAGAGTGCGAAGACGTTGATGCCGACCGCGGCCACGCCGCTGACCAGCACGAGTTCCAACGGACTGCCGGTGCGCCCGCCCAGAGCGATGATCAGCGTCCAGGCCAGTAACAACACCAGCGAGAGCCCGGTGATCCCGGCGGCGATGGCGAGCATCTGGTGAGAGCGCAGGGTGTCGCGCAGAGGCACACCGCGCGCGTACTGGAACCAGGCGGCGACGACCGTGTAGGCGGTGAACAACACGACGACGAGGCCGAACCAGCCCAGCACGCCCGAGGGGGTGGGCATGCCGGCGATGATCAGCACGAGGCTGCCGATGACCAGGGCGATCGAGGCGCGGCGCAGCGCGAGCCAGACGCCGAGCTCCTCGATCCGGCCGAGCCGGGACGGCGCGGGCGGTTCGGGAACCGTGGGGGTCGTCGTGGTGTCGAGCTGGGGGCGGCCGAGGCGGACGAGGTTGGTGCGGGCGTGCTGGTTGGCCGGGTCGATCTTGAGGGCCTCGAGGTAGGCGCGGCGGGCCGTGTCCTTGTCGTGCACCCTGATCGCCGCGTCGCCCAGGACCTCATAGGGTCTCGCCTCGTTGCGGGCGAACTGGATCGCGCGGCAGGCCGCGGCGAACGCCTCCTGCGGGTGGTCGGCGCCCAGCGCCTCGGACAGCGCGACGTGGCAGCGCCAGTCGGACGGGTCGCGCCGGACCGCCTCGCGCGCGGACACGACCGCCTCCTGCCGGCGGCCCATCTCCAGCAACGCCAGGCTGGCCACCCGGTGGCCCCACGACCGCTCGCCGAGCCGGATGGCCTCCTTGGCCGCGTCGAGCGAGGTCTCCATGTCCCCCGCGTCCAGGTACGCCGCCGAAAGCTGGCACCACGCCTCGGAATGCGCGGGGTGCTCGTCCAGCACCCCGCGCAGCAGACTGATCGCCGCGTCGGAGTTCCCCGCCGCGGTCAGGTTGGCAGCGCGTCGTAACGCGACAGCAACCGGCTCGCCCATCCTGACTCCCTGGATCGGGGTTTCGGATGGCTCAGTGTCGCACTGCCTGTCCGCGACCGATTTCCGTGTACCCGGTCGGTCGAGTTCGGAGCGTCCTTTTCACCCTCCAGGGGGATACGCGAACTAGGCCGCGGCCAGCTCGGCCACGGCTTTCATCGCGTTCTCCCGGGACGCGTCGTGGATGTGGCGGAACTGCGCCAGCTTCTCCACGGTGTACGAAAGGACCATCTCGGTGTGGATGAACGTCAGGTCGTTGTCCAGGCCGACGCCGCTGAGGATCGCCCGGATGAGCGGCTCCTGGTGGTCCCAGTCCTCCTTCGGCGTGCCGGGCGCGTATGAGCCGCCGCGCGCGGTCACCACGACGACCTTCTTGCCCACCAGGACACCCTCGCCGGTGTCGGCGTCGACGAGGAACTCCGGCGGCGAGACGTGGTCGAGCCACGACTTCACCGAGGCGGGCACCGAGTAGTTGTACATCGGCACGCCCAGCAGGATGACGTCCGCCGACCGCACGTCGTCACGGATCCACTGGGTCTGCTCCCAGGCCGCCTGCTGCTCGGGCGTCCGCTGCTCCTCCGGCACGTACATCGCGGCCAGGTAGTCGCCGTTGAGGTACGGCGGCGGCGTCTCGTGCAGGTCCCGGTAGGTGTACGTGCCCTCGGGGTGGGCCGCCTTCCACGCGTCGGCGAAGGCGGCGCTCATCTCCCGGGAGACCGACTGCCCGCCCCGGATGCTCGCGTCGATGTGCAGCAAGTTCGTCATAACCAAGAAGGTAAGAGATGAGATGTTCTGAGTCAAGAACATCTCACGTGAGACGATCCACAGCCCAACTGGTCCCGTAAAATCGGGGCATGGCGGAATCGGTTGAGGACATGTGCGTGCGAGCGGCGGGCTACCTGCAGCACGACGACCTGAACTGGCTGATCAACCGGGCCGCGCACCAGATCAGGGAGGCGATGGACGCCGAGGCCTCCGCGCACGGCCTGTCCATTCGCGGCCAGATCGTGCTGACCGCGCTCGCCCAGCAGCCGACCGCCGTCAAACCGGTCACCCAGCTCGCGCTGAGCACCGCGTTGGGCCTGGACAAGACCACGATGACCGCGGTTCTGGACCGGCTGGAGTCGCAGGGCCTGATCCAGCGGACGCCGGACCCGAACGACCGCCGCGCCCGCATCCCGGTGCTCACCGAGGCCGGCCGCGAACAGCAGGCGAAGGTGTTCGACAAGCTCATGCAGGTCGAGCACGCGATGGTCGCGCACCTCGACCGCGGCGAGGTGGACAAGCTCAAGGAACTGCTCCGCAAGCTGGTCGCGGCCGGCGACCACGTCGACGGATCGTGCGTGTGAGGGTCCGAATCGCGCTCATTCTGAGCGCTTTGTCCGCTTTTGCCCCGTTGTCCGTTGACATGTATCTGCCGGCTTTTCCGGCGATGACCGACCAGCTCGGCGCGTCCGAGTCGGAGATCCAGCTCACCCTGACCGCGTTCGTGATCAGCCTGGCCATCGGGCAGGCCATCTCCGGGCCGCTGTCCGACTCGTTCGGCCGCCGCAAGCCACTCGTCGCCGGGCTCGTTCTCTACGCGGCCGCGTCGGTGGCCTGCGCGTTCGCACCGTCGGCGGTGGCGCTCGTGGTGTTCCGGTTCCTGCAGGGGCTCGGGGCGGCAACCGGGATCGTGATCTCCCGGGCGCAGGTCCGCGACCTGTACTCCGGGATCGCGATGGCCCGGTTCTTCTCCACGCTGATGCTGATCGCCGGGCTGGCGCCGATCCTCGCGCCGGTCCTGGGTGGACAGATCCTCCAGGTCACCTCGTGGCGCGGGGTGTTCGCGGTGCTGGCCGTGTTCGGGACGGTTCTGCTGCTGTCCACATTGCTCGGCCTGCCCGAGACGCTGCCGCGGGAACGCCGCCGGCCCGCACACATCGGCGGAGTGCTCCGGTCGTACGGATCGCTGTTCGCCAACCGGGTGTTCCTCGGCTACGCGCTGACTTCCGCGCTGTTGTTCGCCTCGATGTTCGTGTACATCTCCGGGTCGCCGTTCGTGCTGCAGGACATCTTCGGCCTGTCGCCGCAGGGGTTCAGCATCGTGTTCGGGCTCAACGCGTTCGGGATCATGCTGTTCGGGCAGATCAACACGTTGCTGCTGGGGCGGTTCGCGCCGCGTGCCCTGACCGTCGCCGGCCTGACGATTGCCCTCAGCGGCGCGACGGGCCTGACCGTGGCCGCCGCCCTCGGGCTCGGACTGGCGTGGATCCTGCCGCCGTTGTTCCTGGTCGTGGCCAGTATCGGGATCGTCATGCCGAACACGACCGCGCTGGCCCTCGCCGACCAGGCGGAGCACGCGGGTGCGGCATCCGCGCTGATCGGCGTGACACAGTTCCTGATCGGCGGGCTGACCGCGCCGCTGGCCGGGTCCGGTGGCAGCAGCGCGGTGCCCATGGCGGTGGTCATGACGTCCGCCGCCGCGTTGTCGTTCCTCACCTTCGCGGTGCTAACCCGGCAGCAGGCCGATCGCCAGCACGACGATGACCACACTGGACACGAGCGCGGTGACGAGCCGGCCGCGCGGTCCGCTCAGGACACGCCCGACCAGGCTGCCGCCGCCGGCTAGCAGCAGTTGCCAGCTCGCCGACGCGATGAACGCGGCGAGCACGAACACGATGCCACTCAGCAGATCCGGCGCCGCGTCGGCCTGGCGACCGACCACGAGCGCTCCGAAGTAGACAATCGTGGCCGGGTTGAGGACGGTCAGCCCGAGCAGGCCCAGGTAAGCCCGGCCGGGCGAGGTCAGTCCCCGGTCGTCCACCGGAGAACCGTTGCGCCGCAACGCGGACACCGCCGTGCGGACCGCGATCGCGACGAGCACCACCGCCGCGGCCCAGCGCATCGGGGTCGCGACCGGCTCGATCAGCCGCGCCAGCGCGGCCCCGCCCAGGACCGCGGCGAACGCATACAGCCCATCGGCCGTTGCGACGCCCAGAGCAGCGGCGGCTCCGGTCCGGAACGAGGTACGGGCGGTGAGGCCGACGAGCAGAGCACCAATGGCACCTACCGGGATCGCCACGCCGTAGCCGGCGAGCAGTCCCGCGACCAGCGCCGCGCTCATGACTGCGGGAGGTAGGTCCTTCCGATGACAGCGGCCTGCTGTCGCCGCGCCCCAGCCACCGTGGCGGGATGCGTTCTGCTCAGCAAGGTCTCGGTCATGTCCCGAGAGTAAGCGGGGCCGTCAACCGGTTTAGTTCACATCCACGGACAGTAACCCGACAATCACAGAAAATTCGGTCACGGTCTTGAGTTGGCTACCGGCGAGCGACATAGTAGGGGTCCGCCGCCACGTTCGTCTGGAAAGTTTCCTAATAAAAGGAGACGCGATGCGGAAGCTTCTGCTCCTCGCGGCGACCCTGCTGGCGGCCGGGACCCTGGTCCCGTCCGCCGTCGCGAGCGCAAGCCCCCAGCCTGCCCCTGCGGTCACCATCCAGGCTGGGCCGACCGCGAGCCAACTACTCGCCAAAACCACCTCCTGCAAGCAGATCTCGAACGGCAAGTACCGGACCGACGAGGAGACCGGCAAGACCGTCGCCGTGTGCGACGCGAACGGCGCGGTGTTCTGGAAGGCCGACATGGACATCGACTGTGACGGTGTCCGGACCTCGCGCTGCAACGAGAACACCGACTGCTGCTTCCAGCCCGACACCGCGTTCCACGCGTCCAACGGCAAGCCGTTGACCGCGGACGTCACCCACTACATCGTGGTGCCGAGCACCAGCAGCATCTGGAAGTACACATCCTCCGGCCTCAAGGGCGCCGGATCGTGTGCCGTCATCTACAACAACAAAGTGCTGTACGCGGTCATCGGGGACACCGGGCCGACCCAGATCATCGGCGAGGCGTCCTACGCCACCGCCAAGGACCTGGGCATCAACCCGGACCCGTCCAACGGTGGTGTGGACAGCGGCGTGACCTACATCTGCTTCAAGAACTCGACGGTGTCGCCGATCGAGAGCAACTCGGCGGCCACCTCCGTCGGGTCGGCGAAGGCCACCGCCTTCGTGAACAACAACTAGTGTGAAACCACGGCGGTGGCGTCTGGGAAACCTGTGATTCCAGCCGCCACCGCCATGGTCATCACAGTCCTCTATGGATGGACGCGGGCCGCCACATGGGATACAGCCTGGGACCGTCGTCGGGCAACGTGATCGGCGTGCCCATCGGCTGGAAGCCCAGGTGCACGTACAGCGCCAGGTTGCGCCGGTTGGTCGCCTCCAGGTAGACCGGCATGGCCATGTTCTCCAGCTCCTGCAACCGATGCCGGATCAGCGCGGTGCCGATCCCCCGCCCCTGCTGCTCGGGTGTCACCGCGACGAACGCCAGATAGTGGTGTGGCCGCACGGGATGCGCCGCGTCCATGGCCGCGTGCAGAGCCAGGAACCGCTCTGTGTAAGGGCCGCAGATCGCGTGCAGCCGCCGGGTGAAGTCCGGCGGCTCGGCCCGTGGTGGCCCGGCCGCCGCCGCGTACCAGACCGCTACGCCCGAAGTGTCCCCGCTGACAAAGACCTCGCCCGCGCCGGACAAAGCCTGCTCGGCGGCCATCCGCCAGTACTGCTGGTAGATCCGCCGCCGGTCGTCCGGATCCGGCACGAGCCAGTCGGCGATGTCCCCGGTCAGGAACGCCTCGCTGAGCACCGTGCCGATCGGGTCGACTGGGTGGTCGCGGCCGGCCAGGAACACCTCATGCCCCTCGTCGTCCGCGAAGCCGGGACTTCCGGTGAACGCGGGCAACCGGTCCGCGGGTGCGGGCCCGGCGGTGATGGCCAACGGTTCCCGGGACGCGCGGCCGATGACACTGTTGGCGCCCAGGCCGATCGACGCGTAGATCTCCGGCCGGTGGTGCCTGAGGTGCGCGCCCCAGAGGATCCCGGCCAGCCCGGCGACCCCGAACGAGGCAGGCAGGATCCAGACCGCGGGATGCCCGGACGGCAGGTCCAGCAGGGTCGAGTACTTCGCCAATGTCAGGTACAGCACGACAAGCAGCAGCACGGCGGCGATCGCCGGGGAGACCACCCGGCGCCAGGCGTTCTCGTCCGGGGCCGGGCGGCGCAGGAAGTACCCGATCACCGAGACCGACGTGATCGCCATCAGGATCAGCACGCCCAGCCCGCCATACGTGGTGACGATGAACATCAAGTCCTTCAACGGATCCAGCTTGTACACCACGAACAGCACGATGACCGCCAACGCGATCGCACTCTGCGTCAGCGATCCGGCCTGCGGTGAGCCGGTGCGGCGATTGGTCGAACCAAGCCCACCGGGCAGGACGCGTTCCCGGCCGAGCGCGAAGAAGTACCGCGCGACGGTGTTGTGGAAGCTCACCAGCGCGGCGAACAGACTCGTGACGATCAGAATCCGGCCGGTGTCGACGATCCAGGCGCCGAGAAAGCCCGCGTTGATGGTGAAGATCAGGTCGGTGCTCTGGGTGGTCGCCGCGCCCACGATCTGGTCCGGGCCGGTGAAGACGGTCAACGCCCACGAGGACAACGCGTACAGGATCCCGACGAACGCGACCGCGATGTAGGTCGCCCGGGCCACAGTGCGCTTGGGATCGCGGGTCTCCTCGGCGTACACCGCGCCGCCCTCGAACCCGACGAACCCGGTCACCGCCGTGACCAGCAACGCGCCTGCTCCGGTGGCGACGAGGTTCGACGGGTCGAGCGCGGTGAAACTCACCAGGCCACCCGCCGGGTGGGTCAGCTCGACCGCGTCGAACACCAGCATCACCAGGCATTCCGCGGTCAGCAGCACGGCGAGGACCTTGCTGTTGAAGTCGATCCGCAGCACCCCGAGCACCGCGATGACCAGCCAGGCGCCCAGCGCGAGCACCCACCAGTCGACGCTCCAGCCGAACCAGGCGTTGAGGTGCATGGCCAGGATCCCGCCGAAGCCGCCGTACAGGCCGACCTGCATGCCGTTGTAGGCCACCAGGGCCACGAAGGACGCACCGACCCCCGCGACCCGCCCGAGCCCTTGGGCGACGTAGGTGTAGAAGGCGCCGGCATTGGTGATATGCCTGGACATCGCGACGTACCCGACCGAGAACAGGCCGAGCACCACGGCGATCGCCGCGTAGGCCACCGGGATCCCGATGGTCTTGGTGGTGGCGAACGCGAGCACCGCACCGCTGCCGATGACGGTCAGCGGCGCGGCGGCGGAGACGATGAAGAAGACGACCGAGGAGACCCCGAGCCGGTTGCGGGCCAGTGCCCTGGAGACGCGGCTCGGTCCCCCAGCCGCGTGCATCGGCCTGGTGCGCAGGCCTGACGTGTTGTCGGACAACGCTGACGCTCCTTCGTAAAGGCGTAGGGCGGCGTTTTCTCTGCTGGGACGGGTAAGCGGGTTCAGCGACGGCGACCGAGCACGGCATCCCCCACCGCGGCCTCGGTCTGGTTGGCCAGGTCGAGCAGTTGAGCGGGCAGCGCACGGCGCAGTTCGTCCACTTGGGACCGTGCGCGGTGCGGGCCGTGAAACCACAACAAAGCGCTGAGCAGGCCCGTCGCATGCGCCAGGGCCGCCAGGGTGGCGTCCTGCATCAGCTTGTGCTCCTGGCTGATCCGGTCGATCCCCAGCGCGTGCGGCCGGGCCAGCAGGTCGTGCAGGCGGACTTCCGGAACCAAAGCCATCTCGGCGTTGACCGCGCGGTACCGCACCGCGGGCCCGCCCCACCACTTCCTGGTGCGCACCTGGGCGAGGTGGCCGGCGACGTGCAGCCGGCTACCGACTTTGTCACGGGCGTCCTGGGAGACGTAGTCCAGCCATATTCTGATGCTGTGCGGTGGTTCGGTCACGATGTCGCGCAGCAGGCTGGCTGCGAGCGGATCCGTGGTGGGCGTGGGATCAAGCACGACGAGCAGGCCTTCGGTGACCTGCAGCCTGCGGTCGAGCACCAGCTCGGCCAGCAACG
Source organism: Actinocrispum sp. NPDC049592 (assembly GCF_040675465.1). Lineage (NCBI taxonomy): Bacteria > Bacillati > Actinomycetota > Actinomycetes > Pseudonocardiales > Pseudonocardiaceae > Actinocrispum > Actinocrispum sp. NPDC049592. Next base: position 112,143 of record NZ_JBFAPA010000022.1, on the reverse strand, counting down.
CCCCGGCCAGCCCGAGGTCGATCCCGGTCCCGTGCAGGCGCGGCACGATCGCGTCCGCGTCATGGTTGTGGGCGACCAGGAAGAACTCGTCGGCGAGCCGCAGGTGCGCGGGCGGGCCCGGCGCCCGGCCGGTCACCGACCCGGCGCCCGCCGGACCGGCGGTCCGGACGCTCTCACCCGGATCGACGGATATGCGATAGTTGCGGCGTCAACTGTTGGCTCCGTCAGCCTGGGAGGGGCGAACACCGGAACAGAATGCCACCGGCGATCCGCGGCTCACACGATCGTTGGTCGGCCATCACCCGTTCGGTCCAGTCCACAATGGGCGGTATATCAAAACGTGTCCCCTGAGCGGGCGATTCGACGGGTAAGCTCATCCAGTTCAAGATCGACTTCTGGACGGAACGGGTTAAGTGCGAAATACCTTCGCGGACGCGTCACGGCGTCGACAGGCACGCGTCTCACTCGCGGCGATGGCAACCGTTGGCCAGATGACCGGGGAGGTTGGACAGAGGTGAACGCCCGCAAGGAATGGTCCGTCAGCTGCCGCGACATCGCAGGCAGACGACGGGACCTGACGGTGTTCGTGAGTGGTGGGCGCGTCGTATTGGTATCTCCGCCCGGCGAGACCGCCGTGCTGTCCCCGTTGGACGTCGGCAGGCTGCGTGCGGCCCTGCGTGACGCCGTCGTGGACGCGTCGGTGATTCAGGAGCCTTGATTCCTACTCACCAGTAGGTAAGGTGGCGTCCGTACCGAGGAGGTGCGGATGACCAGCTATTTCGTCACCGGGGCGACCGGTTTTCTCGGCCGTCGGCTGATCTCACGGCTGCTCGAGCGGCCTTCCTGCGACGCGGTCCACGCACTTGTCCGGTCGCCCGACAGGTTCGCCGCGCAGCAGTGGGACGCCCGCGTGGTGCCCGTGCTGGGCGACCTGACCCAGCCGGGTCTGGGCATTTCCTCCTTCTCCGGCACTGTCGACCATGTCGTGCACGCAGGGGCCGTGTACGACTTCACCGCCTCGGCCGCCGCGCACGAGGCGGCGAATGTCACTGGGACAGCCGGGGTTGTCGCGTTCGCAGCGTCTGTTGGTGCGCGCTGGCTGCACCACGTGTCGTCGGTCGCCGTCGCCGGGGACCACCGCGGGCCGTTCACCGAGGACGACTTCGACCTCGGTCAGGGCCTGCCATCGCCTTACCACGCAACGAAGTTCGCCGCCGAGAAGCTCGTGCGTTCGCAGGATGCCGTGCCGTGGCGGGTGTATCGCCCCTCCGCGGTGGTCGGCGACTCGCGCACCGGCGAGATGGACAAGATCGACGGGCCCTACTACTTCCTGCCGTTCATCACCCGGTTGTCCCGCTTGCCCGCCCGCCTGCCGCTGGTCGTGCCCGCCTTGGGGTCGACCAACATCGTCCCGGTCGACTACGTCGTGGACGCGTTGTGCCACCTGATGCACTTGGACACTCCCCAGCGGACCTTCCACCTCGCGGCGCCGCGCAACCAGACTTTGACCTCTGTGTACAACGCCTTCGCCGGACCGGCCGGAGCGCCCAAGATCGTTGCCAGTCCTCGGGTTCCGTTCGTTACGGGGTTGTCCCTGCCGCGGGGCGAGGTGTGGGACGCGGTGCTGCGAGAGACCGGGATCGCGCCAGAGGTCGTGCCGCATCTCAGCCTGGGGTGCACGTTCTCCTCCTCGCGGACACAGGAAGCCTTGGCCGGCAGCGGGATCACCGTTCCGCCGCTGGCCGCTTACGCGCCCCGGTTGCTGCGATACTGGTCGGACCACCTGGACCCGTACCGGGTGCGGCGGCGCGTGGATCGCGCGGATCCGTTGGCGGGCAGGCGGATCCTGATCACCGGCGCGTCCTCGGGCATCGGCCGGGAGACCGCTTTGGCCGTGGCCCGGCGAGGTGCTCAGGTTCTCCTGGTCGCCCGTCGTGAGGCCGAGCTCTCCGCGCTGCGCTCGGAGATCATGGCGTTCGGCGGGTCGGCTTCGGTGTTTCCCTGTGACCTCACCGATTCCGCGGCGGTCGAGCGGTTGGTGAAGGAGGCCGGGACCGTCGACATGCTCGTCAACAACGCCGGGCGGTCGATCCGGCGGTCGGTGTACCTGGCGGTCGACCGGATGCACGACTACGAGCGGACCATGGCGTTGAACTACTTCGCGCCGCTCCGCCTGACCCTCGGTCTGCTGCCCCAGATGCGCGCGCGACGGTTCGGGCACGTCGTGAACGTCACCACCATGGGGTTGCAGAGCGACACACCCCGGTTCTCGGCCTACTTGGCGTCCAAGGCGGCTTTGGAGGAGTTCGGCCGGGTCGCCGGCCGGGAGTTATTGGGCGACGGCATCACGTTCACCTCGGTGCGAATGCCTTTGGTGCGTACACCCATGATCGAGTCCGTTGACTACACGGGCATCCCCGCCATGTCCCCTGCCCGCGCCGCCGGCATGGTCGTGCGGGCACTGGTCGAACGCCCCGAAGTCGCCAACCGCCCGGAAGGCACGGCAATGGAACTCGCCCGCATCCTCGCACCCCGGACATCCCGCCGAACCGCCAACCTCGCCTACAAACTGATGGCCGAAACCGCCCCCGAAGCCCCCACCAAACCCCAAACCCCACTGGCAACCCTCGCCGCCACCCTCACCCGAACCCTCTGGCGCAAACTCTGACCCACCCATCCACCCCACCGCCCGTACCTTGCCGGCCGAAGCGGGGCTCAACGGCGTTTGCGGGCGGTGCCGAACAGACCGCGGGTGATCTCGCGTCCCAGCGCCGTCGCGGCCGACCGCAGGAACGACTTGACCGGAGCGCTGCTCAGCACCTTCTCCAGCGCACCGGGCTCCTCCTTCCCCGGAGCCGGAGCGGGAGCCTGCTCCTCAGCGGGAGGCGGCGCGGCGACCTTCGCGGTGAGCTTCTCGTAGGCGCTCTCACGGTCGATGGTCTCGGCGTACTTCCCGTGCAGCTCACTGGAGTTCGCGGCCTCACGGATCGCGTCGGTGCCGATCGTGCCCATCATCGACCGCGGCGCCCGCAGCCGCGTCCACGCGACGGGGGTCGGCGCGCCGCGTTCGCTGAGGACTGTGACGATGGCTTCGCCGATGCCGAGGGAGGTGAGGGCCTTGCCGAGTTCGTAGTGGGGTGTGGTCGGGTAGGTCTTCACCGTCTGGGACAAGGCCTTCTGGTCGTCCGGCGTGAACGCGCGCAGGGCGTGCTGGATGCGCGCGCCGAGCTGGGACAGCACGGCGTTGGGGATGTCGGTGGGCAGCTGAGTGCAGAAGAACACACCCACGCCCTTCGACCGGATCAGCTTCACGGTCTGCTCGATCTGCTCGTGGAACGCCTTCGACGCGTCCTTGAACAGCAGGTGCGCCTCGTCGAGCACGAACACCAGCTTGGGCGCGTCCAGGTCGCCCGCCTCGGGCAGCTCGTGGAACAGCTCGGCGAGCAGCCACATCAGGAACGTCGAGAACAGCGCCGGCTTGTTCTGCAGGTCGCCGACCTCCAGCAACGACACCTGCCCGGTCCGCAGCAGATCGGCGACCTCCAGCTCCGGCTCGCCGAAGAACTCGTCCCCGCCCTGCGCCTCCAGATTGGACAGTGAGCGCAAGATCACACCCGCCGTCGCCGCCGACACACCACCGAGACCCTTGAGGTCCTCCTTGCCCTCGTCGCTGGTCAGGTGCGTGATGACCGCGCGCAGGTCCTTGGTGTCCAGCAACGCCAGCCCACGCTCGTCGGCCCAGTGGAAGATCAGCCCGAGCGTCGACTCCTGGGTGTCGTTCAACCCCAGCACCTTGGACAACAAGATCGGCCCGAAACTCGTGATCGTCGCCCGCACCGGAACCCCGGGACCGCCCGTGCCGAGCGACAACGACTGCACCGGGAACGCGGTCGCCTGCCAGTCGTCGCCGGTCTCAGAGGCTCTAGTGGTGATCTTGTCGTTCGTCTCCCCCGCCCTGGCCAGGCCCGACAGGTCACCTTTGATGTCCGCGAGCAGCACCGGCACCCCCGCCGCCGACAACTGCTCCGCGATCAGCTGCAACGTCTTGGTCTTCCCGGTCCCCGTCGCCCCGGCCACCAGGCCATGCCGGTTCAACGTCGCCAGCGGCAGCCGGATCGCCGCCGACGCGTCGACCTGCCCATCCACCACCACCGTGCCGAGCTCCACGGCACGGCCCGAAGTCACGTACCCGTCAGCGATCTCCCGCGCGGCAGTCATGGAACGAACCGTAGAACCGAGACACGAACCGCGCAGCTCGAAGCCGGATCACCGATCCGGGACCGTCCTCGGGCTAGGGTGGTGCAGGTGAACGCCCATCTGGTGTGGATCGACTGCGAGATGACCGGGCTCGATCTGGAGAACGACGCCCTGATCGAGATCGCCGCCCTGGTGACCGACGCGGAGCTGAACGTCCTCGGAGAAGGCGTCGACGTAGTCATCCACGCCGCAGACGACATCCTGGCCGCGATGCCCGAGGTCGTCCGCGAAATGCACGCCCGCTCCGGCCTGACCGAAGAAGTCCGCCGATCCACGGTGACAGTGGCCGAAGCCGAGCAGATGGTCCTCGACTACGTGCGCGCCTACGTCCCCGAAGCCCGCACCGCGCCCCTGGCCGGCAACTCCATCGCCACCGACCGCGGCTTCATCGCCCGCGACATGAAAGACCTCGACAACCACCTCCACTACCGGATGGTGGACGTCTCCTCGATCAAGGAACTCTGCCGCCGCTGGTACCCCCGCATCTACTACGCACAGCCCGGCAAAGGCCTCGCCCACCGAGCCCTGGCGGACATCCGCGAATCCATCAAAGAGCTCGAGTACTACCGCAGCACCGCGTTCGTCCCCCAACCCGGCCCCACCTCCGAAGAGGCCCGAGCAGCCGCCGAACGCGTCCTCAACGCGGACACCTGACCCCTGAATTTCAGACGACGACACCGGCACGCTAAGCTAAGGTCGCTCTCAACGAGAGAGTATGGTGGGTGTAGCTCAGTTGGTAGAGCACCTGGTTGTGGTCCAGGAAGTCGCGGGTTCGAGTCCCGTCACTCACCCCAGTAGGGGACCCTGCTCGCCGCTGTCGCGGCTTCGCGGGTCCTGGGGTTCGTCATTATTTTGGGGGGCCGAGCCCCCCATACCCCCCACGTTACGGTGGTTGCGTTCCAGCGTGGGCGGCTGCGCCGCGGATTGGGGGCTGCGCCCCCTTGCCCCAGTTTTTGTGCGGGGCTTTGGGTGGGGTTAGAAGTCGATGTCGATGGTGTTTTCGTCGGTTCTTCGGTGGGGTTTGGGTGGATGAGGGTGTAGTCCGGGAGAGGGGTTTCCCATGGCTCGCCCAGCGGAGTGTTTTGTGGCCGCAGTTCGGGCAGGCGAGGACGGGGCGTTCGGGGAGGGCTTCGTAGACGTCGCCGTATACCCGCCACCAGTCCTGGTATGACGCGTGCTGGATCGCGGCCATCAGTTCGCCTGCCCTTGGTTCAGGGGATGGTTCTGCCGTCATTGCCTGGTCGTCGATCTTGCGGACGTCGTGGTCGGCTGACGACGGCCTGTCGAGCCCTGCGGCGGGATCCGCCCTTCGCGAGCTCTGTGGCCATTGGACGTCTGGGCGCAGTGTGCGGTTTCCCAGAATCGGCAACTCGCCTCGAAAAGGGGCCTGTGCAGGACCAAGTCCTTGAACACGAAAACGGGCGCCTGGCCGGTGGCCGGGCGCCCGTTTTCGTGGAGGCTTATTTGTTTACTTGTCGCCGCCCTTGAGCCATTCGTCCCAGGGGATCTGCCAGTCGCCGAGGCCGTCCCAGGCCTGCAGGGGCTTTCCGCCGCTGTTCTGGACGATGAAGATGTCACCGCGGTTGCCGATTTCCTGCATCCAGCGGGAGTTCTCGGTCGACATGTTGATGCAGCCGTGGCTGACGTTGCTGTTGCCCTGCTGGCGCACCGACCATGGGGCCGAGTGGTAGAAGATGCCGCTGTTCGACAGGCGGCTGGCGACCGCGACCTTGGTGCGGTAGCCGCCCGGGGCGTCGGCGGGGACGCCGTAGGTGCCGGAGTCCATTGTGTAGTTCTGCTGCTCGGTCATCACGACGTACGTGCCGTTGGGGGTCTCGTGGGCCTTCTTGCCCATGGAGATCGGCAGCGTCTTCACGACCTGGTCGTCGACGCTGACGGTCATCTGGTGGGTGGCGCCGTCCGCGACGGACACGATCTTCTTGCCGATCGTCACCGTGGCGCGGCGGTCCTCCTTGCCGAACACGTTCGCGCCCAGCGACTTGCCGTACACCGCCGCGTCGATGGTGATCTTGGTGCCGGACTTCCAGTACTCCTTGGGCCGCCAGTGCACCTCGTTGTCGCGGAACCAGTAGAACGCGCCCTCGGTCTTCGGCTCGGTGGTGACCTTGATGGCCTTCTCCGCCGCCGCCTTGTCCGCGATGTTCGACGAGAAGTAGAACGCGAGCGGCTGGCCCACCCCCACCGTCGCCCCGTCGGTCGGGTTGATCGACACCGACACCTGACGGCCCGGCTTGACCGTGCTGAACGTCGAGGTGCTCGTCGCCGGCTTGCCGTCGGTGCCCTGACCGATGGCGTTCACGGTGTACGTCTTGCTGTAGCCCAGCGCCTCGGTGGACTCCCACTTGCTGCCGTCCGGCGTCAGCGCGCCCGCGACCGGCTTGCCGTCCGGGTTCGTGACCTGCACCTGGGTGAGCTTGCCGTCGGTGGCCGTCACAGTCACCGTGTCGCCCGGCGCCACGTTCCCGGCCTTGTCCGCCGGCGTGACGGCCAGCGCCACCGGCTTCACCGGCGCGGCGGACGTCGGCCCGGCGCTGCTGCTGGCGCTGCCCGGCGCGGAGCTCTGCGGGGACTGCGCCTGCGGCTCACCAGAGGAGCACGCAGCCGCAAGCACCATCACCACACCGGCGGCGACACCCGCCCACACCCGTCGCATCAATGCCCCGCCCATCGCCACCAGCCCGACCTCGTCGTAGATCAGGCACTTCCAAGTCAGTCCCCGCCCCAGTGTGCCCTCACCCGCGATTGTGCCCTCTAGCTGCGACAGTCGATCACCCGGGGGTCCGATTTTTAATCGCTGGAGACCCCATGCTAGGGTTTACCTCGTTCGCAGGACAGACCAAAGCGAGCAAGCAAGCGCCGCTAGCTCAACTGGCAGAGCAGCTGGCTCTTAACCAGCGGGTTCGGGGTTCGAGTCCCTGGCGGCGCACCTCCAAAGGGCAGGTTGACATCAAAGTCGACCTGCCCTTTTTGGTATTCACCGCTCACATGTGCACCGTCCACAGTGGACGCGTGCGTGTCCATCGCGTGTCGGCCGCAGCACGCGCGACTTCAGGCAACAAGTTGGTGTACATGTCGCTCGTCACAGTGATGGACGAATGCCGCAGCATCTCCTGCACCATCTTCATGTCCACACCAGCAGCCAGCTCCAACGTCGCCGCACCGTGACGCAGGTCATGCAGCCGGATCGGCGGCGGCCGCCGCGGTCGTACTCGCAGTTGCCATGGTGATGCGGTGAAGTGCCGTTGTGGGTGTCTGCGACCGAGTTGCATACGTGCCGGAGTGGTTGATGGAAACACTGTTGAGCCACATCACCGGCGGGATGGTCCGCCGGTGGAGCAGCTCGACGCGCTTCTATCCAAGGACAACTCTTGGCTGGTGATCGTGGACGGCCTCACGAAGTCCTGGATCGTGAGGCACGGAAAGACCTCATCGACCGGTTGTACCGGCTCGCCGCACAGACGTCACAACCGCAGTTCCCTTGCCGTTGGCCCGCCGCTGACAGCGGAACAGCCGGCGACGCTGGTGGGCGTCGTCGGCTTGGGAGTGGACTGCCTAGCCGTCTGGGGGTTGACGGGGCGTCCAGCGTTGTTCGATCCGGGCGGCCTTCCACACCACGACCGCGACCAGCCAGGTGACCACGAACATCACCGCGATGCCGATCCCGATGCTGTTGAGGTCCACTTCGGACACCCAATCCCAGAATCCGCCGGTGAGGCCGAACCGGGACGCGGCGATCGCCAGCAGCTCGACCGTGCCGATGAACAGGGCGACCACCACGGACAGACCGGTGATGATGATGTTGTAGTAGACCTTGCGGACCGGGTTGGAAAACGCCCAGCCGTAGGCGAAGTTCATGAACGTGCCGTCGATCGTGTCGAGCAGGCTCATGCCCGCGGCGAACAGGATCGGCAGCGAGAGGATCGCGTACCACGGCAACCCGGCCGCGACGCCGGTGCCCGCGAGCACGAGCAGGCCGACCTCGGTGACGGTATCGAATCCCAGCCCGAACAGCAGACCGATCGGGTACATCCGCCACGGCTTGCTGACCGAGCGCATCACCTTGCGCAGCAACCGGTTCAGCAGGCCGCGGTTGTTCAGGTGCTCCTCCAGTTCCAGCTCGTTGAACCGGCCACGGCGCATCCCGCCGAACACCTTCACGATCCCGACCAGGATCACCAGGTTGAAAATGCCGATGAGGTAAAGGAAGGAACCGGATACGGCGGTGCCGATCAGTCCGCCGGTGGAGTGCAGTGTGGAGTCGTCGTCGAGCAGTTCCGTGCCGAGCGAACGGACTCCGAGCGCGAGCAACACCGTCAGGATGAGCACCACGGACGAGTGCCCGAGCGAGAACCAGAAGCCGACGGACAACGGGCGCTTGTTCTCGGCCATGAACTTACGGGTCGTGTTGTCGATGGCGGCGATGTGATCGGCGTCGAACGCGTGCCGCATGCCCAACGTGTAGGCGGCGACGCCGGTGCCGATCCCGAACACGCTCGTGCCCACCATGTAGTGCTCGGACGCGACGAGCAGCAGGATTCCCCAGCCAATGACATGCAGTGCCAGGATGAAGCCGCCCATGCCGGCCAGGCTTCGCCACTCTTTTCTGGTCAGTGCCAAGCGTTGTGGTGACGACGTCGTGGTTAGGTCTGACTGGACGTCGGTCGCCATTGGCAACCCCCCATGCGTTTTGTCTTGCGGGCCAACGGCACCCGCTAGTCCAGGACCGGGTCCTTCGGGTGGACGGCCGGCAGGTGACCGCCGTGCGAGGCCAGATGACACGGCCCGCACATCTTGTGTCCATTGTGGTTGAACAACCGCACATACCAGGTCGGCTCGTTGCAGTCCATGCAGTTGTCGAACCGGCCGATCCGCAGCGCTTCCGGTTGGGGAGCCGCAACCTCCTCGAAGACAAGGAGATCCTGCGGTTCGGCGTCCAGAATGGCGGCCACCACCTTGCCCATCCGGTCCTGCGCCGAGTCGTCCAGGTCCTGTCCGGCGCGCAGCGACTCGACGTCGTCCCAGATGGCCTGTTCCGGAAAGGCTGCCCCGCCCGGTTTCGCCTGCAGCCGCAGGCCGTGCCCGCCTTGCGGAACCCAGAAGGTCGCGGCGAGCTTGCCGTTGTTCTCCAGGACGAGCCGGCCACTGCCGACCGTGGCGCCGGTCGCCGACTGGATGCCGTCCACGAGGCAGCCGACGCTTTCGGCCAGTCCGCGCACAGCGGCCGACGAGGCGTTCGGCAAGTGGTAGCGAACGGCGACGGCCATCCGAAGTCCCAGCGCAAGCTCCGGGCACGAGTGCCCATGTGACTCCATCAGTGACCCGTACTCCTGCTCGTACTCCATAGGTCCTCCCAGTAAGACCCCAGACCCCATGCCAGACGCGGGAACCTGGTGATTCGAATGGACAGCCCGCTCGTGTACACCCCAAAGAGACAGTCACTAGAGTTGCAAGCTAGCCAGATCCTGTCAAGGTGCATCGACAGGCAAGCCCGTTGAAGGCACCAGGCATCGCCCAAATTCGGGGAAACTAAAGGCTTTTCAGCTCATGAGCTAGCTATGGATCAGCTTCGCCAGGAGGCCAACATCCGCCATACTGTATTTCAACTCAAGCGAGTACACCGGCGCTCCGCCCGGAACGGCCGCCTCGATCATCCCATGTTTGACTAGAGTTGCGCTCTAGTTATTTGCCCGTCCCAGGCTCAAGCAACTCGCAGATCAGCGCACGCAACGTGAACGCCTCCCACTCCTGCGCCGGCCAGCCCCGCTCGAACACCAGCAGCTGGTAGATCTCCGGACTCAGCAGACTGTAGGCGATGTCGATGGCGCGCGTCAGCGTGAGCGTCTCCCGCAACGCGCCTTTCGCGGCGAGCGCGGTGACCAAGTGCGCCTGCACGGTATGGCGTTGGTCCCGGTTGATCCGCCACAGCTCGGCCACCTCGGGGTCAGCGGCCGCCGCACCGCGGACAATCTCCAGCACAGGCGCCACCCGTCCATAGATTTCCCGGGACGCGGCGACCTGGATCCGCAGCTGCTCATCCGGCGCGGCCGTGAGCGCCTCCCTCACCCAGGGGCGTTCCAGCGTCGGGATCGGCTCGGCATCCCCCGCGACGGCGAGGTCGAGCAGCTCCTTGAGGATCGCCCGCTTGTTGCCGAACGTGAAATATATCGTCTGTACAGCGACACCGGCCTCACGCGCGATCGCCTCGATCTTGGTGCTCGCGTACCCGCTCTGACCGAACAGCTGCTTGGCAGCCTCCAACATGCGCAAACGAGTCTCCCGCGCCTTCTCACTGCGGGTCTTGACCGGGCCTGCGGTGTCTCGCGTCATGGGAGCACTGTACTCGCCATCTAACTAGAGTTAGACTCTAGTTCGCTGATGTGGATCACATCGGGGGAGGAGATGCCGCAATGGCTCGTGGACCTCTGACAGGGCTGCGGATGGCCTTGTTGTTGCTCACTGCTGTCGAACTCGTCGTGTTCCTGGACGTGTCGATCGTCAACGTGGCGCTGCCGTCGATGGCCGCCACGCTCGCGCTCGGCGAGGCAGGGCTGGCATGGGTCGTCAACGCCTACCAGCTCACGTTCGGCGGATTCCAGCTGGTCGGCGGCCGAGCCAGCGACATCTTGGGCCGCAGGCGGGTGTTCCGCATCGGCCTGACCATCTTCACGGTCGCGTCGCTGCTGGCGGGCCTGGCGCCCTGGGCATGGCTGCTGATCCTCGCCCGAGCCCTGCAGGGCGTCGGTGCCGCGCTGGTCGTCCCGGCCGAACTCGCCCTGCTGACCTCGGTATTCACCGAACCTCGTGCCTATCAGCGCGCATTCGGCGTGTGGAGTGCGATGGGCGCGGCCGGTGCGGCGTCAGGTGTGGCCCTGGGGGGCATCCTCACCCAGGAGGTCGGCTGGCCGTGGATCTTCCTGGTCAACGTGCCGATCGGGATCGTGGCCCTCGCCTTCAGCGGCAGATACCTTCCGGCCGACGAGCAGCACCGCGTCGTCGACACCACGGTCACCCGCACGTTGGATGTCTGGGGCGCGATCACTGGTACCGGCGGCTTGATTCTGCTGGTCTACGTGCTGAGCGTGGTTCCGCAGGAAGGTTGGGACCCGCTGGTCACCGGTGCGCTCGTCGTCGCTGTCGGACTGCTCGTCGCGTTCGCGGCCATCGAGCGGCGGGTGGCCAATCCGCTGCTTCCGTTGCGGTTGTTCCGGATCCGCAACGTGACCGGGTCCGCAGCCGCCAACTTCATGGTCGGCGCCGCGCATGTACCGGCGTTCGTGTTCCTGTCGCTGTACTTTCAAGACGTCCTGCACTACTCGCCGATCGCGGCGGGTTTCGCCGTGCTGCCCATCGCGTTGATGAACGTCGCGGTCTCCCGGGCGGTCGTGCCGTGGGCGCTGGCGAGACTTGGTCCCCGGATGGTGCTGGCCGCGGGCTTCGCCCTGCTGGTCGTGGGTCTGGGCGGGTTGGGCTTCGCGCCGACCGATGGCGAGTACGCGATCGACGTGCTGCCGTATGCATTGGTGTTCGCGGTCGGTCTGCCCGCCATCTTCGTGGGTTCGACGCTGCCCGCGGTCAAATCCGTGCGGTCGACCGACACGGGCATCGTGTCCGGCACTGTGAACACCACACAGCGCATCGGAAGCAGCGTAGGTGTCACCCTCCTAACTGTGCTGGCGGTGCTGCGTACCAACAGTGCCGCCGACCCGTCGACCGCCGCCGCGCTGAACTCCGGCTACGCGATCGGATTCCTTGGCGCTGCTGGGTTCGCTGTCCTGGGACTGCTGATCGCGGTCACGATCCTAACTCCCCTGCCGACGGATCCCGAGCTGACGGGCGCGCCGCGAACCGCGGCTCGCGAAGACATCCCCGCCGGTGACCAGACATGAGCCAGGAGGCACATCGCTACGAAGTGGCCCTGCGGCACTCGATCGGCCGGATCGACCACACCCTGGCCACGTGCGAGGACCGTTATCCGCTCTACGCCGATCCGAGGTCCGGGGTGTGGGCGACCACTCGCCGCGGCTCGTGGACCGCGGGCTTCTGGGTCGGTCTGTTGTGGCTTCGGGCAGTCTGCACCGAAGCTCCGGCGCACGCCGATGTCGCGACCATGTGGACCTATCGGCTGTGCGCCAAGCTTGAGGAGAAGACGGTCACCCGGGCCATGACGTTCTGGCACGGCGCCGCGGCCGGGTACTTGCTCACCGGGGTACCAGCCGCAGCCGAGGTCGCCTTGCAGGGCGCCGAGCGGCTGGCCGGGGCCTTCGATCCCGCCCTCGGCCTGTTGCCTGAGGGAAGCGCTCTGCGTCCATCGCCGCGGCCGCGGGCGTCCATCGACGCTGTCGCTGCCTCGACAGCGTTGCTCAGCTGGGCCGGCGGGTATCGCTCCAACGACGCCCTGACCCTGATGGCGCACCGCAACTTCGCGACGCTGTCGCTGATCTCGGTGGACGCCGCGGGGCAGGTGATCCCGGCATCGACGTTCACCGTGCAAGAGGCATGGCAGCCGGATCCGGCCCACACGAACATGGGTGCCGGCTGGGCGAGAGGGCATGCCTGGGCCATGCTGGCCGCCGCCGCGGCTGCTACCTGGCTGGGCGACGAGTATCTCCCCCAAGCCCGGCACCGCGCCGACCGCTGGCTGGCACAGCACATGCCCGGAGCGGGCCTGCCTCGATGGCACCTGCACCACGAGCCTGACGTGCCGGACACATCCGCGGCCGCGATGGCCGCGGTGGCCCTCTTCAAGATCCATGAGCTGTCCGGCGGGCAGTCGCCGTATGCCGCACGGGCTCTGGACCACCTCGAGGCACTGCTTCCCCATGTCACGACGCCGAACGGCACACGTCCCGGCGGCATGCTGCTGAACGGCAGCTATACGCCGGTCGCCGGGGTGGCTCCCCACCACGAGCTGATCTGGGGCGACTACTTCCTGGTGCAGGCGTTGATGATCGCGACCGGCAGGCTGGCGCCCGAAGCCATCTGACCGCAGATGGTTTCGGGCGCCTGCGGAGTTCCGGGTCAGGCGACCGCGGGGTTACGGAACGGCGGATCTCCCAGGATGTGGATCCGGCGCAGGTGGCGCGGGGCGTGGGAGCGGTACCGCTCGCGGGTGTGCAGGAGCGCGTAGTTGTTGGCGATCACCACGTCCCCCTCCTGCCACGCGTGCCGGTAGTTGTAGCGAGGGTCGTACAGGGCGGCCTGCAGGTGGGCCAGTGCATGGTTCGCATCCTCGGGTTCCACGCCCTCAATGGTCAGTTCGGACCGGTTGACGACGTCCTCGTCCTTCGGCATGGGCTCGTTGAACCGGATGGTCGGATACCCCTCAGCCGGGTGGGGGACAACGAGCGGCGACTTCGCACGTCCGCCGTAGTGGGCGGCCTGCCGGATCGTGTAGGTGATGGTGATCTTGGACCACAGGTCGCGTTCCCGCTCACCCGCGCCGTCGAGAATGGCGGTCGTGTCGGCGAACACCGTCCGCCCGCCGTCGTCACCTCCCGGTGCCTCGACACACGAGAACACCTGGAACTCCGGAATGTGCGAGACGTACATGCCGTCCCAGTGGAACGGCAGGAAACCGTTGGAGAACACGCTGTCCGCCGGATCCTCGTGCTCCACCAACTCCAGCACGGTGCCGAACGGCCACTCCATCGGCTTGCCGAGCCGGCGGGCGAAGGCGTCGAAGTCCACCGCGTCCGGGAACGACCGGAATCCGCGCAGCACAACGATCTTCTCGTTGCGTGCGAGGCCGGGCAGCAGATCGACCAGCGGACGGCCGATGTCCGCACCGGGCACATTCGAGGTGATGAGCAGACCGAACGGTTCGACCGGTTCCATCACCACCTCGGGAATGCCCTTCATCTGCTCGGTCTGGTTGGAACTCATCGCGATACCTCCACATCGGATGCGTGCGGCTCACGCCCAGCGAGGACGTACTCGTAGGGCCGGGCGGAGCGGAAGCACAGTCGGGTGTCATGGTCTTTCTCGGCCTCCACGCGTTTCATCAGCGTGTACCCGCCATTTCGGCTGACCGCCACGCCATGCCAAGGCGTGAGCCAGTTGTCCTCGGCCTCCACCAGCCGGATCCCGAGCTTGGCCGAGCCACAGGGCTGAGGGTGAATGGAAAGCCTCACCGCGTAAGGAAAGACGTCACCCACCACAGCGCTCCACGCATGGCTGCGCAGAATGACCTGATAAGCGCGCCGGCGGCAGTCGCGTTGCAGCGCCGCACGTCCTTGTGCTCGTGTGGGTCCGCCCGCGTCCTCAAAGAGGAACCTGGTGATACCGCGGTACAGCGCCAATTCCGGTCCACCGCCGGCCACATCCGCGCGCAGCCGCGCGAGGTCCCCGCCGTACTTGTCGTCGAGCCTGCGTCGCATGTCGTCGTGCGACATGCCGCCGTACAGGTTGTCCAGGTTGAACAGATCCAGGTGCCCGGCGCCCAGCCTGCTGATCATCGACCGCAGTTCGGCCTGGTACAGGGTGATGTCCTCGTCCGGGATGCCCACCTGGTCGCCGAACACCCGCCCGTCCGAGCAGATCACGATGCGTGCGCCGGGCGGGTAGACCGACGCCACCTTCCGGCAGAGGCCGTCCAGGAAAGCGAGCGCCACCTCCTCGGCGCGATCCGGCACCGGCCCCAGCACCTTGTCCAGGTTGGGCGACTTCCCTGGGAAGCCGGGTAACACAAAACAGACCGGCGTTCCTTCCCGGATCTGCTCGCGGATCCGGCTCAGATGCGGCGCCCGGCAGGCCGCACACGTGAACGGGTCACACTGCCGCTCCGCGGAAATCATCCGCCGGAACGGCAGTACGATATCGAGAACGTCGGACGCCACTTCGTCGTGACCGGTCACAGAACCCCCTCAGTTGATGGATATGTGGTCAAGCCAGGCCGGCGAGCCTCCGGTCGTGGCCTTGCTGGTGGTCCTCGATCAGCAGCTTGCCGACCAGTCCGATGTGGATCTCGTCAGGTCCGTCGTAGATCCGGGTCGCCCGGGCATGCCGGAACATGTATGACAACGGCGTGTCATCGGTCAGCCCTTCGGCGCCGAACACCTGAACGGCTCGATCGGCCGCACCGTGAAAAGCCCGTGAGGCACCGACTTTGGCCGCGCTGATGGCGACCCGGCCATGGATGCTGGTATCACCGGCTTCCAAGGCCGCCACCGCACGCCGCACCAGAGCCTGTCCGGCGGAGATGTCCATGTAGGTATCGAATACGTGCTGTTGCAGCAGCTGCTTGTGCGCCAGGGGAGTGTTGAACGCGATGCGGGAGCACAGCCGGTGGCACATCAGGTCCAGCGCTCGTTGGGCCTGCCCGATCCAGTGCATGCACCGCAGCACCCGGCCAAGTGCGAGCCGTTCCCGGACGATGTCATAGCCGTGACCACATTCGCCGAGGACAGCCTCGTCGTCCACCTTGACGTCGTTGTACCCGACTTCCCATTGTCCACTGTGGTGTCCCAGAATTGGCAGGGCACGAACCAGTTCATAGCCGGGCGAATCGGTCGGCACGACGAACATGGTGAACGCCGCGTTGTTGGTCACGGCAGCCGGATCCGTGCGGCACAGCACGGCCGTGTAGGCGGCTTCCCCGGCTCGCGAGGTGAACCATTTCCGGCCGGTGATCGTCCAGCGTCCTCCGTCCCGCACCGCCCGGGTGCGGATCCGGCTTGGGTCCGACCCTGCCTCGCCGGGCTCGGTCATCGCATAGCTAGGCACGAACTGCCCGTCGACGACACCCTTGAGGTAGCGGTCACGGGCGTGCCGCGTGCCATGCCGGTGCAGCATCAACGCGTCGAGCAGCGTGTCCGCGCCCAAAGCTGTACCGCCGAACTCCGAACGGCCCACGACCTCGGCGACCTCGACGTACTGAGTCAGCGGCATACCTTGACCGCCGATCTCCACCGGATGCGGAAACGCCCACAGCCCTTCGGACTTCGCGCGGTGCTGCAGCTCCGCCATGATCGGCCGGGCAGCCTCGCCGCCCGCGTAGAGCGCGGGCTCGGCAGGAATGACGTACTCGTCGATGAACGACCGGACACGCGAGACGATCTCACTGGTCCGCGGGTCTCCGCCGACCTCGGTCAGGACGGACATCGGCTGGTCTCCTGTTCGCGGGTGGACGATGGTCATACCGTGCGCTCCCTGCTTTCCAGTGCCCGCGACTCGGCCGCGAAGCGGCGCAACGCGTTCTTGTCGACCTTGCCCGCCGGGCTCATCGGCAGTTCCGCCAGCACCAGCAGAAACTCGGGCAGCTTGAAGGTCTCCAGCCCGCGCTGTGTGGTGAGGAATGTGCAAAGTTCCTTCAACGACGGCGGATGAGCCAGGTCGGCCGGCACGATGCACGCACAAACCCGTTCACCGAACAGCTTGTCGGCGACACCGACGCACACCGCGTGCAGGACGCCAGGTGCGCCGCGCAACTGGAGCTCGATCTCGGTGGGGCTGATGTTCTGGCCGCCCCTGATGATGATCTCCTTGCCCCGGCCCGAGATCCGTAACCGGCCGTCCTCGCCGAAGCTGCCACGATCGCCGGTGTGCACCCAGCCGTCGGCATTCCGGTACGTCTCATCGAGTTCTGGGGCGTTGACGTAGCACAGTGGACTCATCGGGCCGCGTGACCACACTTCGCCCTCGGTGCCCACCGGGCAGTCCTCGCCGTTCGGGTCCAGGATCCGGATGGTGTTCACCAAGGGATCGGGACGGCCCACTGTGGACTTCACGATGTCAGGCGGATCGTCCAGAGCGGTGTGGCTGTTGACCCCGTCGGCGGAGCCGTAGAGGTTCACGAATGCGCAGCCGAACGTGCGCCGGACCTCCTCCACGGTGTCGGCGTCGATGCGTGCGCCGCCGCACACCACGGCGATCAGCGACGACGTGTCGGTCCGGTGCATCTCCGGCATGACCATCATCTTCTGGAACGTCGTGGGAACACCGAGCACGTGAGTGGGCCGGTGCTCGTCGATGATCCGCAAGGCGGCCGCCGCCTCGAACTTGGGCCGCACCAACACGGTCCCGCCCATCTTCGCCAGGGTGCACGCGGTTGCGGTGGACCCGAAGGACGACGCCAGCGGGACGAGGTAGAGACTGCGCATCGGCCTGGTGCCGCTGTGCAGGGCATTGATGAACCGGCCCCGGCCGTCCGCGAGCGCGTTGTGCGAGTAGAGAACCATCTTGGGCTCGGCCTCGGATCCGGACGACACCAGGATTCTCGCCGGGGCGTCCGGGTGTGGCGGCGTGACACCGGCGAGCAGGTCCGCCGCGCGGGCGGTGGCCATCAGCCGGTCGAGATCGTTGCCACGGCCGGGATTGTGGAAGAACGTCCGGCGCAGCTCGGGAAGGTCGTCCTTGAGGTCCGCGATCAGGTGGTCGTACCGGGCGTCGTTCCAGACTCGTTCGGCGATCAGGCACACCGCACCCGACCGCCGCAGCATCGCGAGCGTCTCATCGCGGCCGCGACCGACGGGATACGGCAGGGCGATCGCTCCGATCGCCGCGCAGGCGAGATCGACCGCACACGCGCGCCAGCCGTTGGCCAGATTGATCGCGACGACATCACCGGCGGTGACTCCGTTCGCCAAGAGCCCGGCCGCACATCCTTCCGCCGCGCCCGCGAGTTCCCAGTAGGACGTGGTCCCATCGTCGTCGATCACCGCTTCCTGGGCGGGATGCGGGGCGACATGAGCGAGGAACCGTTGGTACAACGTCAGGTTCTGGTATGTACCATCCGTGGCCCACTGGCGGCGTAACCGCGCGGGCACGAGGTCGCGGAAGATCGCAGTCCGGGTCATGACTCGAACCTCCAAGGCGTACCGGCGAAAGCGCACTCACGCTGTTCCAGACAGGCAGCCAGTTCGGGGTTCCGCGGGATGTCGGCGAGGTCCTCGCAGACGACGTGTGACGGGATTCCGGCGGATGACAGCTTCTCCTGCAGTGCGGCGGCCTCGGCACTGCGGCAAACGTCCTCCAGGCTTTCCCGGATCAGGGCGAGGTCACTGTCCGGGGCAAGGCCCAGCAGCTGCTTCAGCCGGTCGGTGTGCGTCGCTGTCCCCGCGGACACCGCGAGCACGCCCGCGGCCGTGGTCAAGATGTCGCATCCGAAGGACTCCGGGGCCTGTGAACACCCCCGAACTGCGCCACGGCGGTTGTCCTCGAGGTGGGCGTATTCGATGACCGACGCCGCGCGCATCAACGACGTGTCGACCCGGACACCACGGCCGGACTGGGCCACCCCGAGCAGCCCGGCGACGATGCCCTCGGTGGTGATCAGGCCGCCCATCACGTCGACCAGCGTCATCAGCGAGGTCCGCGGCGCACCGGCGGTCCCGATGACCGACGACAGGCCGGAGTGCGCCTGCACCATGAAGTCGGTGCCCGGCGGGTTCCCGGCCGGTGGATGATCGCCCCAGCCCGAGGCGTACCCGTACACGATCCCCGGTGCCACAGCGCGGAGGTCTTCTTCGTCCAGACCGAACTGCCCGGCCTTGCCCGGCGCCCAGTTGTGCAGGAACACGTCGGCCGACCGGACGAGATCGAGCACCTCGTCCCGGCCGGCGGCCGACTTCAGGTCGACCTCGACGACGGTCTTGTCCCGGTTCAGCGCGTCGAACCGCGCCGAAACCCCGCCGCACACCGGGGGCATCTGCCGTAGCGGGTCACCGCCGGGCTGTTCGATGCGCACCACCTTGGCGCCGAGCATCCGCAGCAGGTTGGCGGCAAGCGGGCCCTGTACCCGGCGGGTCGACTCGACGACCGTCAGCCCGTCCAGCGGCAGGCCCGTACCCGGCGCCAAGGTGATTCCCGCAGGCGTCGAAGGGGCCAGGATCCACGGCGGCGGGACGTACTCCCCCGCCAGCCCGTCGATGTCCGCTCTGCGCTCAAGGGGCGAGCGAACCCGGCAGATCGCCATGCCGGCGCTCTGCGCCAGGGTCACTGTCTCGTCGAACGTGCGCTGTGTGGTGGCCTCGTGCAGAACGGTGGGCAGCGGGCACATCGCGGTGGCATATCGGGTCAGGAACGTCCGCCACGCGCGGCCCAGCACCGGCTGTTCGACGCCCATGGCCTGCCAGAACCGTTGCCACGGCGCACTGTCCAGTGCCTCGATCTCAAACCACACACCGTCCGAGGATCGGAACGGCGGCCCCGGCCGGTCCGCCGCCACACGGTCGAGTTCCTGGTCGTGGGGCGCGGTTTCGGCCGCCAGATACTGGCCAACGGTGAGCAGGGCGGCCTGTGCGACGGTCGTGTGCACATGTCCGGCTGGGATGCCGCGCAACTGCCCCAGAATCGCCGCCAGCACACCTTGAGCGGCGATCACACCCGCCGCGACGGACGCGTAGCCCAAAGGAAGCAGCCGCGGGCCCCCGAATTGACGGCCGTGCACGGCCATCAAGCCGCAAGCAGCCTGCACGGTCGCCTCATCGGTGATCGGCGAGGCGACGCACGAGGACCAATTGATCTCACACCCGACATCCAAATCCTGGTTCCCGCCGCGCCCGCGCAGATGCCAGCCGGGTTCGCGATCAGCGGCGAGCTCCGCTCCGAGATAACGCATATGTCTGCCGAGCACCTGAAACGGCTGACCGACTTCGGTCGAAGATATATCAAAGGATGCCAATGGCGGATCGCTCACTAGAGTCATACTTCGGTCACGGGTCGAACCCATCATGAGTGCACCCCTTCGCCGTCCCAGCGTCCCAGCTGACCGTGACGGCCAGGCAAGCAGCGAGGAGCCGGGGCGGTGACACCGTTGGGACGCTCAGCCTCACAGGCCAGTACGATCGTCAACAGTTGTTACTCAGCAAACAAACCAGGCTGTAGTACCACTCAAGGCCACGCCGGATCCGTGCCCGCCGAGCTCTCGCCCCCTTGCTCGCACTGCCTCCCCAGCCGGCAAGCCCTCTATTGCACCAAAGGGCTACCGGAGTCCAACGTAGGCCCGGTTTCACTAGATGTCAACTCTAGAGAACTACAGAGACTATTGCACGAGTGTTGCAACAGTAGCGGGCTTGCATTAACCGCAATCAGCCAATTGGACATACAGCGACCAAGCGACGCATATACATGGTACCGGCGCAGCAGATGTTGAACCCTGAATAAAACATGTGCGCGCACAGTCCAAGCACAAGACGTCGTACAGAATGCCGTTTCACCGAACTGAACAATGGATCGGGCGACCGGTCAGCAAAGCTCAGTCGACTCCCGCGTAAGAGTGCAGGCCCACGGCGACCAGGTTCACGAAGAACAAGTTGAACAGCACGATCACCAGTCCGGCGATGTTCACCCAGGGGGCACGGCGCAGGCGCCACCCGGATGTCGCACGGGCGTGGAGGTACGCGGCGTAGCAGACCCAGGACACGAAGGCGACGGTTTCCTTGGGATCCCAGCCCCAGAAGCGGCCCCACGCCGACTCTGCCCAGATGGCGCCGGTGACGATCGCGAAGGTCAGCGTGATGAACCCGAGAATGCCACTGCGGTAGGCCAGTTTGTCGAGGAACTCCGGTTCGGGGAGCCTCACCGCTCGGGGCTTGCGGCTGGTGCTCACCAGGTGCAGCGCGCTGGTGATGCCGGAGACCAGGAAGACCCCGCTGGCCATGATCGCGGCGGCCACGTGGATCCCGATCCAATAGGAGCGCAGTGCGGGTTGCAACGCGGTCGCCCCGGTGTACAGCGAATTCCCCGCGACGAACAACAGCAACGCAACCGGGAGGACGACGAACACAGCCACCCTACGAGGCCGGTGCTTCCACACGATGTACAGCCACGCAAGCATGGCCGCCAGCCCCACGGCAGACAGGTATTCGTACATGTTGCCCCACGGCAACCGGCCGGCTGACAGTCCACGAAGGACAATGGACAGGGTGTGCACTCCGACGCCGAGGACCGTCAGGGCGAGCCCCATCCGGCCCAGCCGGTGCAACGGTTCCGAACGGTGCCGGGTCAGGGAATGCTCAGCGGCGAGGATGAACGCGGCCAGCATGTAGATCCCGATCGTGCTGGTGAACAACCAGTCGCTCAGCACGGCCATCAGCGGACTCCTGCTCGCGTGACCCGCAACCACCACAGTCCGAACACCGGCAGCACCAAGGGGACGAACCCGTAGCCGCGGCCGTATCCCGACCACACAGTGGCATCTGGAAACGCTTGCGGCACGACAAGGCTCACGGTTCCCACCACCAGGACACCGGCCAACTCGACGACGCAGGACATCATGGCGATCCGCCGCACCCCTTGCGCAAGGCACACCGTCGCCACGATGTAGACCGCCGCGGCGAACGCCGACAGCAGATAGGCCAGCGGCGCCCGGTCGAACCGCGTCAGGATCTGCACCGACGACCGGGCGGCCGCCGCGATGACGAACACCCCGTAGACGGCGATCAGCACCCGCCCGGGGCCGGACCGGATGCCTTCGCGCAGGTCAGGCATGCCCGGACCAGACCTGTCGCAGGCGAAGGATCATCACCGGCACGGCCAGGAACCCGATGACCAGCACGCCCGGGCCCCATCGGGTGCGCTCGGCGGCCGCCCACACCGCGGCCAGCGGCACGATCAGCACCGGACCGGCCAGATACCCCACCAGCACCAGCACGTCCGTGCTGCGGCCGCTGGAGATCATGGCGATCACTCCGGCGACCGCCTGAACCAGTAAACCCAGCTCCACCACCAGAATCGCACCGGCGAGCGCGAGCCCGTACGGCCGGTTCAACGCGAACCGCCGGTTGACCAGGATCAGCACGAGCGACCACGCGGCCACCCCCAGCGCGGCAAACGACAGCGCCGTGGCAAGGACATCGATCATGCGGCGGATCGTACTACTACAGCTCGTCGTACTACGTCAGGTAGTCACCAGATCAGGAAGCTCACCGGTGTGGACACCAGAACCAAGCCGGTGACCAGTACCAACCAGCAGAAGACGCGCGGCAAAGGCCGTGCGTCGCGGATCCTGTCCAGCCGGGCGGAGATCGCCGCATCGGCCACCCCCAGCGTGCCCGGCGGCGGGCTGACCGCGAGAACACTGAACCGGCGCAACGCGGTGGACAACGCTCCGGCATGCTCACCGCGGCAGGCGCCCTCATCGGCACGCATCTCCACCAACAGCCCGACCGCCGCGACGGCAAGGGCCACCAGGCGAATGCGGGGCATCAACCGGCGTAGAACAGTGAACGGCAGCAACACCAGATCATGTCGCTCGCGCAGATGCGTCCGTTCATGCGCCACCACCGCCGCGACCTGCTCGTCGGTCAGCATGTCGAGCGCGCCGGAACTGAGCACCACATTGCCCCGCAGACCGGGGACGCAGTACGCCACGGCCAGCGGATGGTCCACAACGAGCGCTTCCCGGCCGGCCGGATCTCGGCGTGCGACCAACGCCAGGACGCTCCGATGCCGGTGTCGCAGCCGGGAGACCGCGACCCATGACATCACCAACGCCACGAGCACCGCGACCAGCAACGCCAGACCCAGCGCCACAACGCTGATGTGCACCGGAGACAACCCCTCGGCAGCGGTCGTGAACAACCTGGCGCATGCGCTGGGGATGTCGGTGCCGTAAGGACTCAGTCCGATCGCGAACAGGCTGCCCACCAGGCACAACACCCACGTCAACGCCAGCAGCTGCCACAGCAGGATGCCGGTCCGCGGCGCACGCCACACCCACCGGGCCGTAGCCAGTGGACGCACAGCGAATGTGCAGATCACCAGTGTGATCAGTAAATGCAGCGCCGCACTCACTTCTTGGCCTTGCGCCGCTTGGCTTCGGACAACGCCTCGCTGAGCACCTGCGCTTCCGGGGAGCTAACCGAACGGGCGAAATGCGCCAGCGCCGCGTCCCGGTCGCCGGTCAGCGACAGCGCGTCGAGCATCAGCTGGGCGATGTAGCTCTCCCGGCTGGCCGTCGGCCGGTAGTGCCAGGCCCGGCGTTCCAACTGGCGCTGCACGAACCCCTTCTTGGCCAGCCGGTCCAGCACGGTCATCACCGTGGTGTAGGCCAGATCCCGGTCGGCCAGCGCCCGGGTCACGTCGCGGACGACCGCCGGTTCGGTCCGGTCCCACAGCACTTCCATCACGGCGCGTTCGAGGTCGCCCAGCGTGTTCATGGCCCGATCGTAGTGGGCGACCACCGGCCGATCTACTACACGTTGTAGCATGACACGCCGTAGTAGTGAGGGAGGCCGACGATTTCCACCCCACGTGCACAGGTCGCCTTATGCACCACCGTGTTCGTCGATCTGCTCGGCTTCACGCTGGTCCTGCCCGCGCTGCCGTTCACTGTCACCCAACTTGGCGGCGGCGGACTGTGGCTCGGTGTGCTGATGACCGGCTACTCGCTGGCACAGGCCATCGCCGCACCCATCCTCGGCCGTCTCGCCGACCGCCACGGCCGCCGGCAGCTGCTACTCGTCAGCCTGGCCGGATCGGCGATCTCACTGGGCGCCATGGGGCTGGCCGGCTCGCTGTGGCTGCTGCTCGCGGCCAGAGTCTTCGCCGGGGCCTGCGGTGGGAGCATCGGCGTCGCTCAGGCCTTCGCGGTGGACATCGCTTCGCCGCAACGGCGAACGAAAGCCATCGGGCTGATCGGAGCCGCGACCGGTCTCGCGTTCACCATCGGACCGGCGCTTGGCTCCCTCGCCGCACCACTGGGTTTCTCCACCACCGCCGGGATCGCTGCCGCGCTGGCCATGGCCAACCTCATCATGGCGTGGCGGACACTCCCCCGCTCAACACCCCGGCCGATCGCACCATCCGCGCCCGCCCCGCCACAGTGGCTGCTGCTCGTGGCCGGGTTCAGCAGCATGGCGGCTTTCGTTGGGATGGAGACGACCCTCGCATTCTTGGTGGCCTTCAGATTCGGTGGCGGTCCGGGAGTCGTAGGTGTGCTGCTCTGTCTGGCCGGACTCGTGATGACGCTGGTCCAGGCCACGGGCGTCGCCGCGGCGGCCCGCAGATGGGGCGATCGCGGCGTCGCGGTGACCGGCGCCCTGACCATGGCATTGGGTTTGCCCTTCCTGCCCACCGCACCCATACCGATCTTCGTCGGCGCGGTCGCACTGCTCGCCGCTGGGCAAGGCCTGGTCACAACGACCCTGGCAAGCATGCTCGCGGTCGCCGGACCGCCGGAGACGCGAGGAACCCGCATGGGTCAGGGCCAGGCCGCAGCCTCCGCTGCCCGTATGGTCGGTCCTGTCACCGCAGGCGTTCTGTTCGATGTCACCGTTTGGCTGCCCTATGCCCTGGGCACCGCATTTTCCGTTGCTACCGCGGCAGCGGTCACCCGCGCCCGTACCCCAGCCGCACGCACTTCGTGACCTGCTCGACTGGCGGCCGCGGTGATCGGTGAGTTGGTCCACGCCTATGTCGGTTCCGGTGGATCCGTTGTCCTGGTGTCCCATGATCGCGGCATCGTGCGCGAGCTTGCCGATCAGGCTCTGGTGCTGGACAAGGGACAACTCGTCGCCATTGGCGCTCCGGACGAGGTCGAGTATCTGGAGGCGCGGTGACCAACGGGGTGTCCGTGCCCAGCTGGACCGGAGATCGTGTCCGCCGCCATGGTTTCCGCGGGGGTCATCCTCGCCGGTGTCGACCCGCTGACCGCGATCCGCTACCAGATCGTCGTGATGTACATGTTGCTGGCCGCGAACGCACTCGCCGCGCTGACCACCGCGAGACTCAGCGAACGTGCCTTGTTCGACGAAGCCCACCGGCTCGTCGAGATCCCATAACCCTCCAGAAAGGACAGCCAGCGATGTTGTCTTTGGGGCGTCATCCTTTACGGTCCTGGCTGTGCTGCTGGTGCTCCTCATCGGGCGGGAGCGCCGTCCCCCGGTTCTCGCCGCGGTCGCCGTTTGAGCGATCGCCGGGCCTGTAGCGTGGAACGCGATCCTGCGAGCCGTCAGCGGCAACGAGTTCTTTGTGGACGTGCCCCTGCCGTTCTTCCCGGTGAGCTGGCAGGCGGGGGTTTCCGCCGTCGCCGCGCTGGCACTGGTCCTGGGTCCCGGCCCGTTGCGTGCGGTGCCGGGACTCACGTCGGTCTGTCGAGGGCCAGGACTGCGTCGATGAACTCCTGGGGCGGCTGGTAGTCGTGTTCGTCGATGTAGTGGATCACCAGGGTGGGGGCGGCGTAGGTGACCTGGTCGCCGGGGATGTGGAACTCGGCGTGTCCGAGCAGCAACGGCACGGGTTCGGCTGTGGTCGCCCTTCGTATGCCGCAGAAGGGGCATTTGTGGAACCCTCGGGTGGCGTGGGTTTGGTAGCCGGAAGCCGTGCGCACCAAGGCGTCCCGGAAGCCGGGGGGAACGGGCCCGCTGGGGTAGGGTGTCCCTTTCCCCAGCCAGCCCACGTTCACAATCGCGCCTTGATGGTCCACGGGTAGGTACTCGTAGGGGCTGAGATCCTCGTACACGGCCATTTCTCAGTGCTCCCGGCACGCCGCCCAGTGGCACAGGCCGAGATTCGGGCTGAGCAGCTGGGAAAGCTGTGTGTCCACGCCGACAGTATAGGAACCGGTCGCCGCGCTGATTCCCTCCGACGGGCCGAGCGTGTAGTTCTTGATTCTCGCGCCTGGACCGTATGTGTACACGTGTTTCACGTTCTGCCCGAGTTCGACCTGCAGGCCGATGCTGTCGTCGAGCAGCTCACCGTCCCGCACGTACATCCGCAGGGATGTTCCCGCGGGGATCGTCGTGTACCCGTCGGGCCGGTCCCACCAGCCGTGCCCGGAGAACACCGTCTGCCCATCCGGGCGAGCACCCTGGACGACGTAGGTGTCGAGCCACGGCCCCTTGCCGGTGACGTGTCCTGCGGAGCTGGACAGGCCGCGCGTGGGACCGCCGCCGCGGACACCGCCGCGGCCGAGCATGATGATGCCGAGCCCGACCTGGGTGATGTGGTCGGCCCAGTCCTCGGTGTTCCAGTTGGGTGGGCACTTCTGGCCGACGCCGAACAGCTGGTAGACGCCGGTGGTATTGCCGAGGCAGCCGAGGTAGAGGGAGTGTTTGAACCCTTCCCAGCAGGACTCGACGGCGGACTTGAGGGTGTCGATCGGGTGCAGGGCGGCGTTGACCGCGCCCTTGGCCGTGTTGTACACGCCCTTGCCGAAGCCGACCACGGCGTCGCGGATCTCCCGGCCCGGGCAGCCGGACCCGGACTCACTCCACGGCACCCACCAGCAGTTCCCGCTCGGGTCCACTGTGGTGGTGGGCCGGTCGTCGGTGTACAGGTACGGCGACGGGTACGGGGTGTCCCGTGCGGGGTCCACCGGGTCGACGCTGGTGAACCGCCCGACGCCGGGCGAGTACTGGCGAGCCCGCAGGTTGTAGAGCCCCGTGGTGCCGTCGGCATATTCGCCGGTGTAACGCAACGGGTTCGCCGGTGCACCCTGCACCAACGGCTGTGGGTCGGCGCCCGGTCCGGTGCCGAAGGGCTCGTAGTCGTAGGAGTACTGGGCGATCCCGGCGTCGGAGACGAGGTCGCTGGTGCCGCCGAGCGGGTCGTGGCCGTAGAAATACGACTTGCCACCGGTGGTCAGCCGCAGCGGCTGCCCGGCGTTGTAGGCGAAGGTCCGGGTCACCGTCGCGGAGGTCTCGGTGGCCAGGATCGGCAGCGAGTTGTTGATGTCCCACGTGTAGGCGGACGCGGTTCCGTCCACAGTGGAGGTGAGACGGTTGGCGTCGGTGTCGTAGGTGAGGGTGACGTTCTTGCCGCCCACCTTGGCAGTGGTCAACCGGTTGGCGAGGTCGTAGCCGAACGTGTCGGCCCCGGCCTTCGTCTGGTTGCCATCGCGGTCGTACTCGTAGGCAGTGACAGCCCCACCGGGTGCAGTGACTGATGTGAGTTGGTCGGCGTTGTCGTAGCTGTAGGTGGTGCTCGCGCCATCACGTTCGAGGGTCTTGCGGTTGCCGACCAAGTCGTAGCTGTACTTGGTGCAGCTGGTGGTTCCGGCGCAGGCACCGGTGAGGCGTTCGGCCGCGTCGTAGGTGTAGGTGTCGGTGCGGGTGGTGGGGCCGCGGATGGTGGCCACGCTGGTCGGGTTGCCGACCGGGTCCAAGGTGCGGGTGAACCGGGACAGCACCTGGCCGGCGCGGTCGTTGGACACCGACGACAACCGGCCGGCGGCGTCGTAACCGTGCGTCTCGGTCTGCCCACCGGGGTACGCGATCTGCTGGAGACGGCCCGCGGGGTCGTAGGTGAACGTGGTCGGCTGGCCCGCCTGGGTCTGCGACGCGGGCTGGCTGTCGTCGTCGAACGCGATGCCTATGGCGGTGCCGTTCGGGTACTGGCGTTGGGTGACATTGCCCGCTGGGTCGTAGGTGTACCCGAACGTGTCAGTCCCCCGCTTGACCGAGATGAGCCGCCCGGCGTCGTCGTACCCGCGACTCTGCGTCCCGGCCGGGTCGCTCGCCTCGGTGACCCGGTTGGCCGCGTCGTACCCGAACGTGTGCGTGGCACCGGCGGAACCGAGCTTGACCGTGGTCAACCGGCCGAGAGTGTCGTACTGCTGGGTGATCGTCCCGGTGGCCGGGTCGGCGGTGGTGGCACGGGCGGTGACGATCGAGGTCTGGTTGCCGTCGGCGTCATACCCGTAGCGGCGTTCCCGGCCCAGTGGGTCCACTGTGGATGACTTGCGGCCCGCAGGGTCGTAGGCGTAGGTCGTGACGTGCCCCAAGGGATCGGTGCGCGACACGAGCTGCCCCGCGTCGTCGTACGCGTACCGGGTGGCCTGGTCCACCGCGTCCGCGCCGAGGACCCGCACAAGCCGGTTCACTTCGTCATAGCCATAGCGGGTGACGTGACCGTTGGCGTTGGTGCTGCTCACGACCTGCCCGGCCAAGTCGTACTCGGTCCGCGTAACCGCACCGACCGGATCCGTGGTGGCCACGCGATGCCCGACCTGGTCGTAGTCGTACGTCGTCGTCTTACCCGCCGGGTCAACAGTGCTGGTCAGCTCACCGTCCGCGTTGTACCCGTAGGTCGTCTTGCGGCCCAGCGGCGTCGTCTGGGACGTCCGCCGGCCCAGAGCGTCCAATGTGGATACCCAGCGCTTTCCGCGGGCGTCGACGGTCGCGGTCGTGCGGTTGTTCTTGTCGTACTCCGACTTGGTCACCGCGCCGACCGGAGAGGTCACGGCGATGACGTTGCCATTGGCGTCGTAGTCGGTCTTGCTGATCTTGCCCAACGGATCGGTGACCGTGACCGGCCGGTTGAGCGCGTCATAGGTCGTGCGCGTGGTCGCCGTGCCACCACCCGGGTACGGCCTCGACTCGGCGGTCTTGTTGCCCGCCCAGTCGTACTCGAACGTGGTCGTCGTACCGCGTGGGGTGGTCTGCTTCTGCAACCTGCCCACCGCGTCGTAGGCGAAGCTGGTGCGTTCGCCGTTCGGGTTGGCCTCCGAGGCTTTCCGGCCCGCCTTGGTATACGTCGTGGCACTGACGCGGCCGAGCGGATCGGTGACGCTGGTCTGCCGGTCCATTTCGTCGTAGCCGTAGGTGGTCACCTTGCCCCGCGCGTCGGTGACCGTCCTGGTGTTGCCGACCGCGTCGTAGGTCACCGACACCGCGTGCCCCAACGGGTCGGTCGTCGCGATGAACCGGTCTTTGGCGTCGTAGACGAACGTCGTGGCCGCGTTGCGGGCGTCGGTGGTCGAGGTACGACGGCCGGAACCGTCGTAGCCATAGGTGGTCCTGGCTCCGCTTGGCGCCTTCGTCGCGGTGTTGTTGCCCGCCGCGTCGTACTCCTGGACGGTGACCTGGTTGAGCGGATCGGTGACCGAGGTCAGCAGCCCGCGGGTGTCATACCCGTACGTGGTCACCTTGCCTTCGGCGTCCGTCGCGGTGGTCTTCTCACCGAAACTGCCGTAGGTGGTGGATGTCCGGTTGCCGCGACCGTCCACATGCGACGTCTCACGGTTGCCGGAGTCATAGGTGAAGCTCTCGGTCACCCCAGTGTCGAGCGACTTGCGGGTCAGCACGTTGCCCGCGGTGTCGTAGGTCATCTCCGTCTGCCGACCGAGTGGATCGACCACCAGCACCAAGTCGAGCCGGGCGTCATACCGGAAGCTCGTGCGCGCGCCATTGCCGTCGACGAGGTACTGCGCGACGCCGTTGGTGTAGCCGTAGACGGAGACCACACCATCCGGGTCGGTGACCCTGGCCTCCTGTTTGGCCTGGTCCCACCCGTAGGTCGTGGTGCCGCCGCCCGCGTCGACCTGCTTGGTCACTCGCCCGCTGGCCGCGTCGTAGGTGTTGGTGACCTTGGCGTGGTTGTTGCCGTCGGTGACCTTGGTCAGCCGGCCTGCCGTGTCGTACTCGTACTTCGTGGTCCCGCCCGCGGTGTCCCGCGCCGAGACCAGCCGCCCGCCGGTGTAGCCGTACTCGACGTACCGCCCATCCGGCAGCGTCGCCCGGGTCAGCTTTCCGTTGCCATCGAAGGAGAACGCGACCACACGGCCCGCGGCGTCGGTCACCGACGCCAGCTTGCCGTTGGCGTTGGTGAAACGCAGCCCGTTGCCGCGTTGATCCACCTGCGAACGCAGCAACCCGTCGGTGCCGAACACCAGCGTCGTCTGCTCCGGCGTGGTGAGCCGATATTCGCCGCTGACGAGCGCGAGTACCGAGCGGGCGCCCGGCGGAGCCGCGTAAGTTCCGTCGGAGTTCTTGCGGTACAAATACTTCGATCCATCTTCGGCACGGAAGGTGACATCGCCGCTGCTCGCGACCGCCAGCCCCATGTCGTAGGACCAAGACCAGCCTTGGCTCAGCGACGACGATCCCGCTGCCACCGAGGAATACGACCTGGTCAGGCCGAATTTCACCCCGAACCCAGGCAGGGCCAGGTCGGTGTCGTTCTCCGTGTACGCGCCAGTGGCCGTGTTGACCGGGTCCCCGCCCAGTCCTTGCACCGCCGCCGTCTGACCCGCGCTGTTCGGGCAGCCACAGCCTGGCACCTGGTCCTTCGACACCCCCGGCACCGCGGGCAACGGACGCACAGTGGCCACATTGGACATCACGTCCACATACGAACCCGACCCGTACGAGGTCGACAGCCGCAGCTTGTACGAGCTGCCCGGTTTGATCGGCGCCGCCTGCCACCCCGCCCACGGCGCGGACGTCAGCACATAGCAGTACTTCGTCCGTTCCGGGCACAACAAATGGTTGTTCAGGTCCTCCGGGAAGAACGAGACGTAGTAGAAGTCCACCGGATTGCCCGCCGGGTCCAGCAGATCCATGTACAGCCGCTGGAAGTTCGGGTCCGGCATGTTGAAGTACACGACCAGCGACGCGTTGTTCTCGATGTACCCGGGCGCCAGATACACATCCGTCGTGCCCGGCCCCGCCGCCACCGCGGACCTGGCCTCCG
Organism: Actinocrispum sp. NPDC049592; assembly: GCF_040675465.1. Lineage (NCBI taxonomy): Bacteria > Bacillati > Actinomycetota > Actinomycetes > Pseudonocardiales > Pseudonocardiaceae > Actinocrispum > Actinocrispum sp. NPDC049592. The sequence goes on along the minus strand of NZ_JBFAPA010000022.1, from coordinate 81,513 downwards.
ACCTGGGTTCCCGCTCACCACCGACCCGGTTCGGCTTCGGCGTCGACAGGTCATCCGGGGCATGCACACCCGGCACCTGCCGTGGGCGGGACGTCTCCGGCGCGGGACTTTCCACCGGCCCGGCACCCGGCGGAGCGACAGCCGGCCCAGCCACCGCACGAGGCGTCGTGACCATCACCAAACCCAGCACCAACACCAGCGGAAGCAGCAACGACGAAAGCACACGCCATCTGCTTTCGGGCAGCACAAAGCGACCGTTCAGCACTGTGGGCAATCCCCCCGGATCGGGCCTCTCACGGCCAGCTGACAACGTTACCGATCCTGGAGGCGCCGACCCACGTTGTCAACCGCCGTCCAGCGGGTAGGTGCTCACATTCGAAGACAAGCAGGATCGCCGATCCCGCCGGCAGGTCTGGGTGTCGCCGCTCAACCGGCGGGTTCGCGGCCGATATGCGCACCGACCACAGTGGACGAAGCTGGCGCGTGCGACCGGGGCCGCACGCGCCAACCGGATGTTCAGTGGCCGACGACGGAGTCTGCCCACGCGATGACGGCTGCGTGGTATTTGGGGGCGTCGGGGGCGAGGTTGAGGGAGTGGCCGTAGTCGCGCAGGACGAAGGTGCGGAGGTTGGCCTGGGGGGTGTAGTAGGGGGTTTCGACGCGGCGCAGGGATTCCGCGGTGCTGCAGTCGGGGGCGGTGAGGATGCCGCAGAACGCTGGGTCGTTGCCCATCACCAGCATTGTCGGCGCGGTGATGTTGCGGGAGTACGGGAGGATCACGCCCAACAGCACGGTGTCGATGACCTCGCCCGCCGCGAAGACGTCCTTGGTGGCCTCGTCGGTGTCCGCGACCGCGGGGATGCGGATGCCGGGGACGTGGAAGTCACCGAACCTGCTGCCGGGCATGGTGGTCAGGTAGCCGGCGTCGTAGCCGCCGCTGCCGAACTTGGCGTCGAGGCTGGCGGGGATCAGCGAGGCGATGATCGGCACGGCGCCCAGTGCGTTGATGCCGTGGGTCAGTCCGGTGACCAGGACCGCGTCAACGTCGTGGTACGTGCCCGCCTCGATGATCGTGATGGCCGAGCCGACCGAGTGTCCACCTAGGACGATCTTGCGGAACTTCGGGGCGTTGCCGCCGGTCCGGAACGCCTGCACCACTTGGTGCACGACGTCGGCCTGGGTCAACGAGGTCAGCGCCAGGCTGGCGGGGCGGCTGCTGCGGCCGGTGCCGAGCCGGTCGAGGGCGAAGGTGGCGTAGCCGGCGTTGTTCATCGCGAGCCGGTAGGACCGGATCTCAGGCGACACCGGGAAATCCCAGTAGGTGTGGTTGTACGATGCGCCGGGCACGAGGACCTGGATCGTCGACGCACCCGTTGGGGTGCAAAGCTGTCCGTAGATCGACTGGGGCGCGCCGGCCAACGTCACCGGGATGGTGAGGTCGCGGCACGTGGTCACGGGCGCGGCTTGTGCAGCCGCAGGCAGACTGCCGAGGACGGCCGCGGCCACAACTGTGGCCAGCCAACGGAATCGCAGTCGCACGGGTACTACCTCCACATAGGACACAGAGTGGGTCGGGGCGGGTCACCGGACCCGCGGGGTGACGGTCATCGGGAGCCGGCTCGGGTAGGCCGCACCGGTCACCTTGATGCGAACCGTCTTGCCGGGCAACGGGATCAGGTCCCATCGCGCACCGATCGTGGCCGCGGCCAAGGTGATCTCGGTCAGCGCGAAATGGTTGCCGATGCACTTGCGGGCGCCGTCCCCGAACGGCACGTAGGCGCCGCGAGCCGGGGGTGGGCTGCCGGGAGCGAAGCGATCCGGGTCAAACCGGTCCGGATCCGGGAAATAACGGGAATCGTGGTGCAGCGCGTCCGGGCTGATGGTGACCTCGGTGCCCGGCGGCAGGGTCACGTCGTCCAGCCGGACCGAGGTGTTGGCGCGGCGCATGAGCAGCCAGATCGGGTACCGGCGCAGCACCTCACGCACAACAGCGCTGGTATAGCTCAGGTTTGGTACGTCCGAATGCGCCGGTGGACGTCCATTGAGGACAGTGTCAAGCTCAGAGTGCCAGCGCCGCCTGATGTCCGGATGACGCGCGATCTCGTGGAAGAACCAGGACAACGCCAGGGCGGCGGTCTCGATGCCGCCGGTCAGCAGCGTGACGACCTCGTCGTAGACCTGGTCGTCGGTCATCGTCGTCCCGGTGTCGGAGTCCCGCGCCGCCAGCAACATCGACAACACGTCCGGCCGGTCGGCCGGCCGGTCCCGGCCCTCGGTGATGACCGCCTGGACGACCTGCCGTAACCGCGCGATGGCCTGGTCGAACTGGCGGTTGACCGGGATGGGCAGGCGGGTCAGCGCCGCGGGCGACAACGCGCGGACCATGCCCTGTTTGATCACGAGCGGCAGCGACCGCCGCACCTCGGCCGTCACCGCGTCGCCAAGTTCGGTCGTGAACAGCGTGCCGCACACGATGTTGCCCGCGAGCTCCTGCATGGCCTGGTCGAACTCGACCACCTGCCCCGCCCGCCAAGAGTCGGCCAACTCCTGTGCGGTCCGGCACATCGTGCCCGTGTAACCGGCGATCCGGTTGACGTGGAACGCCGGTTGCACCAGGCGCCGCTGCGAGTCGTGGAACGGGCCGTTGGACATCGCGATCCCGTTGCCAAAGAACGGCCGGAACCGGTCGAACATGATGCCCTTGTCGAACGCGGCCGCCTGCGTGACCAGAACCTGGTGCACCAGGTCGGCTCTGGTCACCACATAGCTGGGCAGCGGCCCGAGCTGGATCTTGACCACGTCGCCCAGCGGGGCCAGCGAACGGGTGAACCCGAACCGTTTGCGCAGCAAGGACACTGTGTGCCCGAGCACGGGGACGCGCCCGGGTGCGACGGGAACGGCGTTCAGGCTGCCGGTGGGGTGGTCGGACATCCCGCTCCTCGCGGTCGTTACGAACCGGCCACCTAACGTAGTGGTCCGCCGCCGATTGGGGGAGTACCCGATCGGGTCATCCCGTTGCGTGCTCGGGCATCGGTAGTGTGGTGCGTTCCTTGTTGAGCGGAGGTCCTCCGGCGTGTCCTACCAGCCAGCCCACACCGACCGTCCCGACTGGGTCCCCGCGGGACTGGACACCGGGGCGCCCAGCATGGCGCGCGTCTACGACTTCCTCCTCGGCGGCGCCCACAACTTCGCGGCCGACCGCGCGGTCGCCGAGCAGACCATGAAGCTGATGCCGGGCGCCCGCAAGGTCGCGCAGATCAACCGCGCGTTCCTCGGCCGGGCCGTCCGCTGCCTGGTCGACCTTGGTGTGCGGCAGTTCCTCGACATCGGGTCCGGGATTCCCACCGTGGGCAACGTGCACGAGATCGCCCAGAGCCGGGCGCCCGAGTCGCGGGTGGTCTACGTCGACAAGGACCCGGTCGCCGTCGCGCACAGCGAGTTGATGTTGGCGCACAACGACAACGCGGCCGTGATCGCGGCGGACATGCGTGACCCGGACAGCATCCTCAACCACCACGTCACCCGTCGCCTGTTGCGCCGCGACGAACCCATCGGCCTGCTGCTGATCATGATGGTGCACTGGGTGCCGGACAGCGACGACCCGCACGGCCTGATCGCGCGCTACCGCGATGCCCTGCCCGACGGGAGCTACATCGCGTTGTCGCACGTCACGCCGGATGAGCGGCAGGACCAGATCACCGACGCGAAGGACATGATCAAGCAGTCGCGCAGCGCCGACCAGCTGACACCCCGTACCTACGACGAGGTTCTGCGGCTGTTCGACGGGTTCGAACTGCTCGAACCCGGACTCGTCGGCTGCGGCGTGTGGCGCCCCGAGCACGCGGGCGACTTCGCCGACAACCCCGAGCTCAACAGCCACGTCTACGCGGGAGTCGCCCGGAAGGCCTGATCGAACTACCCGGCGGCGGAAGGCTTGGTGGCCACGGCGATCACTGAGTCGAGTCGATCCAGATCCTGCCTGACGGTGGCGATGTCTCGCCATTGGTAGTCGACGGCGGCCAGGGCGACGGGGTCTGCGCTTTCGCGGGCGGCGGGGTCGGTGGCGATGCGGCTCCAGTAGCGGAACCAGGGTTCCCAGGTGTGGTCACGGATCGAGGTCACGGTGACGTCGGTGAAGCCCGTTTCGGCGAGCTTTGTGGCGTAGGTGGCCCGGTTGTACCAGTTCGCCTCGGGTACGGCATGCCGGTAGAGGGTGAACCGCTTGGAGCGCAACGACTTCGGCGAGGTATCGTTGTCCAGCGGGATGGTGTCCATTGTGGCCAGAACGCCGCCCGGGCGCAGAACCCGCATGGCCTCGCGGAAGAAGTCCTCGCGGGTGGTGAAGTGGAAGGCCGCGTCGAGCGAGATGACCCGGTCGAAGGCCGCGTCCGCGAACGGCAGTGCCGTGGCAGTGCCCACCTTGAACCGCAGGCGGTTGGTGACCTCCGCGGTCCTGGCTCGCTGCTTGGCCGCCTCGATCTGGGCCGTGGTCACGTCCAGCGCGTCGATCGACCGCGGCCCGAACTGCTTGAGCCACAGGAAGTCCTGGTCGCCGTAGCCGCAGCCGACGTCGAGCACGACCTGGCCGGGCCCAAGACCGGCCGCCTCGGCCAGCTTCATCGCGACCGCGCCGCTCGCCTGGTCGACGGTGATGTCGTCGGAGACCCAATAACCGATGTTGACATAGTGGGTCTCGCGGTCAGCGTAAGGATCGGAGTTGTACGGCAGCTCGTAGATGCGACGCACCCGCAGGTCCGGGTCCCGCGTCGCGAACGCGCGCACGGCACGGCCGATGTCCCTGATCTTGGTCAGCATGACCGGACCACCTCCTCTGGGCTGGCACATTCAGAGTAGGAGTGGCCGGACTCGCAGTATCCCTAGTGGATTCATCGGTACCGTCGCTGAGTCCGCGCCCCGCCGAGCGACCGTCCTGCTGTAGCCGACAGGAACCGCACAGCTTGCGGACAGGCGGGCCACAGCTTCGGGCCCGACCATGGAACCTGTGACTACTGACAGGCGGCGGTTCCTGGCGGCCGGCGGTTCGGTGGGGCTGGGCGCCCTGCTGGCTGCCTGCACGTCCTCCGAGGGTGTGGCGACGTCATCGGCCGTGGTGCCGACGACGAGTGGCAGCGTGGCGACGGTGGCGCCGCAGACGTCATCGTCCGTGGTGTTTCCCGAGGTGGACAGCTGTGTGCTGACGCCAGAGGAGACCGAGGGGCCGTACTACTTCGACGTCGACTCGATCCGCTCGGATATCCGCGAGGACCGGTCCGGAACGCCGTTGCTGCTGGCCATGCGCGTGCGGGACGCGGCGTGCAAGCCGCTGGCGAACGCGGTCGTGGACATCTGGCACTGCGACGCGACGGGCGAGTACTCGGGGTTCGAGAGCGGGACGCAGGGCGGCAAGCGGACCGACCAGAAGACGTACCTGCGGGGCGCCCAGGTGACCAATGCGGACGGTGTGGTCCAGTTCCAGACCATCTATCCGGGCTGGTACCAGGGCCGGGCCGTGCACATCCACTTCAAGGTGCACATCGACAAGGCCACGGTGCTCACCAGCCAGCTCTACTTCGACGAGAAGGTCAGCGACGCGGTCTACACCAAGCAGTCCTACGCCGCACACAATGGGCGCCGGACCGGCAACGCCCAGGACGGAATCTTCGTCCAGGGCAACGTGCTCACCCTCACCCCGCAGGGAGATGGCTACCTGGGCGTGATGACGGTTGGCGTTGAATCACAGGCATGACGTACCCCGCGGAGCTGACCGGGCGCGACCTGTTCGACGTGTGGACCACGGCCGAGCCGCCGCGCGAACGGTTCGACCCGTTCAGTTTCAGTCAGTGGCAGTTCCGCAGCGGACGGCTGGGCACGGAAACCCAGCAGACCGGACGAATCGACCCGGAGCCATCATGCGCACGCGGGAAGCCCGGGACGAGGTCGTCACCACGCTGGACGCACTGTTCAACCCCAACCCGGGCAACAAACCCGCGCGCCGCCGGATGCTCGGCTACCTGCTCAACCGGTCTCGGCCACGAGGTTGATCCCCTCGGTCCCGGTGACCACGGCGCGAACCAGGTCGCCGGGCGACGGTGCGGTGCCAGTGAACGTCACCTGACCGTCCACTTCGGCCGCTTGGTGGGCGGCCCAGCCGTGTCCCGCGTCGCCGACGAGCACCTCGATCGTGGACCCGATCCGTTCGCCGGCCCGCCGGGAACACATCTCGTGTGCCAGCAGTGACAACGTCTCCACCCGTGAGGAGATCGTCACCGAGTCGAGTTTGGACTCGAAGGTGAACGCCTCGGTGCCTTCCTCGTCGGAGTAGCCGAACACCCCGATCGCGTCCAGCCGGGCCGCCGAGACGAACTCCAGCACCTCGGCGAAGTCCTCTTCGGACTCCCCCGGGAACCCGACGATGAAGTTCGACCGCACACCAGCGGACGGCGCGATCGCCCGGATCCGGTCCAGCAGCTCCAGGAACCGCTCCCGGTCGCCGAACCGCCGCATCCGCCGCAGCACCGGCCCGCTGGCATGCTGGAATGACAGGTCGAAGTACGGCGCCACACCGGGTGTGGCCGCGATCGCCTCGATCAGCCCTGGTCGCAGCTCGGCCGGTTGCAGGTAGCTCACCCGCACCCGGTCGACGACCGCGGCCAGCCGTGGCAACAGCTTGTCCAAAGCGCTGATGTCACCGAGGTCCTTACCGTATGACGTCGAGTTCTCGCTGACCAGCAGCAGTTCCCGCACGCCTTGCCCGGCCAGCCACTCCGCCTCGGCCACGATCTCGTCCGGCTTGCGCGACACATATGCACCGCGAAAGCTCGGAATAGCGCAAAAAGTGCACCTCCGATCGCATCCGGACGCGAGTTTCACCGGTGCGATCGGGCCGCCGCCGAGCCGCTGCCGCGTCACCTGATGGCCGGGTACGTGCCCGGCCACCGCTGCGGGACGCTCCACTGGGGACAGTGGCAGCAACTTCCTGCGGTCATGAGGAGTGTGCGGAGACACCGCACGCCCCTCCACCACATCGTCGAGCCGCTCACCGATCGACGGGTAGTCGTCGAACGACAGCACGGCAGCGGCTTCCGGTAGCGCCTCGGCGAGTTCCTTGCCGTACCGCTCGGCCATGCAGCCGACCGCGACGACACGAGCCCCTGTCCCGGACGCCGCCAGCATCGCGTCGATCGAGTCCTTCTTGGCGGTCTCGATGAAACCGCAGGTGTTGACCACGACGACGTCCGCCGGAGCGCCCTCGGTGGCCAGCTTCCAGCCCGCGTCGCCGAGCCTGGCCGCGAGCTCGTCCGAGTCGACCTCGTTGCGCCCGCAGCCGAGCGTCACCAACGAGACGACACGCTCGCCGGGCATCACTCAGCGATCAGGCCGCACCCGCCGCCATTGGCGGGCTGGTCCGGGCACGGGACAGGCGCGGACACCAGCACGTTGCTGTTCACAGCGGGTTCGGGCGCGTTGACCGTCAGGTACGCGGTCACGACCAGGCCGCTGGCCAGCAGCACACGGGCCACCTTCCGGCTGCTGATCGAGTAGACCCCGAGGCACTTCCCGCGCTGTGTGCCCGCCGGTGCGGGCTCGGACTGCTTGCGGCTACGGCGTTCTTCGGCCATCTGCTTGATGTTCAAGGTAACCCCCACGGTGGTCCTGGTCCGTCACGCTGAGCATGGCAGCCGTCACTTGCAGTTTTCTTGCGATCTGGGGAAAGCGCTGGTCAGAGCCGCTGGAAGGTGCGCCGGTGCGCGGTGGGCGTGATCCCTCTGCGCAGGGCGAAATGGTGACGGAGGGTGTCCGGGCTGCCGAACCCGGCCAGCCCGGCGATCGTGTCGACCGGGAGTTCCGTGCTCTCCAGGAGTTCCTCGGCGTGCTGGAGTCTTTTGTCGAGCAGCCAGCGGTGTGGGGTGGTGCCGGTAAGGGCTTTGAAGCGACGGGCGAAGGTGCGCGGGGACATCAGGGCGCGGGCGGCGAGGTCGTCCACGGTCAACGGTTCGCTCAGGTGATCCTCGGCCCAGGCAAGGAGATCCGCGAGGTCGTAGGAGTCGGCGGGCACGGGCCGTTCGATGAACTGCGCCTGACCGCCCGGCCGGTGCGCGGCGACGACCATCCGCCGCGCGAGGGCGTTGGCAACGGCGGCACCGTGTTCTGCGCGGACGATGTGCAGGCAGGCGTCGATTCCCGCTGAGGCGCCCGCACTCGTGGTGACCGGACCGTCCACTATGTACAGGACATTCGGGTCGACCTCGACCCGCGGGTACAGGGCAGCGAGCCGGGAGGCGAACTGCCAGTGCGTGGTCACCCGGCGGCCGTCCACGATGCCCGCGGCGGCAAGGAGAAACGCTCCGGAGCAGATGGAAAGCACCTTCGCACCACGATCCACAGCGTCCCGCAACGCGTCGAGCAACGTGGGCGGCGAGGAGGAGTCCAGCGCGGGCCAGGCGGGCACCACCACGAGATCGGCCTCCGACGCGCGATCCAGGTCGGCGGTCACGTCCAGCGCGAACCCCGACGTGGTTTGGACCTTGCCCGGGGTGGGTGCGCACACGGCGAAGTCGTACACGGGCAGGCCGTCGTCCGACCGGTCCAGCCCGAACACCTGGCACACCACGCCCAGTTCGAAGGCCGCGGCCGGGGCGGCGACCAGCGCGACGACGTTCCGGATCACCCGACCAGTGTGGCAGAAAGTTCCGGAAGACTGGCATTGCTGCCACTCCTCACTGCCGCAGATACCCGCCAAGCTGCGGATATGCACGTAGCCATCCACGCCCCAGGACCCGGTCCGCAACAGTGGGCGGGCGCCCCGAGCGCCGCCGTCGACACCGCCGGGTCGATCCTGCTCGCCTACCGAGTCCGCAGCGGCAAGGACTTCAACGCCATCGCCCGCTCCCCCGACGGCGATCACTTCGAGACCATCGCCGAACTCCCGAGCACAACAACGGTCGAGCGCCCGGCGTTGGTCCAGGCCAACGATAAATGGCGGCTCTACACCAGTCACGCCACGCCGAACTCCAAGCACTGGTGGATCGGCGTCGCCGAAGCCAAGACGCCCGAAGGGCTGGCCGACGCCGAGGTACGCCCGGTGTTCGAAGGCGACGAGAACACGGCCGTCAAGGACCCGGTCATCCGGTTCGACGGAAAGCGTTGGCACGCTTGGATCTGCTGTCACCTGCTGGACATCCCGGGCGCCGAGGACCGGATGAACACCGCGTACGCCACCAGCGATGACGGTGTGCAGTGGCGATGGCACGGGACTGTCCTCACTGGACGCCCGGGTGAATGGGACGCTCGGGGCACGAGGCTGACCACGTTCCTGCCGAACGGTCTGGCCGCATACGACGGACGCGCCACGGCCGCTGAGAACTGGTTCGAGCGGACCGGTTTCGCCGCCCGGCACGACCAGGAGTGGCTGCCCACCAAAGACTCCCCGCGCGACTTCCGCTACCTGGAGGTCCTCGAACTCCCAAACGGCACACACCGCGCCTACTACGAGGCCAGGCTGCCCGACGAGAGCCACGAGCTGCGTACCGAGTTACTGAACGACCGGCTCGGACCACGCTGAGCTGATCACCTTGGCCAGCTCGTCGGCGGGCGCGTCGGGGATGCCGGTGGTCTGGGCCGTGATCGTCCAGAGGTGTTCCTGGCTGTCCGCCAGCCAGGCCTGGGCCGCATCGACGTTCTCGAAAGTCAGCCCGGCCGGGTCGGGCGAGCACTCCATCGAGGCGTTGCGCACGGTGGCAACGTAGAACTTGGCCAGCCGCACCAAAGCCTCGTGACAGCAGGCCTCACCGTCCTCGGTCAGCGCACGTCCGCGGGCGAACGCCCGGACCGGCCCGAGGAACGAGTACCGCTCGCTCGTGCCCGGCTCGAGCAAGTGCACGTCCGCCAACGAGTCCAGCAGCACCGCAGTGTCGTCAATGGACAGACCCAGCACGGCGGCCGCGGCTGGAATCGTGATGTCCGGCCCGTCGGGCACCGCCAGCAACCGGAACGCCCGAGCCTGTTCGGGAGTCAACGCCTTCATGGCGGTCTGGTAAGGACCTTCGATCACCTGCGGCTCCAACTGCCTGCGGCCCAACCGTTGCGCCGCCGTCGCGAGGCTCCAGCCCGGCCGGGACGCCAGCCGCGCCCCGATGGCGTGCAGGACCTGCGGCAGGCCAGAGGTCAGCTCGGCCAGGCGGCTGGCGTCGGCGAGCTCGGCCCGCACCCGGGCCGCACCGACCAGGGTTTCCAGCAACGCCAGCGACTCGTCCTCGGGCAGACCGTCCACTTTGAGCCATCGCACGTGCGGCAGGCCGATCCACCGCTGCCGCGAGGTGAGGATCACCACCGGGCCACCGGGTCCGGGCATCAGCAGCTTGACCCGTTCGAGGTCCTGCACGTCGTCCATGACCAGCAGGACCTTCCTGTCCGCGGTGAGCGACCGCCACAGCGCGGACCGTTCGCTCAGCGAGTCCGGCACCTCGCCGGCCGGGACGCCCATCCCGCGCAGCAGACCGGACATCGGCTTGCCCGGCCAGGCCATGTCGGCGAAGAACTGGCCGTCGGGGAACTGCGCGGCGAGCTGGTGTCCAACGTGGACGGCCAGCGCGGTCTTGCCCACGCCGGGTACGCCGGTCAGCCCGATCATCGGGACATGCGTGGCCGACGGGACGAGCGCCTTGACCATTTCCTCGGCGATGCCCGAGCGACCGGTGTACGCGGGCAGGTCGGGCGGCAGCTGCATCGGTGGTTCGACCAGTTGCGGCGCGGGCGGCTGGTGCACGGCCATCGGCCCGGCCAGCGACGGGTCCGACTTGAGGATCCGGCGCTGCATCTCCCGCAGCTCAGGACCGGGATCCAGGCCCAGCTCACCGGACAGCAGCCGCTGCGCCTCCTGGTAGACCGCGAGCGCCTCGGCCTGCCGCCCGGACCGGTAGAGCGCGAGCATCAGCAGCTCACGGGGCCGTTCCCGGAGCGGCTGCTCGATCACCAACGGCACCAGCCCGGCCTCGGCCTCGGCGTGCCGGCCCAGCTCCAGGTCCGCGGCTGCGAGGTCTTCCACCGCCGCGAGGCGCAGCTGCATCAGCCGGGCTCGTTCCTGCTCCGCGTATTCGCCGCGGACCCCGGCCAGCGGTGTGCCCTTCCACAGGGCGAGCGCGGCACGCAGCAGGTTCGCCTCGGCAGTCAGGTCACCGGTGTGCCGGGCCTCGCGGGCGGCGTTGACCAGTCGTTCGAAGTCCGTGACATCGAGGGTCCCGGGCTCGGTGGGCAGGGCGTAGCCGCCGCCGACCGACTCGATCACCGGCCCCAGCGCCCGGCGCAGGCGGGACACGTACGTGCGGACCGTGCTGCCCGCGGCCCGCGGCGCGGTCACGCCCCAGATCGCGGCCACCAGCTGCTCGGGCATGGCCACGCCGCCGTTGCGCAACAACAGGATGCCCAGGATCGCGCGCTGCTGAGGGGTGCCGAGCTCGACCTCGGCGGCACCCAGCCACGCCCGGACCGGCCCCAGCACCTCGAACCGCAGCTGTCCGCTCATTGGGTCACGGTAGCCAATCCGGCCGCTGAGTCCGTCCACAGGACGTACACAGGACGTCGATCCGGCCGTGGCATCGTCGCAGCCATGGTAGAGGTGCTGCGTTCCAACAACCCTGTGGTGATCTCGTTCGCCAGGTCGGTGCTGACCGACGCGAAGATCGACCACTCCGTCGCCGACTCCCTGATGGGCGTGATCGACGGCTCCATCAACACCGTGATCACCCGGATCATGGTCGACGAGGGTTCCTACGCCGAGGCAACGGAGTTGCTGACCGACGCCGGGGTGTCCTCGGCGGACTTCTGAGGCACGGGAGAACGGCGAGGATTCGCCGCTCCCCCGTGCGGGCGAAGGACCTTACAGCGTGGCGCGGATCCGGCGCGCGGCGGCGACGAGGTTGCGCAGGGCCGGTTCGGCCTCGGCGTAGCCACGGGTCTTCAGGCCGCAGTCCGGGTTCACCCAGACGCGTTTCGCCGGTACCGCGCGGATCGCGGCCGCCAGCAGCTGGGTCATCTCGTCCTCGCTGGGCACCCGCGGCGAGTGGATGTCATACACCCCAGGGCCGACGCCGCGGCTGTAGCCGATCGCCGCGAGGTCGTCCAGAACCTCCATTTTGGACCGTGCGGCCTCGATCGTGGTGACGTCCGCGTCCAGCCCGTCGATCGCCTCGATCACGTCACCGAACTCGGAGTAGCACAGGTGCGTGTGGATCTGGGTGGCCGCCGCGGCTCCGCCGGTGGCCAGCCGGAACGAGCCGACCGCCCAGTCCAGGTACGCCTTGCGGTCGGCCGAACGCAACGGCAGCAGCTCGCGCAGCGCGGGTTCGTCGACCTGGACGACCGCGATCCCGGCCGCCTCCAGGTCCCGGATCTCCTCGCGCAGAGCTAGCGCCACTTGGTCCGCTGTCACTGCTAGCGGCTGGTCGTCGCGTACGAACGACCACGCCAGGATCGTCACCGGCCCGGTGAGCATCCCCTTGACCGGTTTGGCGCTCCTGGACTGCGCATACCGGGCCCACTCGACGGTCATCGGCGCGGCCCGTGAGACGTCGCCGTGCAGGATCGGCGGCCGCACGCAGCGCGACCCGTACGACTGCACCCAGCCGTTCTCGGTGAACGCGAACCCGTCCAGCAGCTCGCCGAAGTACTGCACCATGTCGTTGCGCTCAGGCTCGCCGTGCACGAGGACGTCCAGGCCGATCTCCTCCTGGAGGGCGATGACCCGGTCGATCTCGGCGCGCATCCGTTCGCCGTACTGCTCCTGGGTGATGCGGCCGGCCTTGGCGTCCGCGCGGGCCTTGCGGACGTCCACGGTCTGCGGGAACGAGCCGATCGTGGTGGTCGCCAGCGGCGGCAGGCCGAGCTTCCTCGCCTGCGCCTCGGCCCGTTCGGCGTAGGGCGCGCGGCGGCGGTGTTCCGGCGTCAGAGCGTCGATCTGGGCCCGCACGCGATCGTCCCGCCGCGCGGACGCGACACCCTCGCGCACGGCCTTGCCGGTCTCCGCGAGCGCGCGGACCGTCGCCGGGTCGTCCTCCCGCAGGGCTCGGCCGAGCAGCACGACCTCGTCCACCTTCTGCCGGGCGAACGCGAGCCGCTCGGCGACGTCCAGGGAAGTCTCCGCAGCCAGGTCGTAGGGCACGTGCAGCAGCGAGCAGGACGTCGACACGGCCAGCTCGCCGACCGACCCCATCAGCCGGACGGCCTTCGACGCGGCCGCGCCCAGGTCCGTCCGCCAGATGTTGCGGCCGTCGACCACGCCCGCGACCAGGGTTTTCTGCCGCAGCCCGGCGATGGCCGGGATGGCGCCGGCCTGGTCCGGACCGGCCACCAGGTCGACCGCGATCGCCTCGATGGCCGTCTCGGCGAGAGTGGGCAGCGCCGGCCCGAAGTCGCCGAAATACCCGGCTACCAGCAGTTTCGGCCGCTGGTGGACGGCCGAGAGCCGGTCGTAGGCGCGGCGCAGGGCGGCGAGCTCGACGTCGGAGCGGTCCGCGCAGAACGCGGGCTCGTCCAGCTGCACCCATTCGGCCCCCGCGGCCGCCAGGTGGACGAGCAGCTCGATGTACTGGTCGGCCAGCTGGTCCAGCAGGTCGAGCGGATCGATGCCGTTGCCCTTGGCCAGCAGCAGGTACGTGACCGGGCCGATGAGCACCGGGCGCGTTTCCACGCCGATCGACCGGGCCTCCTGGTACTCCGCGACCGGCTTGTCCCCGGTCAGCCGGAACACCGTTTCCGGGCCCAGTTCCGGCACCAGGTAGTGGTAGTTCGTGTCGAACCACTTGGTGAGTTCCATGGCCGGCACGCGATCGTGCCCGCGGGCCATGGCGAAGTACGTGTCCAGGCCGTTGAGGCCCAGGTCACGGAACCGCTGGGGCAGGGCGTCGAACAGCATCGTGGTGTCGAGCACCTGGTCGTAGTAGGAGAAAGTGTTGCCCGGGACCGAGTCCAGGCCACTTCCGGCCAACGTCGTCCAGGTGTCGCGGCGCAGGTCACGGGCCACCGCCCGCAGGCCGCCGACCTCGAGTTTTCCCGGCCAGTACTGCTCCAGCGCCCTCTTCAGCTCCCGGCGCGGACCGATCCGCGGGTAGCCCAGCACTGTCGAACCGATCACAGCTCTCTCCTCGCGAGCTCGTTGGAGCCGCTCGGAGGACGCGCCCACAGACCGCGTGAGCCCGCCCGAGAGGCTCCGGACCGGCGCGCGCCTTGTGTTTGCGGCGCACGCACCAGTGGCAGGTATTCGGACTCGCGGGCGCCTTGCTCACGCCTACTGGCCGTCGCTTCCCAGGCTCGCGCCCAGTGCTCATGACGGCGGTCGTTCCCGCTCACCGCTGCGGGGCAGTCCCGGATTCCCACCGGGTTCCCTCTTGCCTCGCCGGTCACGCGTCGTGCGTGCCCGGCGAACCACCAGCGCTGACGAGCTTACAGATAGTTTGTGCCTGTGAAAGATGTGATGCTCGGCATCGACGTCGGAACGACCTCCGTGCGGGTCGTCGCGTTCACTGTGGACGGTCAGCTCGCTGCCACGCACGTCAAGCCGTACCCGATCAGCCGGTCGCGGCCCGGCTGGGCCGAGCAGGACCCGATGGACTGGTGGAACGGCACCCAGGAGGGCCTGCGGTCGGTGCTCGCCGGGCTCGGGCCGGCAGGCGTCCGGTCGGTGGGCATCGTGAGCCAGGTGAACACCCACGTGTTCGTCGACTCGTCGCTGGAGCCGTTGGCGCCCGCGATCATCTGGCAGGACCAGCGGTGCGCGGACATCGCCCGCGAGTTCGACGCCCGGTTCACCGCGGCCGAGAAGAAGCGCATCTGGGGCGCGCCGGTCACGCTGGACGCGTCCTTCGTGGCCGCTCGGGCGGAGTGGTTCGCGCGGGAGCATCCTTCGTTGTGGGCCAAGACGTCGTGGGTGTTGAGCCCCAAGGACTTCGTCGCGGCCATGCTGACCGGGCGGGTGGCGACCGACCCGTTGTCCGGGGTCCGGGTGGCCGGGGCGTCCGGGTACTTTCCCGAGGCCGTGGCCCTGGTCGACGGGCTTTCCTCGCGGTTGCCGGAGATCCTGCCGCCGACGGCCCAGCTCGGGCCGGTCCTCGACCTCGACGCTTCACTCGTGGTCGGCACGATGGACGCTTACGGGTCCGTGTTCGGCACGGCCACCACCACACCCGGGCGTGGAATGGTGTTGTGCGGGACTTCTCTCGTTGTCGCCGGGGCTTCGCGGCAGTCGCTGCCCGCCTCGGGGGTGGTCGCTTTCCCGCCGCGGGACGGGCTATACGTGCACGCCGGGCCGACTCAGGCCGCCGGGGACGCTTTGCGGTGGTGGAGCGGGGTTTGCGGGTTGACCATCGCCGAGGTGCTCGACCTGGCGGCCGCCGGGTCCGATGGGGTGGTGTTCACGCCGCATCTTCTGGGGGAACGGGCGCCGTTGTGGGATCCCGATGTGCGCGGGAGCTTCTTGGGGTTGAGTTCTTCGACTACCCAGGCGGACATGTCTCGGGCGGTGCTCACCGGAGTGGCGATGTCGGGGCGGCACGTGCTGGAGTACGTGACCGCGGCTTGCGGGCGGCCGTTGACGTCGTTGAGTTTCTCCGGTGGCGGGTCGCGGAGTGACGTGTGGGCGCAGATCCACGCGGATGTGTTGGGGCGTCCGGTGGAACGGCTCAAGGTGCACGACAGCGCCGCTCTGGGCGCGGCCCTGCTGGGCGCGGTGGGGGCGGAGATCTATCCGGACATCGACACCGCCGCCGCGGAAACCGTTGCGCGGGAACGGGTTTTCACCCCATCGGCGGATTCTTCGCGGATGGCGGCGTTGTATTCGGTGTATCGGTCTTCTTACTCGGCGCTGCAGGACATTCACGCCACCATGGCGCGTTGGCGGTAGGTGAGCGCCGCCAGGAGCACTGCGGCTGCCGCGAGCATGATGCCGTACTGGGTTTCCCACCCACTCCTCGGGAAGCCGCCGGACCGGGTTGCCCAGGCGGCGGCGTTGACCGCGGGCGCCAGCAGTCCTATGTAGACAGACGCGTTGGTCTTCATCAGGTCGGCTACGGCGCCGGTTTTGGCGACGATCGCCATCAGGGCGACGAACACCAGTGGCAGGGTTGGGTTCTGGATCAGGACGGCCGTGACGATCAGGGCGCCTGCGGCTATCCAGACGCGGTACCTCGTCACCGTGGCCGCCAGTCCGGCCGCGACTCCGGCGAAGGCCAGGAACAGGGCCGTGGTGTCGTTGAGGCGGGCGGAGTAGACGGTCATCGAGATCGCCTCGACCGTGGCGATGCCCACGAGCACGATGACCACGGCGCCCAGAGCTGGGCGGATTCCGCCGGCGAGGGCCGCCACCAGGAGGATCGCGAGGATGATCCAGGGGTTGATTTCCGTTATGGCCAGGGGCGTCAGGGCCGCGAGGGCGCCTATTCCGGTAGTTGTCCAGGTCAGGCGTTCTTCGTGGACCGCGAAGCGCACCATCGACACCGCGCCTATCGCTCCGCAGAGGGAGATGGCCGCGAGGACGCTCACGGGTGGGTTGAGGACGAGGAGGCCCAGGGTCGGCATCGCGACCGTTGTGGCCGCAAGGGCGGCTCCCAGGCCCCGGTGGCCAGCTTGTCCGATCCAGGCTGCGGTTGCGAGGGTGCCCAGGATGAGGAGGGTGGGTGAGACGAGGGCGGCGAGGGCGACGAGTTCGCTGGTCGAGGCCGGGGCGAGGACGACCGGCAGGCCCAAGGCCGCACCGGCGAGAACCAGCCAGGCCCACGCGGTCCGCCACCACACGCGGAGGGCCAGGACGGCGAGGATCGTGATGGCGGCGACGATCGCGGTCCAGTGCCAGGCGTCGCGCAGCGTGCTCGTGCCGAGGGCGCGGGCGGTGTAGTTGTTGACCAGGCCCAGTCCGGCGACCGCCACGAACCCCGCCGTGCCCGCTACGACCCGCTCGTTCATGCGCGCAGACTAGCGGTTGTCTTGTTCAGGGGTTGTTTTTGCGGGAGCCCGGCGCCCGTCATACCACCGCTTTCCGCGGATTCGCACTCCTCCGTGCCACCCTATTTCGCCGCCTTGGAACGGGCGAGGCCGAATCAGCCGCCGTCACCGACCGTGCGTTTGTGCCCACACCGGGCGCGCCCTCCACACCCGGCGCCCGACCTTCGCCCACCCCTGTCCCGGCCGGAGGCCTATTCGCCTCCGGCCGCAAGGGGGGCTGGAATCAGTTCAGCGCGGAGGCTTTGCGGTAGGTGAGGACCTCGTCGATGATTCCGTATTCCTTGGCTTCCTGGGGCGTGAGGATTTTGTGGCGCTCGATGTCCGCGCGGATTTCTTCGGGGGTTTTGTCGGTGTGGCGAGCGAGGGTGGATTCCATCTGGCGGCGGATGCGGAGGATTTCCTGGGCGTGGATCTCGAGGTCGGAGACCTGGCCCTGGGCGCCGCTGGAGGAGGGCTGGTGGATCAGGATGCGGGCGTTGGGCAGCGCCATCCGCTTGCCCTTGGTGCCCGCGGCCAGCAGGATCGCGGCCGCCTCGGAAGCCTGGCCGAGGCACACCGTCTGGATGTCCGGGCGGACGAACTGCATGGTGTCGTAGATGGCCATCAGGGCCGTGAAGCTGCCGCCCGGGGAGTTGATGTACAGGGTGATGTCCCGGTCCGCGTCGGCCGCCTCCAGGTGCAGGAGCTGGGCCATGACGTCGTTGGCCGAGGCGTCGTCCACCTGGACGCCGAGCATGATCTGGCGCTCCTCGTACAGCTTGTTGTACGGGTTCGACTCCTTCACGCCATAGCTCGTGCGCTCGGTGTACGAGGGCAGGATGTACCGGCTCTCGGGCATGTGCTGCATCTCGGCTCCTGCCTAGTACCGTGGGTCTACCTGTCTGACCCTAACGAACCGGCCAGGGTGGACACTCCCGAGTTCGCTCAGAGCGTTAACCGGCGGGGTCCACTACAGTGGGCGCCGTGGTCGAACTGCTGCGGTCCAACGATCCGGTGCTCGTGTCCTTCGCCGCGTCCCTGCTGAAGGACGCCAAGATCGAGCACGCGGTGGCCGACTCGAACATGAGTGTGATCGACGGCTCCATCAACGCGGTGCAGACGCGCGTCCTGGTGGCGGAGGGCGAGTACGACAACGCCCGCGCCCTGCTGCAGGACGCGGGCGTCACGATCGAGGCCGACTAGGGCAGCGGGATCCGCAGAATCGTACCGCCGGCCGGGCAGACACCGCAGTTGGACACGTAGGCGGCGCCGCCCCTGATGGCGAGCCCGCCCGGCCCGAACAGGCCCGTGCTCATGACGACCTGCTGCGACCCGTCCCGCCTGACCTTGATCAACGCCCCGGTCAGGTCGCCGGAGGCCAGCCCGGCGTGCGAGACCTCCAGCGCGTACAGCGAGCCGTGCCGGTCGAACGCCAGGTCGATGACGTTCGTCAGGCCGCTGGCGTACACGGTCGGCGCGTGCCCGGGGACGACCCGGAAGATGTTCGCCTGCCCGGGCGGGAACGGGAACCCGGTCAGCTGGGACACGTAGAACGCCCCGTCCGGCCCGATCACCACGGAGGTCGGCACCGCGTGCACGGGGGCGCCGCCGACGGTCAGCTCGGGCAGAACGGCCACAGTGGACACTGTGCCGTTCCGGCCCACCCACACCAGCGTGTTTCCGGCCGCATCCGCGACGGCGGAACCCCAAGGCGTGGCCACCACGGAGTTCGGGTTGGTCTCGGGACCGCGTTTGTCGGGGTCGGCCGTGGCCTCGTACCCGGCGATGTCGGCGACCTTGCGCCGGCCCAGTTTCAGCAGCCACCCGGCGTTCGCCCCGCCGTCCGGCAGTGCGGCGCGTGCCGCGGGCGCGGCGCCGAAACCGACCGTGTAGAGCACATCGTGGCCCTGCACCGACACATCCGACGGGCCCATTGCCTGTGAGCCGTCGGGGTTCGCGATGGACGACAACCCGGTCACGACCCGCTTCTGGCCGCCGTGGCCGATCTTCGTGATCGCACCGGACGTGCCCCAGCACACCGGGCCGCCGTTCGGTCCCGGGAAACACGGTCCGGCGCCGCCCTTCCCGGCCTCGGCCACATACAGCGACCCGTCGGCCGCGAACGCCAGCCCGCGCGGGTTGTCCAGCCCGGAGGCGACCGTGGTCACCCCGTGCGCCTGAGCCACCCCGGGCGCGAACAACGCGACAAGCACCCCGACCACCAGCACAATCGCCGGTCTCATCCAGATCCCTCCCAGAGAAGTCCACTTTGGACATATCGGGCATGCGCCCGCACTGTAAGGAGATACCGGAAACCAACCTCGGCCGGTGGGGCTCAGCGCCCCTGCCCGCCCCCTAGCGCCCCCTGGCTCCAGCTGGCGATCTCCATCCGGTTGGCGGCGCCCAGCTTGGTCAGGATGTTGCTGACGTGCGACTCCACCGTCCGCTCGGACAGCACGAGCCGCTCGGCGATCTGCTTGTTCGACAACGCCTGCGCGATCAACTCCGCCACTTCCGTCTCCCGGCGGGACAACGGGTTGCTGTTGCGGGCAGCAGTACTGATCTTGGCCAGCAACGCATCCGCGGCCGCCAACTGCCCGGGCAGGTCCAGCAGCCGGAACTCCGCCGCCGCGCCGGTGAGCAGCTCCTTCGCCCGCGCGAGCGACTCCCCTTGCGCGACAAGGGTCTTGGCCAGGCCGAGGCGGCTCACCGCGAGGTACGGGCGGGCCGAGATGGCGGCGTTCATCCGGATCGCGGTCTCGAAGTGCGCCACGGCGGCGTCCAGCCTGCCGCAGGTGAACGCCAGCTCGCCGAGGATCCGGGCGGTGGACCCGGCGCAGAACAACGGCCCGGACCCGTCACAGCCGTAGTCCGGTTCCAGCGCGGAGAAGCAGCGGTAGACGCGTTCGGCCGTCTCCACGTCGCCGAGCATCGTCGCGATCAGTCCGATGTGGAACACCGTCGGCGCCCATCTCGGTCCTATCTGGAGGGTTTCCGGCATGTGCCGGAACTCCTCGAAGGTCGCCACGGCCTGTTCGGTCTCCCCCAGCATGGCGTGGGTCAGCGGGATGAAGACCCGGACCAGCACCAGCTCCGGCATGCCGCGCAGCAGCGCGAGGGCCGCCTCGCCGGTCGCCCGGTCGATGGCGCCGCGCATGATGCTGATCTGGTTGAGGAACGCGTAACCCAGTCCGGCGGCGTCCCCGGAACCCAGCCGCAGGGCGATCCCGCGGGCCTCTTGGTTGTGGGCCAGCGCCTGGGGGATCTCGCCGACGAGGGCCGCCCGCGCCGCCCTGGCCCTGATCAGGTGCCACCGGGCGAGCAGATGCCCGCGGGCCGAGGCGAACTGTTCGATCTGGCCGAGCTGATGGTCCACTTCGGACAGATCGCCGCGCTGGAACGCCGCGTCGGTCAGCCAGAGGTGACCCCACAACGCGGCGAGCGGCTGTCTGGCCTGTTCCGCGAGCTCACAGGCCCGGTAGGCCAGTGCCATCCGCTCGGCGAGGAACTGCGGCGCGCACAACGTGAAATGCCGGGCGTGGATGCCGTCCATCAACGCGTCGGGATCGCCGCTGGCCTCGGCCAGTTCCAGCGCACTGGCCGACAGCTCCTGCGCCCGTAGGTTCGCACCGGTGTCCACGGCGGCGATCGCCCGTTTGGCGAGCAACTGGGCGCGGACGGCATCCGGCTGGGGCAACCGCAACGCCGAGGCACACAACCGGTCCACGGCCGCCACTGTCTTCACGTCGCCGACTCCACGCGACACAAGAGCCGCCCCCGCGACGATCTCCGGACGCCCGGCACCCAGCCGGGCCGCCTCCAGGCTGTGTTCCAGGCACGGCCCGATGGCGCCCGCGACGAACTCGGCCCGCGCCAGCTCCAGGGTCAGCTCCGCTTGCGAGTCCACCGCGTTGTCCAGCGCCAGTTGCGCGAACTTCACGGCTTCGTCGTAGGCGAGCGCCTCGATCGCCGCCTTGGCCGCCTGCCGGGCCCACCGGACACAGTGGACCGGTTCGCCCGCTGCCCGCCAGTGGTAGGCGATCCGGCCCGCGGCGCAGTGATCGGCCTTCTCCAGTGCCTCGGCCGCCCGGCGGTGCAGCACAACCCGTTGTGAGGGCGGCAGTTCCGAGTACACCGCGTCGCGGACGAGGGCGTGCGTGAACGCGAGCGTCGCCGTCTCGGGCACCGACCGCAGTACCCCGGCCCGCACGGCGAGGTCGAGCATGGCGTCCACATCGGACTCGAGCGCGACCGCTTGCAGCAACGGCGGATCGATCTCCTCGCCGAGCACACTCGCCGCGCCCAGCACGCCCCGGGCCTCGTGCGGCAACCGGTCCAGCACCAGCCTGCGCAGCTCGGGGTGCGCACTGGGGTCGTCGAATGCCTTGCGTTCCATCAATATCCGGACGAACAGCGGGTTCCCGTTGGTGCTCGCCGACAGCCTGGACGCCACGGTGTCAACGTCCACACCGGGCTCCTGGGTCCGCAGCCAGACCGCGATGTCGGTTCGGGACAACCCCGTCAGCCGGATCGACTCCGAGGACCGCAGCAGCCCGGCCAGCGGCCCGGTCGCCTCGCGGAACGTGCCCACCACCAGCAGCCGGGTCCGGGAGATCTCCCCGGCCAGGTGGCTGAGCAGCCGCAACGAGGTCTGGTCGGCCCAGTGCAGGTCCTCCAGCACGATCACCAGCGGCCCGGCCGCGGCCAGCACGTCACAGGCGTCGGCGAACATCGTGAACTGGGCGGTCGCCGAGTCACCGGGCCGCAGCACGTCCGCCAGGCCAGGAACGTCCCGCGCCACTCGCAGCCACGGCCACAGCGGCGGCATGCCCGGGTCGTCCACGGCGTACCCCCGGGCGACCGGCACGGTGCTCTCGGCGGCGACCGCCGCGGCCAGCCGGCTCTTGCCGATCCCGGGGTCGCCGCTGACCAGCACGAGGCGGCCGGAGCCCGCGGCGGCGGCCGTCCGGGCGGCACGCAGCCGTTCGAGCTCAGCGGTTCGGCCGATCAGCGGAACGTCCACATCCAGCAGTATCGCCGTCCGTGCCCGATTCCGTATGCCTCTGGGTGCTGACACTGATCCACCGGAGCCGTCGCGGCCGAAGACTTCCTGGTCATGACGACTCAACTGGCACCCGGCCGCTGGCTTGTGACCGCCGGGCAGAACGCCACCTTCACCGCCCGCCAGTTCGGCAGGGACGTGCCCGGCACGATCCCGATCCTGTCCGGCACCATCGAGGTCGCCGAGAACGGGCAGCCGACGGCGATCCACGGCGAGCTGGACATCGGCGCCATCGACACCGGCATCGCCAAGCGCGACCAGGACCTGCGCAAGCCGCGGCTGCTCGACCTGGACGCGCACCCCAAGATGACCTTCCGGACCGGCACCGTGGCGGTCGGCGATGACGGCTGGCGGGTCACCGGGTACCTGACGGCCCGCGGCGAGACGGCGCCGATCGTCGGCACCGTCCGGATCGATGGCCCCGGTCAGCACACCGCCACGCTCACCGCGACCACCCGGGTGGATCGCCGCGACCTGCGGCTGCGCGCGCCGTGGTTCCTGATCGGACGGTTCATCGAGGTCACCGTGACCGCCAGGATCTCTAACACTGTTAGAGAGACCTCACCGGCGGTGCTCGCCGAGCGGTGACGCAGACTGGGCGGCATGCGGAGGATCATCGTGATCGGGATCGGCGCCGGCGACCCGGAGCAGGTCACCATCCAGGCCGTCAACGCCATCAACCGGTCGGACGTGTTCTTCGTCCTGGACAAGGGCGAGGTCAAGCAGGAACTGGTCGACCTGCGGTCGGAGATCCTGACCCGCTACGCGAACCACACCTACCGGGTCGTGCACGGCCAGGACCCGGAACGCGACCGGACGAGCGCCGCCTACGTCGAGGCCGTCGACGACTGGCGGCGCCGCCGCGCGGACGTCTGCCAGTCGATGATCGCCTCGTCCTTGGATGAGGACCAGACCGGCGCGTTCCTCGTCTGGGGCGACCCTTCGTTGTACGACAGCACTCTCGCGATCCTGTCGGACATCTCGGCGCGCGGCTCGCTGGAGTTCGAGGTCGAGGTCATCCCCGGGATCAGCAGCGTGTCCAACCTCGCTGCGCGCCACCGCATCCCGCTCAACCAGGTCGGCAAACCCGTGCAGATCACCACCGGCCGCCGCCTCGCCAACGCGTGGCCCACCGACGTGGACGACGTCGTGGTCATGCTCGACGCCCAGACCGCCTTCACCGAACACCCCGACGCGGACATCTACTGGGGTGCCTACCTCGGCACCCCCGACGAGATCCTGATCTCCGGCCCGGTCACCGAAGTGGCCGACCACATCGTCGAGACCCGCGCGGAAGCCCGCCGCCGCAAGGGCTGGATCATGGACACCTACCTCCTGCGCCGCGGGTTCCGCTCGTGAGTGGTTTCAGTCTTAGACGACTGAAACCACTCACGAAGCCAGGTACAGGACTTCGTAGCGGTCGCCGGGGGTGTCGTCGGGGAGGTCTTCCCAGAGGGTGAAGTGCAGGAGCTCCCAGTGGTAGGGGTCGATGGCGAGGACGCTGGCGCAGACGAGGTCGTTGTCCACTGAGGACTTGAGCTGGGCCGTGGCGTCGTCGGCGACGGTGGTCAGTTCGGCGTCGGCGGGGATGGGGGCGAGGACGCGGGTGGCGAAGCGGGCTTGGGTCGCGCGGCCGCGTTCCTGGTCGACGCCGGTCCAGTGCTTCACCGGTGGGCGGCCGAAGTCGGCGACGATGTTGTGGAAACCGCCGCCGCCCCAGAGGAAGCGGTTCATGCCCGCGGTGTCGTCCCAGACGTAGAACGGCGAGTACTGGTTGATGGGGGTCTGGCGCATCAGATAGGCCTTGAAACCCAGGCCGGGGAAACCGTCGAGCAGATGCCCCCGGGTGGCCACGCGGTTGCGGACAATGCCCATGTCGTAGTCCGCGGGCAGGGTGATCTCGTATTGCATCGCGTACACGATCAACCTCCCATTGTTCGGGTCAGCAATTCCTGAATTCCGTCGATGGCGCGGTCGAACGGCTCGGTGTCGCCGGCCGCGCGGGCCAGCACATAGCCGCCCTGCAGGGTCGCCAGGATGGTCGCCGCGATCGCCTCGGCGGGCACTCCGTCGGGCAGCGCCGGGGCCAGGACCGCAGCCAGCCGACCACGCAACCACTCGAAAGTGTCAGCCAGCGGTTGGCGCAGTCGACGGTCGGTGGCGACATCCGGGTCCTGGGTCATCCGACCCACCGGACAGCCCCGCAAAACCTCGCGTGACCTGCGTAGATACGCCATCACCCGATCGGCAGGCGAGCCCGGTCCGTCCAGGTCCGCGGCGGCTGCGGCCCGCAGGTCGGCGGCGGTGCGCTGGATCGCCGCGAGCGCCAGATCGGTCTTCCCGGCGAAGTGGTGGTACATGCTGCCCTGCCCCACCCCGGACCGCTCCTGGATGGCCTTCGGGCTGGTCCCGACATAGCCCCGCTCCCACAGCAACTCGCGTGTGCTCTCGACGAGCCGCTCCCTCGTGTCCATGTGTACATACTAGTAGGTACAGAGCGTATGTGCGCCATCCCCAACCGACAAGCGGCCCCGCACCGGGTACGTGGACAGCAAGACCACGGTCTTCGACCAGACCGAGGACAGCCATCTGACCTGCTTCCAGGGCTTCGAGCCGGTGCTGTGGTCCGGCAACGAAGCCGGCCTCACCTCCGCGGCGATCACCCGGTGAACAACTGGAATGTGCGGTTGGTCGGGCTCGACGAGAAGAACGCCATCGCGCCGCAAATGGAGTTCAACGGTAAGCCGTCGGTGACGGTCACCCGGCGACAACTGGCCCTGTTCTCGACATTCCCGAAGGTGGTCGCCATCGTCACCTACGACGAGCCGACCGGGCAGATCAGCCAGCACGCGCCGTACAAGCTGACCGCGAACGGGGTCATCCAGCCGGGCGGCTGATCGCCGGAACCGCTGAAAAGGGCCTCGCCGATCCGCGGCGGGACCCTTTTCTCCAGCCATTTCGCTGAATCGACGGTTGAGCGGCAACCCGGGCGGAATCACGCCATGTCAGCGACGTCCGCCGGGAAAAGACCGGTGCTTGAATGTGGCCGTTCGTTTTTTCCACACACCCCGGAGGACATTGATGGCGCGCTCCCGTGCGATCCGGGCCGCAGGCGTCGCTCTCGCCATTCCCCTGCTGCCGCTCGTCGGGGTGCATGCCGACGTGGCCGCCCAACAGCCGTCCGCACCCCCGATGACGCCGGTGACGGGCCTGCCCAAGGGAACCCACCTCAAGGTGGACGGCCAGGCGCGCAAGAGCGACGAGCCCGCCAGAGCCAACGGCGCGGCCAAGGCGCAGGCCGCCGCGGCCACCCCACCGGTCGGCACCGTCCGCCAATGGGTCGGGCTGGACGTGGTCCAGGGCAACGTCTACCGCAAGGACTACACCCTGCGGGCGGTCGGCAACAAGATCGAGGTCTGGGTGGCCAACGACCGAGCCTTCCCGGCCGGCGACTGCCGCAACGCCGTGCCCGGCAGCACCGACGTCACCGACGAGCAGGTCGGCGAGCTCATCTCCGAGTTCGACAACACCATGTACCCCAAGGAGACCAGCGGGTTCTCCACCCCGCCGAACCGGGACGGCACGCACGCGACGATGGCCGCGGACGCCGACGGCAAGGGCGGCGACTACACCGGCGACGGCGACAAGACCGTCACCCTGGTCGACAACGTCCGGGACGAGAACTACTTCGACTTCCCGGACTCGCTGTCCTACGTCGCCGGGTTCTTCGCCCCGGCCATCAACCAGGCGCTCGACCGCAACGTGATGACCATCGACGTGTTCGACTGGAAGCACAAGACGACGGCCAGCCCGCCGAACGACCCGACCAACGACGTGTGCACGACCCGCACGGCCGCGCCGTTCGCGTACGAGTCGACGTTCGCCCACGAATATCAGCACCTGTTGCAGTTCTACATCGACCCGACCGAGTCCACCTGGCTGAACGAGGGCCTGTCGATGTACGCCGAGTCGCTGACCGGATACTCGACCACGACGGCGATCTGGCCCGACCCGAGCGCGAGCATCCACATCGGCTGTTTCCAGGGCTTCGCCACGCTCAACGCGGGCGGTGGGACGACCCGGCCCTGCGGCGGCGCGGAGAACTCGCTGACACTGTGGAACGAAGGCGCCCCGGACGACGTGCTGGCCGACTACGGCAACGCCTACCAGTTCATGTTGTACCTGTACGACCACTACGGCCAGGACTTCATGTCCCGCCTGCACCGCGACGGTGAGCGCCACGGCCTGGACAGCGTTGCGGCGCAACTGAAGGTGGTCGGCGAGAAGGACCTGTCCAGGGTGCTGCACGACTATCAGACCTCCGTGCTGGTCGACAAGTTCGTCGGCGAGGACAGGGGCCGGATGCTGGGTGTCGACCGCAAGCGGGTGACCTCGGCGAGCGTCCGGTCCACTGTGGACCTGCCGAAGCCGGCCGCCTACGCGACACCGGGCGCGGCGCCCAACGGCGCCGACTACGTCCAGTTGCGTGGGGCCGACGGGGTCGTGCTCAAGGGATGTGACCTCAAGTCGCTGACCTTCGAAGGCGCGTCGAGCCTGCCGCCGACGTCGTTGCAGTGGACGGCTGTTACCAACGACCCTGACCGTCCGGGCGACTCCGTGTTGTGGTCCGGCAACGCCAGCAATCTCAACGCCGTCGCGGTCATCCCGGTGACCGTGCCGTCGGACACTCCGACGCTGCGGTTCCTCGCCAAGTACGGGGCTGAGGAGGGCTTCGACTATGCCTACGTGACCGTGTCCACCGACGGCGGCGCGACCTACAAGGTCATCAAGGGCGACAAAACCGTCGACGGCCCACTCGGCCCGGCACTGAACGGCAAGACCAATGGGTTCGAACCGCGCAGCTACGACCTGTCGGCGTATGCGGGCGAGAAGGTGCTGCTGGGCCTGCAGTACGTGTCCGACGGTGGCGTCAACGAGGGCGGCCTCTTCGTCGACGACGTCACCATCGGCGGGACGACGATCAGCGACGGCACTAACGTGACGGCGTTCAAGTCACCCACCCAGATCAAGCCGCTGTCGGTTAATAACTGGAACCTGCGGCTGGCCGGCCTGGACGAGAAGAACTCGATCGCGCTGCAAATTCAGTTCAACGGCAAGCCGTCGGTGAAGCTCGGCGGAGTGCAGCTCGCGTTGCTGTCGGCGTTCCCGAAGGTGGTGGCGATGGTCGCGTACGACGAACCGACCGAGAAGATCACGCAGTACGCCCCTTACAAGCTGACGGTGAACGGCGTTCCACAACCGGGTGGCTGATCTTCGATTGCGCTGAGTGAGGGGTTCCGCCGATCTCAGGCGGACCCCTCACTTTGGGTAGATCGACTGTACATACCAGTAGGTACAGGACGGAAGTACGCCATATCTCCTATTTCCATGCGTTTAGGCAAATGATTGAATGTGCCGTTCGTTTATGTTCCACAGCTCCTCTGGAGGGGGTTTCATGGCACGCACCCGTGCGATCCGGGCGGCAGCCGCGACTCTCGTCGTTCCACTTCTGCCTTTCGTGGCGGCACCGGCCGACGCGGCGACGCCGCCGGCATCGGTGTCGAACGTGGCCAGCGACATGAGAGAGATGACCCGCACGGACTTCACGCTGGACGGCAAGAAGTTCGAGGCACCGAAGTCGTACAACCCGAGCAAGAGCAAGGCGAAGGCCAAGGTGGCCGCGGCGTCCACGCCGCCGGTCGGCACCGTTCGCCAGTGGCTGGGCTCGGACGACTTCAACGGGCGCAACTACCGCAAGGACTACACCCTGCGCGGGATCGGCAACAAGATCGAGGTCTGGGTGGCCAACGACCGGGCCTTCCCGGCCGGTGACTGCCGCGCCCAGGTCCCCGGTTCGACCGACATCACCGATGCCCAGGTGAACGAGCTCATCTCCGAGTTCGACAACAACATGTACCCGAAGGAGACGGCGACGTTCTCGACGCCGCCCGACCGGGACGGCACGCATTCCACGATTCCGCCGGACGCCAACGGTAACGGCGGTGTGTACACCGGTGACGGCGACAAGACCGTTGCCCTGCTGGACAACATCCGGGACGACAACTTCTACAACTTCCCGGCCCGGCCCACCTACATCGCGGGTTTCTTCTCCTCGGCCTACAACGAGGCGTTCGACCGCAATGTGATGACCATCGACGTGTTCGACTGGGCGCACCGCACCACGGCCAACCCGCCGAACGAGCCGACGGCCGACCTGTGCACCAGCCGCCCGGCGCGCCCGTTCTCCTACGAGGGGACCTTCGCGCACGAGTGGCAGCACCTGCTGCACTACTACACCGACCCGCTCGAGGGGATCTGGCTCAACGAGGGCCTGTCGGACTTCGCGATGGCGCTGACCGGCTACTCCAACAGCAAGGCCACGGTGTTCGACAAGGGTGTGGACGGCCACCTGTCCTGCTTCCAGGGCTTCGCGACCGTCAAGACCGACAGCAACCCGAACCCGCGTGACTGCGGCGGTCCGGAGAACTCGCTGAACCTCTGGGGTGAGACGAGCAACCCGAACGCCGTGCTGGCCGACTACGGCAACGCCTACCAGTTCGTGCTGTACCTGTACGACCACTACGGCCAGGACTTCATCTCCCGCCTGCACCGCGACGGCCAGCTCCAGGGCCTGGCGAGCGTGGCGGCCGAGCTGAAGACGGTCGGCGAGAACGACCTGTACAAGGTGCTGCACAACTACCAGACCTCCGTTCTGGTGGACAAGATCGTGGACAACAAGCACGGCATTGTCCTGGGCGCCAACAAGAAGAAGGTCACCTCGGCGAGCGTCAACTCCACGGTGAACCTGGCCAACCCGACGGCGAACGCCCAGCCGGGCGCCGGGCCCAACGGCGCGGACTTCGTCCCGCTGCAGGGCGCGAACGCCGCCGCGCTCAAGGGATGCGACCTGCGGTCGCTGACCTTCGAGGGTGCCAAGACGTTGCCGGCTCTGCCGCTGCTGTGGACGGTCGTCAACAACGACCCCGACCGCCCGGGCAACCCCGTGCTGTGGTCGGGCAACGCCAGCAACCTCAACTCCGCGGCGGTCATCCCGGTGACCGTGCCGTCGACCGACCCGACGCTGCGCTTCGTCGCGAAGTACGGCGCCGAGTCCGGCTTCGACTACGCCTACGTGGTCGTGTCCACCGACGGTGGCGCGACCTACAAGGCGATCGCGGGTGACAAGACCATCGACGGCCCGCTCGGCCCGGCACTGAACGGCACCACCACCGGGTTCGAGCCGCGCAGCTACGACCTGTCCGCGTACAAGGGGCAGAACGTGCTGCTGGGCCTGCAGTACGTGTCCGACGGCGGCGTCAACGAGGGCGGGTTCCTCGTCGACGACGTGACCGTGGGCGCGACGTCCATTTCGGACGGTTCCAGCCTGGCGGCGTTCAAGTCGCCCACCCAGATCAAGCCGACCTCGGTGAACAACTGGAACGTGCGCCTGGTCGGGTACGACGAGAAGCACTCCATCGCGCTGCAGCTGGAGTTCAACGGCAAGTCGTCGGTGAAGCTCAACCGCCTGCAGCTGGCCCTGCTTTCGGCGTTCCCGAAGGTGGTGGCCATCGTCGCCTACGACGAGCCGACCGAGCTGGTTCAGCAGTACGCCCCGTACAAGCTGACCGTGAACGGCGTGCTCCAGCCCGGCGGCGCGTGATCCGTTAGGGAACAGGAAAGGGCCCCAGCCACCCGGCTGGGGCCCTTTCTTCTGGTTCGCTCAGTGCAGCGGCACGCGGATGACCTGGCCGCCGCCCTTGCAGACACCACAGTTGGAGATGTAGGCGTCGTCGCCGCGGATGGTCAGCCCACCCGGCATGGTCAGGCCGGTGTCCAGCACGGTGGTCTTCTTGCCGTGCCGGTCGACCTTGATCAGCGCGCCCTGACCGTCGCCCGCGAGCAGCCCGTTCTTCGCGATCTCCAGGACATAAAGGGAACCGTCCCAGGTCTGCGCGATATCGATGATGTTGGTGAACCCATCCGCCACGACCTCCGGCTCACCTCGCCCCGACGGCCACACCTTGAACACCTTCGCGGCCCCAGGCACAAACGGGAACCCAGTCAACTGCCCAACGTAGAAAGCGCCGTCCCGCCCACGGATCACCGACGTGGGAACCGCCTGCGCGTTGTTCACCGCCGGGAACACCGCCACCGTACGGATCTTGCCGCCGTGGCCCACCTCAACGAGGTCGTTGCCACCCGCATCGGTCACAACTTCCGTGCCCCACGGCGTAAGCGCAACAGAAGTGGGGTTGGAGTCCGGCGGAGTCACCCCATCCGGATTGGCCGAAGCCTCATACCCAGCCAGATCACCCAGAGTCGAGAGGTGACCGTGCTTGTCGGCCTTGCGCAACACCCCGAGGTCCGGCGCCGACAACGTCTCGCGAATCGCCGGATCAGCACCAAGCCCGACGGTGAAGACCAACGACTTCCCGTCCACCACCACATCAGCGGGCCCGGTCCCATTGGCCCCATCCGGATGCGCCGTCGACGGCAACCCATCGAGCACTCGGCTCTGCTTCCCATGGCTGACCTTCGTGATCGACCCACTGCGGCCAAAACACGTCGGCCCCTCCGCCCCCGCGAAGCACGGAGCGGCACCGCCAAAGCCCCCTTCCGCCACATACAGGTCACCGTCCGGCCCGAACGCCAACCCCCGCGGACTGTTCAGCCCACTCGCGATGGTCTCGATCCCATGATGCGATCCACCACCAGCCAACGCGGTCCCCGGCACCACCACCGACGCGACCACCACCGCCCCCATCACCACGGCGGCGGCCCGGCTGCCCCGAGCAGCACTCATCGTCACATCCCCTCTCTCGTGCGCGCAAAAGTCTATTTCGGACATACAAACCCCAGCAATTCCACGATATGGTGAACAACCCTGCCACCACCCGGACGAGCAGAGAATGTCCTCAGGGGACGAACCCGATGTGCGAAAAGGCACCACCCCGGCAAGAACTCGCCGATGGGAACAACGTGAGCACAGCCACCAGCGCCGCACCAGCACAACCCGCACAGCCATCCAGGCGCTTCAGCGCTCCAGCCATCCAGCGCTCCAGCGCTCCAGCCATTCGCCGCTTCTACGCTTCTGCGCTTTGCCGCTTCTGCGCTTCTGCACGCACGCGCATACGTAGTCTTCGTGTCCTCGCCCTCCGGTATGGCCTGGCGCTTGCGCAACCGCATCTGTCAAGTGGGGGCCCAAATCGATCGCCGGTCCGCCTTCGCAAAGCAACCACGCTGATAGCCATACGGACCGGCCCCCGCTGGAAGCCCCGGCCCCCACTTGACAGATGTGGTTCCCTTGGGCAGGTCATACCGGAGGGCGAGGGCACGGTCCTCCGCCCCTCTGGGTGGCGCTGCCGCGCGGCGAGCGCTTCTTTCACCCACCCAGTTCTCGCGCAATCAGACCCCAGATCCAGCGTGTCAAAGCAACCTAGAAGTCCTCGTCAAAGGACACCGTCCCACCAACCGCAACCTGATAAGCACTAACCCGCCGCTCAAAGAAGTTCGACAGCTCCTGAACATCCTGCAACTCCATGAAAGCGAACGGGTTCTTGGCCCCATACTCCGCCTGCAACCCCAAAGCGATCAGCCGCCGATCAGCAACATGCTCCAAGTACGAACGCATGTCCACAAGAGACAACCCCGCAACCCCCTGCCCCAAAAGATCCTCCGCGAACCGAGTCTCAGCATCGACAGCCTCCCTCAGCATCTGCCGAACCTGCCCATGCAGCTCGTCATCGAACAGCTCAGGCTCCTCCCGCCGAACCGTATCCACGACATCAAAAGCAAAAGCCATGTGCATCGACTCATCCCGGAACACCCAGTTGGTCCCAGAAGCCAACCCGTTCAACAACCCCCGCGACCGCAAGAAGTACACGTACGCGAAAGCCCCATAAAAGAACAACCCCTCGATACAAGCCGCAAAGCAGATCAAGTTCAACAGGAACGCCCGACGATCCTCCTTGGACTCCAACCGGCTCAGGTGCTCGATGGAGTCAATCCACTTGAAGCAGAACTCAGCCTTCTGCCGAATCGAAGGAATGTTGTCCACCGCAGCGAAAGCCGCCGCCCGCTCCCCCTCATCCGGCAGATACGTGTCCAGCAACGTCAGGTAGAACTGAACGTGCACCGCCTCCTCAAACAACTGCCGCGACAGGTAAAGCCGCGCCTCGGGAGCGTTCACGTGCTCATACAGGTTCAGCACCAGGTTGTTCGCCACGATCGTGTCCCCGGTCGCGAAGAACGCCACCAGCCGGTTCACCAGATGCCGCTCAGCCGAAGTCAGCTTCGCGAGATCGGCCAGATCGGAGTGAAGGTCAACCTCCTCAACCGTCCAAGTGTTCTTGATCGCATCCCGAAACCGGTCGTAGAACAACGGGTACCGCATCGGCCGCAGGGTCAAGTCCATCCCCGGGTCGAGCAGGGTCTGGTTACGACTGTCCAAAGTAGTCACTGGCACGCCTCACAAGATTCAGGGTTCTCAAGGGAACAAGCAACGGCCTCAACGGTCGGCACAGTCGCCTGCTGAATGCGGGTCGCAGGCCGGGAACGCAGGTAGTACGTGGTCTTCAACCCCGCCTGCCACGCATACCGATACATCGACGACAACTTGCCGATAGTCGGACTCGCCACGAACAGGTTCAACGACTGACTCTGGTCAATGTAAGGCCCACGAGCCGCACCAAGATCAATCAGAGCCCGCTGCGGAAGCTCCCAAGCAGTACGGAAAAGCAGCTTCACCGCCTCCGGCAACGGCAGCCCCTGAGCAGAACCGTCATCCCGCTTCAACCGCGCGCGAGTGTCCCCGTTCCACAGGCCCGCCTTCTTCAGGTACGCCACCAGATACGAGTTCACCTGCAAGAACTCCCCAGACAGCGTCTCCCGCTTGAACACATTGGACACCTGAGGTTCGATGCACTCGAAACACCCGGCGATAGAGGCGATCGTGGCCGTCGGCGCAACCGCGACCAGCAACGAGTTCCGCAACCCATGCTCAGCGACCCGCGCCCGCAACGCATCCCAGCGCTCGGTCTGCGTCGGCGTCACACCCCACAAGTCCGGCTGCAACTGCCCGCGCGCGGCCCGAGTCTCGGCGTAAGC
Source organism: Actinocrispum sp. NPDC049592 (assembly GCF_040675465.1). Taxonomy (NCBI): domain Bacteria; kingdom Bacillati; phylum Actinomycetota; class Actinomycetes; order Pseudonocardiales; family Pseudonocardiaceae; genus Actinocrispum; species Actinocrispum sp. NPDC049592. The sequence goes on along the minus strand of NZ_JBFAPA010000022.1, from coordinate 48,377 downwards.
CGGGTGCGCCCCAGCCGAAGCAGCAAGATCCGCGGACGTCTCCAGCGCCGTGAGATAGATCTCCTCGGCGATCCGCGTCGACAACTCCAGCGCCGCCGGAGCGTCAAAAGGCAGCTCCAGCTTGAAGAACACGTCCTGCAGACCCATCACCCCCAGCCCCACCGGACGCCACCGCGGATTGCTCCGCCCGGCCTGCTCCGTCGGATAGAAGTTGATGTCGATCACACGGTCCAAAAAGGTCACCGCGGTACGCACGGTCTCCCGCAAGCGATCCCAGTCCATGGCGCCGTCTTTCACATGCGCGCCAAGGTTCACCGAGCCGAGGTTGCACACCGCCGTCTCAGCGTCGCTCGTGACCTCAAGGATCTCCGTGCACAGGTTCGACAAATGCACGACGTTGCCCGGCTCGGCGGTCTGGTTGCACGTACGGTTGGCGGTGTCCTTGAACGTCATCCAGCCATTGCCGGTCTGCGCCAGCGTCCGCATCATCCGCGCATACAGATCACGCGCCTTCACCCTCCGAACCGCGCGCCCCGCCTCCTCCGCGGCACGGTAGGCGCGGTCGAACTCGTCGCCCCACAAGTCCGGCAGCTCGGGTACCTCGTCCGGGTCGAACAACGACCACATGCCGTCCGCCTCGACGCGGCGCATGAACTCGTCCGGGATCCAGTTGGCAATGTTCAGGTTGTGCGTGCGGCGCGCGTCCTCGCCGGTGTTGTCCCGCAGCTCCAGGAACTCCTCGATGTCCGGGTGCCAGGTCTCCAGGTACACGCACGCCGCGCCCTTGCGCCGGCCGCCCTGGTTCACCGCCGCGACCGAGGCGTCGAGGGTGCGCAGCCACGGCACGATCCCGTTCGAGTGCCCGTTCGTGCCCCGGATCAGCGCACCCCTCGAGCGCACCCGGGACCACTGCACGCCGATCCCGCCCGCGAACTTCGACAGCCGCGCGATCTGCGCGTACCGCTCGTAGATCGACTCCAGCTCGTCGCGCGGCGAGTCCAGCAGGTAGCACGAGGACATCTGGGTGTGCCGCGTGCCGGAGTTGAACAACGTCGGCGAGCTGGGCAGGTACGCCAGCGAGGACATCAACTTGTAGAACCGGATCGCCTCGGCCGGCGTGTGCGACAGACCGCAGGCCACGCGCAGCAACCAGTACTGCGGGCGTTCGACCACCGCGCGGGTGTGCGGGTGGCGCAGCAGGTAGCGGTCGAACACCGTGCGCAGGCCGAAGTACTCGAACCGGTTGTCGCCCTCGATGTCGATCGCGTCGTCGAGCTTGCGGGCGTGCGTTGCCACGAACGTCGCGGTCGCATCACCGATCAGCCCCTCGCGGTGGCCGAGCGCCACACTCTGGCTGAACGAGTGCACACCCTGACCGCGGACCTCCTTGTCGATGAACGCGGCGAGCAGACGCGCGGCCAGCTTCGAGTACTCCGGCTCCTCGGCGACCAGCTCCGCCGCGGTCTGGATCGACAGCTTGTCCAGCTCTTCGGTGGTCGCGCCGTCGTACAGACCGTTGATGGTCTTCGTCGCGATCCTCATCGGGTCCACAGTGGACAGCCCGTCGGCGCACCGCTGCACCGCGCGCACGATCTTGCCGGCATCCACCGGTTCGAACGCGCCACTGCGCTTGCGCACCTGCATTGTCGTGACCGTCACGAACTCCCCTCGCTCGGCCCCTTCGAGCGCGCGCGAGGACAAGGCGAGGCCTGCCCCACGCCCTCCCTCGGGGCATGCGGACACCCACCCGCGACACGGGCAGGCGAGCGGGCAGGTCTTCGGACTCGTGGGCACTTCTGGCCTACTGGCCGTCGCTTCCCAAGCTCGCGCTCAGTGCCGTTGACGGCGGTCGTTCCCACTCACCGCTGCGGGGCAGTCCCGGACTCCCACCGGGTTCCCTCTTACCCCGGCCACTGTGGTTCAGTGACCGGACCAGCTCTGCGGACCACAATACATGGACCAACGATCACCACCCACACCCACATGTTGTGTCGGCGTGTCCATCCACATGTGACGCCCGTCACCGTCCGGATTTGGGCGTGTCGCGACTCGGTGAGCAAGGAACGCGGCCCGAACCCACCCCCACACCCCTCAACCACACCGCCCACCCACGAGCCACGGCACCCAACTAGACCCACCCCGCAGCCATGCACCCAACGAGACGCACCCAGACCGCCCGGCACCACGAGACGCACCCAGACCGCCCGGCACTCGACGAGACCCCACCCCGATACCCAACGAGACCCACCCCGAGCCACGAGACCTAACAGGAGCCACGAGACCCACGCCGCCTGACGTGCCACGGAACCCATGCCGCCTGACGTGCCCGCCACGAGGCCCTCGGCGCCCGGCCCAGAGCCACGACGAGAGCCACCCCGGAGAGCCACGAGATCCACGCCGCCTGGACATGCCCGACGGGACCCACGCCGCCTGCACATGGCCGCCACGGGACCCTCGGCGTCCCGCACGGAACCCTCGACGCCCGCCCCGGGACCCCAGCCCGGCCCCGGTCGGCCCCGGGACCCCAGCTCGGCCCGGGGACCCCAGCTCGGCCCGGGACCCCAACACCCCGGGTCCAGTGCGTCCATATCCCGGGACAACTCTCCCGAATTCTGGGAGACGCGACTACGGTGACCCGCATGCCGCCCTTATACACGCACGGGCATCACGAGGCCGTGCTGCGCTCCCATCGGTCCCGCACCGCCGCGAACTCGGCGGCCTACCTCGTGCCACACCTGCGCACGGGAATGTCCCTTTTGGACGTCGGCTGCGGGCCGGGCACGATCACGGCCGACCTCGCGGCACTCGTGGCGCCGGGCCAGGTCACCGCCATCGAGCCGGTCTCGGATGTCTTCGCCGCCGCCCAAGCGTTCGCCAACGACCGCGGCGCCACCAACATCCACTTCGAGATCGCCGACGTCCACACACTCCCATACGCGGACAACACCTTCGACGTCGTGCACGCCCACCAGGTCCTGCAACACGTCCACGACCCCGTTGGCGCCCTTCGGGAAATGCGCCGGGTGAGCCGCGGGATCGTCGCCGCGCGGGACTCCGACTACGAGGCGTTCACGTGGTTCCCCCAGTTCCCCGCGCTCGACGAGTGGCTGGATCTGTACCGGAAAGCGGCTCGCCGCAACGGCGGTGAACCCGACGCGGGGCGGCGGTTGCTTTCGTGGGCGCGCGAGGCCGGGTTCACCGATGTGGAGGCCACCGCTTCGACCTGGTGCTACGCCACGCCCGAGACCCGCGAGTGGTGGGGCGGGCTGTGGGCCGACCGGATCCTGCACTCCGCGATCGCCGGGCAGGCGGTCGAGTACGGGCTGGCCACGCAGGCGGATCTGGAGCGGATCTCCGCTGCTTGGCGAGACTGGTCGGCGGCTGAGGACGGGTGGTTCGTGGTTCTGCATGGGGAAATCCTCTGCCGCAAGTGACTCCGGCTGGGTGGTCGTGAGGTGGGGGCGGCGAGCGGAACGGTCAGGATCCTTGCGTCGCCGCAGTATCCAGGTCGAGACGCCAGGGTGACTGCGTCGCAGGCGAACGCTGCTGCGACTGTGGCGGGGTGGGGGTCGCTGTGAGAAAGCCAGCCGCACAAGCGACCTCGGCTGGGCACGCGTGACTCGAGGCGAGCCGTGCGGTGATTCTCGCCCGGCAGTCGATCCTGCAGTTACGGGCGTACAGGCTTTGCGGAGAAGCTGTGCCACGGCAGATCCAGCGGCGCCGAGGGCGAGCCGGACAGGGACTCCAGCAAAGTTCCGCGGCGCCAGGAACGGTGCTGCGTCTGGGAGCCGGGGGGCTCCGTACGAAAGCCCGACGACGCCGGGAACGTGGCTGCACCAGGGAAGCCCGAGGACGCCCAACAGAAAATCCGGCGGAGCCCGGGGCTGCGACTGGGAAGTACAGGATTCCGCAGAACGTTCGGCGGCGCCAGGAACGGGGCTGGAAGCCGGGCGGGGGTTCGCGCGAAAGCCCGGCGGCGCCGCGAGCGCGACTAGGAAGTCCCACACTCCGCAGGTAATCCGGGGATGCCGGGAGCGCGCCACTGTGACTGCGGGGGTTGTGAGGTCATCAGGGGTGATGGGAAAGGCTGCGGTGCAAGCGGACTCGGCTCGGCGAGCGTGAGTTCAGGTGGCGTAGCGGATATCCAGCCAAAACGGGATCCGGGGGCGACAGCGGTGTGCTTTGGGTGAACGTGTACTGAGGTGGGTGTGGAGATCTTGGGGGATGGGGTTCGGTACGGTCGGTGGGTGAACTGGCGGGTGGTTCGGCGGGTCGGGGTTTTTGTGGTGGTTGTGGGGTTGGTTGTTGGGTTTGTTTTGTATCAACGGGTGGGTGGTGGGGCGGAGTCGCGGGAGCCGCAGGCGGTGAAGGTGCTGTGGGCGGATGGGAGTGAGTTGGGGACGGTGACGCCGCCGCGCGAAGGCGAGCGGGAGTCGGGTGTGGCGAAGTCGGGTGAGAGCGCGGGTGAGCGGGTGACGGCGCCCGGGGAGGGGCTGTCTGCGGATCGGTGGGTGGTGTGGGCGGAGGTTTTGCGGGAGTTGGATGGGGTTGATATTCCTGCGTCGCGGTTGTTCGAGGGTGGGTATACCGTGCGGGTTACGGTGGATCGGAAGGCGCAGGAGCTGGCGGAGGGCACTCTTGCGGCGGCCACCGCGAGGCAGCCGGACAGCCTGCGCGAGGCGATGGTGGCGATCGACCCGGCGAGCGGCGCGGTCCTGGTGTACGCGGGATATGACAAGCAGAAGCCGGGCAACGACTACGCGAACTCTTGGTACGCCCCGGGATCGCTGTACATGCCGTTCGTGCTGGCTGCGCTCCTGCAGCGGGGCGAAGGGCTCGATGAGGTCTACGATGGGCGCGGGCCGCGGAAGTTCGGCGACCTGATGGTCACCAACGCGGCGAACTGCGCGCAGGAGTGCACGGTCGCCGACGCGATGAAGCAGTCGGTCAACACTGTGTTCGCCGACATCACGTTCAACACGGTCGGCACCCGCGCGGTTGGCAATGCCCTCGTGGCGGCTGGGATCCCGGCGTCGGTCGGGCCGGACAGGACGCCGGTCGCCGGTGAGTCGGGGCGGCCGCCGTCGCTTGCCGTGGGTCTCGGTGGCGCGCCCTACCAAGCGCGGGTTGTGGACATCGCGACCGCGTACGCCACGCTGGCCGCCGAAGGCACGAAACACCGCCCGCACCTGGTCGCTCAGGTAACCGACCCGAAAACCGGCGAGGTGATCTTCGACGACAACGCCCGCAGCGAAGACGCGTTCGAGCCCAAAGACAGCGCCACCAACAAACGGATCGCCCGCAACATCACCGAGTCACTGCTGCCCATCCCGCCGCTGAACCAAATCCCCTGCCAGGCACAACACCAATGCGCGGGCAAGCCCGCGACGATCGTCTGTCAGGGCGGAAACGCCACGTGCGGCGCGTGGATGGCCGGGTATACCCCCGGTGTCTCGGTGGCCGTGCACCTCGGGGCGGACGAGTTCGCGCCCATCCCGCCGGAGAGCACGGGACTGGCCGGCGCGATCTGGCAGCGCTTCCTCAACGCCTACCTCACCGACCGGCCAGCCCAGCGCTTCCCTCCGTACGAACCGATCAGACGCTGACTACACGCAGAGCCTGGCCTCGATTAACGAAGCCAGCACCGCGTGCCCGGCCTTGTTCAGGTGCAGAACGGCAACGGGCCCCTCCTGGCCAGGCGCGAGGGCATCGAAGCCGCGGTAGAACGAAGGCCCGGCCTCACACAGCGAATGACCGGCGAACGAAGGCCGCAACTGGCCCGGATAAGCGAACTCGCTGACATACGTGCCCAGACCAGCAGTAACAGAACGAAGACGAGCGTCCAGCGCGGTCGCGATCCGGCTGCCGTCAGTACGTTCCGGCGCGGTGATGATGCCGTCACCGCAGATCGGGTCAAGCGGCACGCCCTGAGCGTTGGCGCCGTCAGTGATCTGACGGCCATACCCGGTCACGACGACCTGAGCACGCGGGCTGCGAGACTTGATCTCCTTCAACAAAGCACGAAGGTCCTGACCCATGGCGTCCAGGCGCTGGATCGTGGCGTCCGCCGGGGCGCCCGAGCAGTCGCCCTGGATGCACAGGCCCGCGAACGAGGCCAGGTCGATGTCGTTGCCGCCGACGGTCAACGTGACGATGCTGGTGTCGCGCTTGAGGCTGTCCAGCTGCGGCGGCTGGTCCTGGAACGTCCGGCGCAGGTCCGGGATGGCCGCGCCGCTGCAGGTCACGTTGGTGAACGAGACCGTGCGGCCCTTGGCACGCAGGCTCGCCACCAGGTCGGCGGTGTAGGAGTTGGCGCTGTGGAAGCACTTCCCCTCGGTGCCCGGCTCGTAGTCGCCGGCCCCCACGCCGGACGCGGAGGAGTCCCCCAGTGCCACGATGTTCAGCGTCGAGGCCGATGCCGAGGCGGCAGGTGCCATGGCGGCCGCCGCCACACCGGCGACGACCGCTGCGATGAGTCTTCTCATGGCGCCCACCCTGCCAGCCCCGCCTTGCCAAAACCCTTGCCTGACAGGAACTGGTCAACCTCTCACAAAACCGTCACAACGCCGAGGGCACCGTCGACGCGCACCCGGTCTCCCGTGGACAGTCGTGAAGTCGCGTTGCCACACCCGACCACCGCGGGTATACCAAGCTCCCGGGCGACGATCGCGGCATGCGACAACGGCGCCCCGACATCCGTGACAACGGCCGCGGCGCGTGGAAACAGTGGCGTCCAGCCGATGTTGGTAGCGGTCGTGACCAGGACCTCCCCGGTTCGCAACGCCTCTGCCTCCTCCACTGTGGACACCACGCGCACCACACCCTCCACTACCCCAGCGGCACCGGGGAAACCCTTGATACCGCCGACGGAGGCGGGTTGTTGCCAAGTCTCGGGGTCGAACGCACCCCGGATCAGCGTCGGATACGGCGGCAACGACTTGTAGTGCTCGTAAGCCGCCCGCCGGACCGGAACCTGGACAACCGACCCGGATCCGTCCAGCACCGAGAGGATCTCGGACAACGTGAGAAAGAACAGGTCCGAGCCGTGCCCGGTCAGCGAACCGGCCTTGACCACGAACGCCCGGAACACCCCGAAGGTCCGGACCATCTCCGAGCGCGACCGTTCCCGCGCCTGCGCGACCGAAAGCGCCTTGTCGAGCTGCTTGCGGATCTTCGGCGCCTTGTCCGGGTGCGCGGCCACCAGCCGTTCCCATGCCAAAGCACGCGCGGATGCCTGCGCTGCCAGCAACTCCTCCGGTGCACCGGCGAACGCGTCCCGCTGGCGGGAGATCCACTCCGGGTCCTCGGCCGGCCGCGGCGCGGACAGCTCGTACTCGTCCGGCCCCCGATGCCCCCACGCCTGGGCATACTCCGCGACGGACAGGGAACCGTCCCGCAGCTGAGCCAGGCCCAGCACCGGGCCAAGACTGGCGAGCGACGCACCCGACCCGGTCAACAACAAAGCCGCATCGCCCTCACCCACGAGAGAGGTGAGGTACGGGCCGAGCTTGGCCGCGCCGAGCTGACGAGCCCCGACGTCCAGGGTCTGGCACACCACGTGCAGCAGATCGTCCACATCGGACTTCCACAACGCCAGCAGTGCGGCCGGAGTCGTACAGGCAGAGATCCGGCGGGTCAGCTCCGCGCACCGAGAAGGCGTCGACGAAAGCAGTGATCGCAGGTTCTTGCGATACGCACGCCCCTGCCGGATGAACAGCCTGACCACCGGCAGAGCGGCCCTGATCAGCGCGAACCTGGACAACGGCAGCGGCGGGACGGCCACGTCGATCCGGCCGAAGGTCTGCTCGTTGGCCTGTCGGACCGCCTTCTCCATGCCGAACGCGCGACCGACCGCCATGCTGGTGGACAGGTTCAGGTAGAACCGGCCGCCGATGTTGCCCGAGGTCGGGTGCCCGGCGATCGGCGGCATGGCCAGCTCCTGGATGACCGACCAGGTCACCGGGGTCATCACGCTGGGCACCGCCTCGCTGACGTTCCCGCTGGTCCACAGGTAGTCGCCGAGCAGGCTGTCGTTCCACACCTCGCGCGGCACCGGCAGGGTGGTGATCGGCCGGGCCTGCAGGATGACGAACCGGCCATCGTGGGCGGCCCACTCGACGTCCACCGGTGTGCCATACAGCTTTTCGATCCGGATGCCCAGCTGCGCCAGTTCGAGCGCCTCGGCCTCGGTCAGCACCGGTTCGTCGCGCAACTCCTCCGGGACTGGTTTCTCCGCCGTCCCCTCGGCGGCGGGAACGGTCATCACGGTCTTCGTGTGCACATCCGCGCTGATCAGAGCCCCGGACTTGGCCACCGTAAAGCCATCCGGGGTGACTTGTCCGCTGACGAGCGACTCGCCCAGCCCCCAGGCGGCATTGATCACGACTCGATCACGATCTCCGGTCATCGGATCAGCGGTGAACATCACACCGGCCGCTGCCGCGGGTACCAGATCCTGGACCACTACGGCTATCGCGATATCTTCATATGAAATTTTGTTTCGTGCGCGATAAACAATCGCGCGGGCGGTCCAGAGCGAGGCCCAGCACCGTTTGACCGCATCGAGTACGGCATCCGGCCCAGTGATGCCGAGAAAAGTGTCATGCTGACCGGCGAAGGACATCTCCGGGAGGTCCTCCGCGGTCGCCGACGACCGGACGGCCACCGCTCCCCGGCCGGAATATGCCTCCCAAATGCTGGACACCACTTCCGGGGGGACCTGGGCGTCCGCGAAGGCAGCAGCGATCGAGGCAGCTGCCTGTTCAGTACCAACGGTGTCATCCGGCGAGAGCTTTCCCAGCAGGGACGTGATCTGCGCGGACAGACCACCGGTGGCCAGGAACGCCCGGTAGGCGGCCGTGGTGATGTGAAAACCGGACGGGACGGGCACGCCCGCGGCGGCGAGCCGGGCCAGCGACGCTCCCTTGCCCCCAGCCGTCGGGAGCTCAGCCTTACTGTCGTCCAAACGGAGTATGAATGCGTCGCTCATCTACGCATGGTGGCACGAATGGACCAGTCGAGTCGCGGAATTACTCACGAGGGGTGACCATTTTCGGTATGACCAGCCAGCCTTCCGACGCGCGTCACGAGCCGGCCGCCGCCGTCCCGGGCGGCGAATCACCGGAAACACCAGCCCCACCAGCACCCCGGACCGACCCTCATTCGGTGACGAAAGCCACCAGAATCAGCGGCACCTGGATCGCCGTGATAGTCGCCACGATTGTGCTCGTCTTCCTGCTGATTTTCATTCTGCAGAACCTCGGCACGGTCACCGTGACGTTTCTCGGTCTTTCCATGGAACTGCCACTCGGCGTCGCCCTGCTGTTCGCCGCCGTGATCGGCGCCGTACTCGTGATACTGATAGGTGCGGCACGCATCCTTCAGCTCCGCCGAAGGGTCCGCCGCGCTAGCACTGAGTAACCAAACTAAACACCATTGGTGCCATCGGAGTAGCTGATCAGGTACTTGCGGTGGTCGCTAGGCTGTGCGCCGGGAGGCGAAGGGATTTCGGCTCAGGCGCGGGGTGCGGTTTTGCCACGCGTTAACGCGCGGGCGACCGCGCGTTGTCATGAGCCCTTTACGTTCGCCACAGACAGGGCAACAGGCGCGGAGGGCCGGGTTCATGACGACTGAGCACAGTGACGCTCTGTCGCGAGGTGACTACCGAACTCCAGGCGCGTGTGCAGTCGCACGTGGACGGACCAGCGGGAACTCCACATCGGACCCGGCCCCATCCCGGCCTGTGCCACCGCATTCACCCCACCGGCGACCGTCCCGGAATGCACAGTCCGTTCCGGACCGCCCGGCCGCCGGTACCGCTCGAAGTTGTCAGGTATTCACTGGTGCGTGGTCATGGTCAGACATGTTCATGCATCCAGCGCATTCGAAGATCCCCTCCAGATCGCGGCCGGCGCCTGAATCGGCCGCGATCGCCCGCTCGCGAAGACCGTAATTTCACCGCCGGAAAAAAGATCGGAACTCCCGACCCCGTCCCCCTGGAGTTCGTTGTGCAAACCCGTTCCGTCAGCCGCGTGCTGACCGCGTTTCTGTGCGCGCTCAGCCTGCTCGGCGTCACCGCTCTCTCGGCCTGCAGCGAGGCCCCGGCCGCGCAAGGGGGCAAGGTCACCATCGGCTACTCCGCCTGGCCGGGGTGGTTCCCCTGGAAGGTCGCCGAAGAGCAGAAGCTGTTCGCGAAGAACAACGTCGAGGTAGAGCTGAAGTACTTCGACAGCTACACCGACAGCCTCAACGCGCTGTCCACCGGCGCGATCGACGGCAACAGCCAGACCCTCAACGACACGCTCGTGTCCGTCAGCGGCGGCGCCAAGCAGACCATCGTGCTGGTCAACGACAACTCGACCGGCAACGACCGGATCATCGCCAGGGCGGGCATCAACAGCGTCGCCGACCTGAAGGGCAAGAAGGTCGCCGTCGAGCAGGGCACGGTCGACCACTACCTGCTGCTGCTGGCGCTGGCCGAGGCCAAGCTGACCGAGAAGGACATCAACCTGGTGCCGATGGCCACCGCCGACGCCGCCGCCGCGTTCAAGGGCGGTCAGGTCGACGCGGTCGGCGTGTTCGCCCCGAACACGACCATCGCGCTGGAACTGCCCGGCAGCAAGGCGATCGCCACCTCCGCGGAGTTCCCCGGTGCCATCCCCGACCACCTGGTGCTGAAGTCCGACCTGGTCAAGGATCGCCCCCAGGTGGCGCAGGCACTGGTGAACACCTGGTTCGACACGATCAAGTGGATCAAGGACAACCGCGACGGCGCGATCGACATCATGGCCAAGCAGGGCCAGGTGTCCAAAGAGGAGTACAAGTCCTACGACGCGGGCACCACGATCTTCACCCGCCAGCAGAACCTGGACGCGTTCACCCCAGGCACCACGCCGCAGCACCTGAACCACCAGGCGGCGTCCATTGTGGACTTCATGATGAGCACCGGGCTGGCCAAGACGAAGCCCTCGTTGGACGGCCTGTTCAACGACACGTTCGTCAAAGCGGTCCCTCAGTGAAACCCGTCGCCGTCGACCGGGCGGAGCTGAGCGGAGGTGCCATGGCCGAAAGTCAGGGCGACCGCAAGGACTGGCCGCCGCTGCCCTCGCGGCGGCGGCCCCGCCGGACCTCCCCGCTGCTGACCATCCGCACCCCGATCCCCGGCCGGGCGCGGTGGGTGCTGATGGTGCTGTCGTTCGCGATCCCGTTCACGGCCTGGCTGATCCTCAGCGAGGCCCGGATCGTCGAGCCGCGGTTCCTGCCCACCCCGGGCGCCGCGTTCTCCGCGCTGTGGGACATGGCGCGCTCGGGTCAGCTGTGGACCGACACCTGGGACACGGTAAGGCGGATTTTGCTGGGATTCGGCCTGGGTGTGCTGGTCTCGGTGCCGATCGGGTTCACGATGGGCTCGTTCCAGGCCGGCCGCGCGCTGCTGGAGCCGGTGCTGGGCCTGGTGCGCTACCTGCCCGCGCCCGCGTTCATCCCGCTGCTGCTGATCTGGCTGGGCATCGACGAGGCGCCGAAGATCGCCCTGCTGTTCTTCGGCACGGTGTTCTTCAACATGCTGATGGTCGCCGACGTCGTGCGCCAGGTGCCGATGCCGATGATCAACGTCTCGTACACGCTCGGCGCCCGCCGCGGTGAGGTGCTGCGCAAGGTCGTGCTGCCGCACTCGCTGCCGGGCATGATCGACACGATCCGGGTGAACATCGCGGCCGCGTGGAACTTCGTCGTGGTGGCCGAGCTGGTCAGCTCGACCACCGGCCTCGGCCGCCGGATCATGCAGGCACAACGGTTCCAGCACACCGACGAGATCTTCGCGATCCTGATCGTGATCGGTGTCCTCGGCGTGCTCATCGACGTTGCGCTGCGGCTGATCCGCACCCAGGTGGGGCGGTGGGTGGTATGACCTCTGCGCTCGAACTTCGTGGTGTGACAAGGCGGTTCCAGGTCCGCCGCAGGACCGTCCAGGCGCTCGACGGCATCGACCTGACCGTGCCGGAGGGCCAGTTCCTTTGTGTCGTGGGGGCGAGCGGCTCGGGCAAGTCGACGCTGCTGTCCCTGGTGGCCGGGCTGGACACGCCGACCGAGGGCACCGTCCTGGTCGACGGCCGGCCGGTCACCGGGCCGGGCCCGGATCGCGGCCTGGTGCCACAGGCCGGGACCCTGTACCCGTGGCGGACGGTCGAGCGCAACGTCGCCTTCGGACTGGAGCTGCTCGCGGTGAACTCGGCCGAACGCGCCCGCCGGGTGGACTGGTACCTCGCCGAGACCGGGCTCTCGGAGTTCCGCCGGTCGCTGCCCCGCCAGCTGTCCGGCGGCCAGCAGCAACGCGTCGCCATCGCGCGGGCACTTGCCTGTGAACCCGAGGTGCTGCTGCTGGACGAGCCGTTCGGCGCGCTGGACGTGCAGACCAAAGAGGACATGCAGGTGCTGATCCGGCAGATCTGGCTGGACACCGGCACCACGGTGCTGATGGTGACCCACGACGTGGAGGAAGCGGTGTTCCTGGGCCAACGGGTGGTCGTGCTGGCCTCCGACCCCGGCCGCATCGCCGAGGACATCACCGTGGACCTGCCCCGTCACCGGGACCTTTCGGTGAAACGCACGCCCGGGTTCCTGTCGCTGCGGGCCACCATCGAAGATCTGGTCCGGGCACAGCACCGCAACGGCGCGGTCGTCTCTTGACTCGGAGGAGGTGAACAGGCGTGAAGCACGGCAAGAACCCCGGCAGGCGGGTCGCCCCGGGCACTCCGCTGCTGGGCAGGCTCGGCATCCGCGCGAAGCTGAACCTGTTGCTGGGCCTGCCATTGGCCGCGGTGCTGCTGGTGGCGACGCCGTTCGTCATCACCCAGGCCAGCGCTGCCGCGTCCGCCGGGCAGACCGCGGACGCCGCGGGCAACGCCCGCGAGCTGGGCGGCCTGATCTGGGAGCTGCAGCGGGAGCGGCTGCTCACCGCCGGGTACCTGGCCTCGCCGCACGCGAGCAGCGACGCCATGCAGAAGCAGCAGCGCAAGGTCGACGACACCGCCGGCCAGGTGCGGGCGTCGCTCGGGCCGGGCATGTCCGACGAGCTGGCGTCCGCCCTGACCCGGCTGGGGTCGCTGCGGGAACTGCGGGAGAGCGCTGTCCGGCGCGGTATCTCGCCGGACTCCGTGGCCCGCACGTACCACGCGCTGGTCGACGCGATCATCGACGCGTTGCGGCTGGTCGCCGACCAGACCTCGGACGCTGAGGGCACCCGGCAGCTGACCGCGCTGGACGCGTTGCTGCACGCCAACGAGTACGGCGAGCTGCGCGGGATGGCGCTGATCGCGACCGCGGTCAACCCGGCCACCGGCCAGCTGCTGCTGGACGACTCGACCGGCCAGTCCCGGATGTTCACCGAGCGCTTCGTGCAGCAGGCCGACGTCGAGCACGCCGGCCTTGTCGTGCAGGTGAGTGAGGGCGACACCGGCCGTGGGGTCGACGCGCTCACCGGGCGCCTGCCCGACCCGCGCAACTCCGCTGCGGTGGAAGGGTTCGCGACCGACGCGCTGACCGCGGTCGGCGCGCAGTCCGGCCTGCGGCGCTCGGTCCAGGACCGGGTCACCAGCCAGATCACCGACGCCGCCGCCAGCCGTGCCGACAGCGCGAGCGCGCTGGCCTGGTTCATCGGTCTGGGCGCGGCCGGGCTGTTCATCCTGGTGGCGTTGCTGGCCGTGGTGGTCAGCCGGTCGATCGCCGGTCCGCTGCGCAAGCTGACCGACGCCGCCACGAACGTCGCCAACCTCGCCGAGACCGAGCTGGTCCGCGTGTCCGACACCGAGGAAGGCGTGCAGCAGGAACCCGTGCGGCTCGCGGCGATCGAGGTCAACTCCGCCGACGAGCTGGGCCAGCTCGCGGTGGCGTTCAACCGCGTGCAGTCCACCGCGGCCGGTCTGGTCGAACGGCAGGCGGTCACCCGGCGCAACGTGTCGCTGATGTTCGCGAACGTCGCCCAGCGCACGCAGAACCTCGTGGGCCGCCAGCTGGCCCTGGTGGACGAGCTGGAGCGCAACGAGCAGGACTCGCGCCTGCTGGCCAGCCTCTACCGGCTGGACCACCTGTCGACCCGCCTGCGCCGCAACGCGGACAACCTGCTCGTCGTCGCCGGTGCCCGGGAGGACAGCATCGGCAGCCCGACCCAGTTGTCCACCGCGCTGCGCTCCGCCCTCGCGGAGATCGAGGACTACCAACGGGTCCGCATCGACGACCTGCCGGAGATGCTGCTGGCGTCGTCGCTCGCGGGCGACCTGGTGCTGCTTTTCGCCGAGCTGCTGGAGAACGCGACCTCGTTCTCGCCGCCGGACACCTTCGTCGAGGTCGGCTCGGTGTTCGGGCCGGACGGGTCGTGCGTGATCAGCATCGTCGACCACGGCATCGGGATGAAGCCGCCGCGGCTGGCCGAGGAGAACCAGCGTCTGGTCGAGCGTGAACGTCTCGACGTGGCACCGACTTCGGTGCTGGGCCTGTTCGTGGTCGGCCGCCTCGCCAGGCGGCACATGCTGAACGTCATGCTGGTGCCGACCAACGGCGGCGGGATCACCGCGCGGGTAACGGTTCCCGCTCGGCTGTTCAACCGGCCGGCTCCGCCAGTGCCCGCCCCGTCGGAGTCCGCGGCCCCGGCTGTGCAGGCACCCGTGCCCGAGCAGCAGTCCGGCCGCCTGCCGGTGCCGGAGCTGCCGTCGGTGGCCATCCCGCCGGCCCGGCACACCGCCGGGTTCTCCTGGTTCCCGTCGGGCCAGACCGGCCCGCAGCCGGTGGTCACCGGCGCGGAACCGGTGATAGCGCGGCCGTTGGTGGCCAAGCAGGCCGCCGAACCGGTGAACAACGTGTCCACGCCACAGCCGCAGTCGGTCGGTCACCTGACCGGCCGGCTCACGCCGGGCGACGGCGAGAGCCGCGCCGGGCTCAAGCGGCGCGTGGCCGGCGCTCAGATGCCCGGCGCCGCCGTGGTGCCCAACGGCAGCAAGCCCGCGACCCCGGTGGCACCGGCTCCCCGCAAACCCCAGCACGACCCGGTCGCGGCTCGTGACGCGTTGGACGGGTTCCAGACCGCCTTCGCCCAAGCGGCCGCCACACCCGAGGTCACCCCGCCACCGCCACTGCCGCCCCCGCCCGCACCGAGCGTCGCGCAACCGGTCGGCGCGGCGGCACCGGCCCCGGTCGTGGCGGAGCGGGCAGGCCTGACCCGGCGGGTCCCGGGAGCCAACCTCGCGCCCGGTCTGCGCACGCGAGCCGTTCAAGAAGTGTCCCCTCGGGCTGCCAAGCCGTCGCCGCCCAAGCGGCTGCGCGATCCCGAGGCGGAGCGGGCGTCGTTCGACGCGTTCGCCAGCGGTCTGGCCCGCGCCGTTGACAGTGATCCAGATCTGAAAGAGAGCACCCGATGACCATGTCCGGAGTCAGCACCGAGGCCCAGAACTTCAACTGGCTCGTGAGCCGCTTCGCGCAGGGCACCGCTGGGGCGATCGCCGCCATCGCCGTGTCCGCCGACGGACTGCTGATCGCCATGTCACAGGACCTGGCCCGGCACAACGCCGACCGGCTCGCCGCGATCGCGTCGGCCATGCTGGGCCTGGCCAACGGGGTGTCCGACGCGCACCCGCTGGGCGAGCCCGACAAGATCATCATCGAGCTGGAGCGCGGTTACCTGCTGGTCTGCACCATCTCGATCGGGTGCTCGCTGGGCGTGCTGGCGTCCAAGCAGGCCAGCCTCGGCACGATCGCCTACGAGATGGCCATGTTCGCCAACCGGGCCAGCTCGGTGCTCACCCCCGCGCTGATCGAAGAGCTGAAGAACTCTGTTGGCCAGTAAGGGAGACGTGCGATGACCGGCCCCGCTGACGACCGAGATGTGACGCTGTTGCGGCCGTACCTGATGACCTCCGGCCGTTCGGCGCCGGTGGACCACACCATCGAGATCGAGGCGCAGGTGATCACCAGCGCCCGCGGCCTGGCCGAGCACCCGATGCTGAGCTTCGAGCGGCGCGACATCGTGTCGCTGTGCCGCACGACGATGTCGGTGGCCGAGATCGCGGCCATGCTCAAGATCCACATCGGTGTCGCCCGGGTGCTGGTCGCCGACCTCGCCCAGCTCGGGTACGTGGTGATCCGCCGGCCCGACACCCAAACCCCCCAGGACCTCGCCATGATCGAAAGGGTCATCCGTGGACTCGAAGCCATCCGCTGAGCCGCTTTCCGGCGGGCGCAAGCCCCCGACACCGGTCAAGATCGTGATAGCGGGCGGCTACGGGGTCGGCAAGACCACCGCCGTGGCGTCGATCTCCGAGATCCCGCCGCTGCGCACCGAGGCGGCGATCACCGCGGTCGGCGCCGAGGTCGACCGCCCCGGCCACACCCCCGGCAAGACCACGACGACCGTGGCCCTGGACTTCGGCTGCATCACCATCGACGAGGACGTCAAGCTGTACCTGTTCGGCACCCCCGGGCAGGACCGGTTCGGCTTCATGTGGCACGACCTCGTGGTGGGCGCACTGGGCGCACTGGTCATCGTGGACACCCGCAGGCTCGACGACTGCTACCCGGCGGTGGACTACTTCGAGAAGGCCGGCGTGCCGTTCGTGGTGGCGGTGAACAAGTTCGACGGCATGCTGAACCACGACCTGAACGACGTCCGGTGGGCGCTGGCGGTGTCCGACGAGGTCCCGTTGGTCACCTTCGACGCGCGGGTCAAGCTTTCCGTCCGCGATGCGCTGCTGGCCGTGCTGCGCAACACCTTCGACCGCGCCCGTTCCCGCGCCGGCGCATGAATTCCCCGCCCTGAACACTCCCCGGTAGTCCGGCGAGCAGGCCCGGATTGTGTTCGTGGGGCGGGAACAACCGTGACAGGTGTCAACTTCGAATAGCCTGATCGGGCGGACCTTGGGTCATGATTCACCCGAGGTCCGCCGTAACGGGTTTTTCTACGTCACCGTAGGGACATGACGAGTGCGTTCGCGGTGAGTTCGCCCAGCCCGGCGTCGATCGGCCTGAGCCTGGCGGCGCTGGGACGGGAGCACCGGACGGTGTTCGACGACCATATGGGCGCGTTGCTTGTGTTGCGGCACAAGGATGTGTCCGCGGGGTTGCGGGATCACGCGAGGTTCGGGACGCAGTTCTACGCCGCGAGCCCGTTGGTGGCGTCGATGATGATCGCGCACGACGGCACGGAGCACTCGCGGCAACGGCGGGTGCACAACAGGTTCTTCAGCCCGGGGGCCAGCAGGCGGTACGAGGAGCTGATCACGCCGATCGCCGAACGCACTTTCGAGGCGCTGCAAGGCAAGGACCACGCCGAGCTGATCGAGGAGGCGCTCGCCCGGTACCCCATGGAGGTGTTCCTCGCCCTCCTCGGCATCCCGAACGACCTGGGCGACCAGGGCCTGGCGTGGGTGCGGGCGATCGTCACGTGGCTCGGGTCGCCGATGGACCCGGAGCTGGCCGGGCCGGGTGAGCAGGCATTCCGGGAGCTCAGCGCCTACGCTGGCACGTTGATCGAGGCCGAGCGGAAGGCCCCGGGCGAGAATCTGCTGGGCGAGATCATCCGTGCCCACCTCGCCGAGAACGAGTTCTCCGTGGAGGCCTGCACGGTCGCGGTCGTGAGTCTCCTGCTCGGCGGCCTGGAGACCACCATCCAGATGCTCTCGGCGACCCTGTCGAGCCTCCTGCTCAACCCGGAAGCGCTGGCCAGAGTGGCGAAGGACCCCGGCCTGCGGGACGCGGCGCTCGACGAGGCGTTCCGCTGGGCCAACCCGTCCGCGGGTCTCTACCGCCTTGTCAAGGCGGACACCGAGATCGCGGGTGCGGAGGTCACCGCGGGCAGCATGGTCTACCTGTGCATCGCCGCCGCGCACTTCGACGAGGACGCCTACCCCGATCCGGGCACGTTCGACCTGGACCGGCGCGGCAGCGGCCACCTCGGCTTCGGCCTCGGCCCGCACTACTGCGTCGGCGCTCCCCTGGCCCGCATCGAGACCCGCGCCGCGCTCAAGGCGCTGTTCGACCGGTTCCCGGGCGTCCACCTCACCGAACCGCTCAGCTTCCGTTACGGCGCAAGGGGGTTCGTCCAGCACGGCACCGAGGCGCTGCCCGTCCGGCTCACATAGGCGGCTGGTCGGCGTCCTCCATCGACGTGCCCCGCACCAGGCCCAGCTGCACGAACTGGCGCGTGGACACCAGGTCGATCGCCCAGTCGGCGAGCACCCGCGCCCGGTTGCCGGGCAACGCGAGCAGGTGGTAGCCGCGGGTGATCGCCTTGGCCGGCAGGCCGCTGATCGGGATGTGCAGGGGATCCGCGACCGCGGACGGCCCGGCCAGGTCGACCAGGAAGCCCAGGTCGTGGTGCTTGTACTGGTGCATCATCCCGTGCCCGAGCGAGGCGGCCACGTTCACGCCGGCGACTTTCCCCTGCCGCTGCGCGTGTTGCGCCGTCATCGGGGTGATCTCGCCGGGCCGGGTCGCGTCCGGCACCGCGGCCACGTCCCCGGCGGCGAACACGTTCTGGTTGGCCGCGGTCCGCAGCTTCCGGTCGACCGCGATCCGCCCTTGCACGGCCTCCAGCTGCGTCGACTCGACCAACGGATCCGGCCGCACACCAACACACCAGGCCACCGTCCGGGTCGGGATCTCGGTGTCGTCGGTCAGTTTCACGCAGGTCGCGGTGACCTCCTTGACGCTCGTCTGCAGCCGCACGTCCACCCCGCGCCGCCGCAACACCCGCAAAGCCGGGCCGGACAGGCGTTTCGACAACCCCGGCAGCACACGCGGCGCCATGTCCACCAGCAGCCACCGGACATCCTTCTCCGACAACCCCTTGTACCGCCGCAACGCCTCCCGGGTGAGCAACTGTCCCTGCGCGGCGAGCTCGGTCCCGGTGTACCCGGCGCCGACCACCACGAAGGTCGTGCGGGCGGCGCGTTCGGCGGGATCGTCCGACTGCTCGGCCAGCTCCAGCTGCCGCAGGATGTGGTCACGCAGGAACACCGCCTCGGCGATGGACCGGAACCCCTTCGCGTACTCGGCCACGCCCGGGATGGACAGCAGCCGGGTCACGCTGCCGGAGGTGATCACCAGCCGGTCCCACTCCAGCACCGACTCGCGGCCCTCGATGTCCACCACCGTGCACTTCTGGTCGGCAACGTCCACATCGGACACCGAGCCGAGCACGAGCCGGGTGCGGGGCAGCTTGGTGCGCAGCGGCACGGCGATCCGGCGCGGGTCCAGGATCCCGGCCGTGACCTCGGGCAGCAGCGGTAGGTACAGCATGTAGTCGGTGGGGTTCACCGCGACCAGGTCGGCGTCGTCGGGCCCCAGCAAGCTCTCCAACGTCCGCAGGCAGTGGTAGCCCGCGAACCCAGTTCCCACCACGACAACCCTCGGTCGGTTCGCCATGACCTCACCCTAGGAGCCCGGCCGCCCCCGCGCAGCAGATGTGTACAGCGTAGACCTTGACGTGTACGTTGTACACATGAGTGAGACCGCGGACCGGCTGGCGGCCGCCGCCCTGGCGATCCTGGTGAACGAGGGCGCCCAGGCGGTGACCATGCGCCGGGTGGCGGCGGACGTGGGCCTGACCGCGATGGCCACATACCGCCATTTCCCGAACCGGGAGGCCCTGCTGCGCGCGGCCGTGGACATGGGCGTCGCCAAGGCCACCGAGAACTGGGCCAGCGCCGACGCGGACCTCGGCTTCGAGGACCGGTTCGCGCTGGCGCTGACCGAATTCCTGGACTTCGCCCTGCACCAGCCGAACCTGTACGCGTTCCTGGTCAGCGAGCGCTGGCCGGGCGCGCGGCGGTTCCCGGACGACTTCATCACCGGCGGCTCGCCCGCGTTCGCGCCGGTCTTCGCGGCCGTCCAGGACGCCATGAAGGACGGCAAGCTGCGCCAGGACGACCCGCTGGAGGTCACCCTGGCGCTGGCGATGCCGGTGACCGGCCTGGTCCAGCAGTACCTCGGCGGCCGGATCACCCTGCCAGAACCGGAGTTCCGGGCACTGTGCACCAGGACCGTTGGGAGGGTCCTCAATGGACTTCAAACGTAGCGCCGCGGCGGTCGCCGCCTCGGCGATCCTGTTCTACTTCGGCACCGGATACGCGCCGGTCGCCGCACTGACGTGGCTCGCGCCGCTGCCGATCTTGTTACTGGCCCGGACTTCGACCGCCTGGACGGCCACGGTCAGCGCGTTCCTGGCGTTCCTGCTCGGCACGGCGAACGCTTGGCCGCTGCAGCTGCGTTCGCACGACACTCCGCTGATCCCGGTCGGCCTGATGATCGACGTCGGCATGGCGTTGACGTTCACCGCGGCGGTCTGGGTCTTTCACCGGCTGCGCGACCGGCCGTTGCTCGCCGCGCTGGTGACACCGGCGACGTGGACGGCCTTGATCTACCTCGTATCCGTGGCCAACCCGATGGGCATGCAAGGCAACTTCGCCAACGAACAAGGCGATTTCGCACTGTTGCTGCGGACCGCGTCCGTGACCGGCATGTGGGGCATCGAGTTCTTGGTGTTGTTCGTGCCCGCGGCCATCGCCGTGCTGCGGCTCAGGATCGCGGCCGCCGCGCTGGGAGTTCTCGTGCTGGCGCTGGCCTTGGGCGCGATCCGGCCCAAAGACGGCCCGGTGCAACGGGTCGCGGCGATAGCGACGAACCAGCACGCCTGGGCGCCGAACATCGGCACCCAGGCCGGCCGGGACCTCCTGGACACCTACGTCAGCGCGATCGCTGGCCTGCCGGACGGCGTGACAACCGTTGTCCTGCCGGAACAATCCTTCAGCGGCAGCGAACCCAGGCCGGCCTTCGACCCGCTCGAACGGCTCGCCAAAGCGCGCGGTCTCACCATCGTGATGGGCTACGCGTACCTCGACGACCGCGAGAAGTACAACTACGCCCTGACATTCCCCGACCGCGGCAGCTACCTCAAGCACCACGACATGGTCTCCCCGCCCGGGCACGACCTTGTCTTCGCCGCGCAAGGCATCGGTGTCGAGATCTGCCTGGATGTCAACCACACCAGCCCGGCCCGCGACTACGCCAAAGCCGGCTCGCGCATCCTGGCCATCCCCGCCTCGGACGAGGGCGACAACGGCTGGCAGCACAGCCGGGTCGCCCTGTTGCGTGCAGCGGAACACGGTCAGGCGGTGGTCTGGTCCGACCGCACCGGTGAGGTGATGATCGCCGACGGCTGGGGCCGTGTGCGGGCGTCAGCGCACTCGGGCGGCGAAGGACCGGTCACGACGCTCGTGGCCGACGTGGCGAGCCCGGGATCGACCGCCTACACGGATATCGGCGACTGGTTCGCCTGGATCTGTGTGGCGGGCGCGATCGGGGCCAACGTGCGGACGAAAGTCCGTCAGGCGTAACGACAGCCGGGCTGCCCGTAGTTGTGTACGGCACGACCGCCGGAGAACTGGCGACAGGTACACGCGCCGGTGTAGTCCGCGTCGATACTGGGAACTGGTCGTCGGAGGCGAGTCTTGGTCGGTGCGCTACGGTTCCCATCACGACGTGACATCGCTGGCTCCCTCCATGCCGACGTCAACCGGCTGTAATTCGTTGGTTGCCCAACATATTGCCGGTCAAACCAGTATTTTCCCTGGTTAGGCCAATCGGGCGGCCCGCGCGGAGAGGTAGCGGCGCTCCGGAATGCTCAGCGTGGCCCGCGCGGCGGCCTCGTACTCGGCTCGCGCGGCGGCCTTTTTTCCTTGCAGGTCAAGCAGATGCGCCCGGACGGCGGGCACGCGGTGATGATCGTCCAGCGAGGCCGCGTCGAGCTGCGCGAGGGCGGCTGCCGCTCCGTGCACCTCGGCGACGGCGACGATCCGGTTGAGCTCGACCATCGGCCCGGGCGAGAGCCGGAGCAGAACGTCATACAGGGCAAGGATCTGCGGCCAGTCGGTGTCCGCCGCGGCAGGCGCCTCGGCGTGAACCGCGGCGATGGCGGCCTGAAGCTGGTACGGCCCAACGGAACCGCCCTCCAGCGTCGCCGTGATCAACGCCACACCTTCGGCGATCAGGTCCGCGTCCCAGCGTGACCGGTCCTGTTCGGCCAGCGGCACCAGCGATCCGTCGGCGAGCGTCCGGGCCGGCCGGCGGGCATCGGTCAGCAACATCAACGCCAGCAGCCCGGCCGCCTCCGGCGAGGAGCCCTTGACCTGACGCGCCAGCCGGATCGCCTCGCCGCTCAGCTCCACCCGGTGCAACGAGGAACCGGAGCTGGCGGTGTAGCCCTCGTTGAAGATCAGGTACAGCACGTGCAGCACCGGCGCGAGATCGCCGGGCATCTCGAACCTCAGGCCCTTGATGCGCGCCTTCGCCCGGCTGATTCGTTGCGCCACGGTGGTTTCCGGCACCATGAAGGCCCGCGCGATCTCCGCGGTGGTCAGGCCGCCGACCGCACGCAGGGTCAGCGCGATCTGCGAGGCCGCGGTCAGCGACGGATGACAGCAGAGCGCGAACAACGTCACAGTATCGTCCACAGTGGATACTTCGTCCACGACCGGCTCCAGCGCGAACGCCGTCTCCTCGCGCCGCTGCCGGGCGGTGTCGCTGCGCCACATCTCGATCCGCCGCCGCGAGGCCACCGTGATCAGCCAGGCCCGCGGGTCGTGCGGAACGCCCTCGGCCGGCCACTGCCGGGCCGCGGCGAGCAGGGCCTCCTGAACGGCGTCCTCGCAGGTGCCGAACCCGCCGTACCGGCGCACGAGCGCCCCCAGGACCTGCGGCGCCAGCTCCCGCAGCAGCGATGAAACGCTCACATCCCGTCCAGTACCGGACGCACCTCGACCAGCCCGAACGTGGACTCCGGGAGCTTGCCGGCGTGCTCGATGGCCCGGTCGATGTTCTCGCAGTCGACCACGTAGAACCCCGCCAGATGCTCCTTGACCTCGGCGAACGGCCCGTCGGTGACCACCGTGCCGGTGACCCTCTTGGTGAGTGACGTGTCGGCGAGCGCCTCGGACAGCACCAGCTCCCCCGAGGCGGCCAGGCCCTCGCGCACCGCGATGTGCCCCTTCCACCCCTCCAGCCGCTGCTCCTCGGTCATGTTCTCCCACATCTGCCTGGTCGTGGCGTTGCCGTAGACCAGGATCACGTACTTCACACCGGCCTCCCAAGATTTTTCCCGCCCACGTGCCGAGAACCGTAGCTCAGCGGCTACGTCCCGGACGAGCGGCGCGGCAGCGCCGGAAGTTCTAGGGTTCGAGTGACGAAGGGACGACCGATGTTCGAGAACACCAAGGCGTTCAGCGGCTTCTCCGTGGACGACATCGAGGCGGCGCGCAGGTTCTACGGCGAGACGCTGGGGCTGCGGGTGTCGGAGGCCAACGGGATGCTCACCCTGCACATCGCCGGGGACCGGGACACGCTGGTCTACCCCAAGAAGGACCACGTGCCCGCGACGTACACGATCCTCAACTTCCCGGTCGAGGACATCGACGCGACCGTGGACGGGCTCACCGAGCGTGGGGTGCGGTTCGAGAAGTACCCGAACGTGGACGCCAAGGGCATCTTCCGCGAGATGGGGCCCGCGATCGCGTGGTTCACCGACCCCGCTGGCAACATCCTGTCGGTGCTGCAGGTATGACAGCGCTACAGGTGTGAGCTGTGGTCGTGGGCGGCCTCGGCGGCCTCACGCTCGTCGTGGTCGTGCGGGTCGCTCACCACCAGCCCTGGTGACCACTGCTTGCCCTCGACCGGGCCGGAGGCCTGCTGCACGGTGTGGTGCAGCTCGTGCGCGAGGGTGGCCTGGCCCTCGGCCGAGCCGGGATCGTAGGCGCCGGCGCCGAAGAACACGTCCTGGCCGGTGGTGAAGGCCCGCGCGCCCAGCTGCGAGGCGAGGCTCGCGGCCTCGGCGTCCCGGTGCACGACGACGTCGCCGAACCCCTGGCCCATGCTGGACTCCATGCCGGCCCGCACGTCCGACGGCAGGGCGCTGCCCTTGCCGAGGCGGCTGCGGATCCGCGTGGCGAGGTCGTCCCCGCCCGGCGCGGTGTCCGTCTCGGACAGCATCCGCACCATCATCTGGTTGCCGCCCTGGAAGGCGGCGTTCTCCACGGTGTCCTCGTGCTGGGGCACCGGCGTCGGAGCGTTCTCGTGCTCATGCTCCGACTCGGGGGCGGGCTCGCGGTACCTCACGGGTCAAGTAAACGGGACCGCACCCGCTGATCACCATGTCGCGGCGGGATCGCCGCCCGAAAAGGCAGCAGGGGAGGCCGGGCGAGGCCTCCCCTGCTCATCCCACTGTCAGAACTAGTTGGTGATGGTCAGCGCCGTGTCGTCGACGACGAACGACGTCTGCAGCGAGGAGTCCTCGGTGCCGTTGAACTTGATCGAGACCGTCTGCCCGGCCAGCGAGGAGACGTCGAACGTCTTCTGCGAGTAGCCGGCGGCCTTGTTCAGGTTCGAGTACGTGGCCAGCGTCGTGCTGCCGGCGGTGACCGTCAGCTTGTCGTACTGGACCGTGGTCGTGGTCTCGGCGCTGTCGATGTGCAGCCAGAAGGTCAGCGTCGCGTGGCAGCCGGCCGGGATGGCCACCGACTGCGCGGCGGAGTCGGTGTGCGTGGTGCCGTAGCCGTTCAGCCACGCCTTCCAGCTACCGCTGTGCGCCGCCTGGCCGCTGGAGTTGTCCACCACACCCGCGGTGGTGGTCCACTGGCCGTTGTTGCCCGACTCGAAGCCCGGGTTGAGCAGCTTCTGGCCGGAGCAGTTGCCGCCGGTCGGCGAGACCGTCCAGCTGAACGACGCCGTGCCGGTCTTGGCCGGGTTGGAGCTGTCCGTCGCGGTCACGGTGACGTTCGACGTGCCCTGGGTGGTCGGGGTGCCGGAGATGACACCACCGGAGCTGATCGACAGGCCCGCGGGCAGGCCGGAAGCGGTCCAGGTGTACGGCGCGGTGCCACCGGTGGCCTGCAGCGTCAGGCTGACGGGGGTGCCGACGGTGCTGCTCTGGTTACCGGGGTTGGTGACGGTGACCTGGCCGCCGCTCGGGGTGCAGGTCGGGTCGCCGGACTGGGCCGGAACGCTCACGGCGTCCCACGCGGCCTTGACCGTGTTGAACTCGGCGCAGGAACCCGGGAACAGGTTCTTGGCCGCGGTCAGCGTCCAGGTCCGGTAGCGCAGGTAGGAGGCGCCGGTCGTCTTGATCAGCATGGCGTTGTAGAAGATCTTCAGCGCCTTCTCCACACCGATGCCGGTGATGGTGGTGTTGTTGCAGGTGGTGCTGGTCGGCTGGCCGTCGGTGGGGTTCGTGCCCTCGGCCAGCAGGTAGTACCAGTGGTTACCGGGACCGGCGGCCGCGTGGACCTCGGTGCTCGGGATGCTGGAGTCGTAGCAGTTCTTGTGGCCCAGCGCCGAGGGGTTGTACATGTTGCGGATCGGGCCGCTGCCGACCAGGTTGATCCGCTCGCCGATGAGGAAGTCCGGGCCGTCGAACTGGGCCGGCTCGTTGGCGAACCACTCGGTGGAGGTACCGAACACGTCGGCCACGAACTCCTGGGTGCCGGAGCCGGAGATGCCACCCGGGGTGTGGTCGTCGATGCCGTGACCGTGCTCGTGCGCGACGACGTCGAGCGAGCTGATCCACTGGTTCTGCTGGTTGTGACCGATCTGGACCTGCGAGCCGTCGTAGAAGGCGTTCAGGTCGTTGAGGCCGACACGGATCGGCCAGCCGCCGCCGTTGCCGTCGAAGCTGTTGCGGCCGAGCCACTGCGACAGCATCTTGTTCTCGGTCTGGATGGCGAACATGGCGTCCGCACAGCCGGTCTCACGGCTGGTGGCGTTGCCGTTGCCCCACGAGTCGTCGGGGCCGGTGAAGGTCGTGTTGTTGGCGGCGTCCTGGCACTTCTCGGTCGGGTGAGCCGGGTCGGTCAGCGAGAAGGTGCTGCCAGACTGGGTGGTGTCGATGTGGACCGGGTTCGGGCCGTTCCACGCCGAGTTCGCGTCACCGTTGAGGATCCGCTCCTGCGTGTGCAGCACCTGGCCGGTGGCCGCGTCGACGATCACGCTGAGCTTGCTCGGGCCGTCCGCGTCGCGGCCGGTGACCGTGCTCTCCCACGCCAGGCGAGGGGTGCCCAGCGCGTAGGTGATCAGCGTGGCCGAGCCGACACTGTCCACCTTGGACAGCTGACCCCTGGCGACGTCCTGCGCCTTCTGCGCGGTGATCGACGGGGTGGTGCTGGCCAGGTTGATCGTCGAGTCCTGGGCGACCGAGGTGGTGACCACCTGGCCCGCCGCGTTGGTGGCGACCACGAAGTCGCCGCCGTACACGGGCAGGCCCTTGTAGGTGCGGTCGTACGGGACGTAGGTGAGGTTGCCCGACTTGATCGCCGGACGCGCCTTGAACGAGTCGTCGGCGCTGGCGTGCAGGGCAGCGGGCTGGGTGGCGACCAGGGCGGCGGCCGCGTTCGCGGCCAGCGCCTCGGCGCTCTGGGCGGCGGCGCTGTTCGCCGGCGCGGCCTGGGCGGCACTCGTCATGGTTCCCACCACGAGCGCGCTCGCTGCCGCGATGACGACAGCAGGTCTCAACTTCATGGATCATCTCCCTTAGCAGGGCGCACACGGCTCCATGCCCTCGAATGGAGGACCGTGTACGTGGAGGTGAAGGCACGAACGCCCATCACTGTGGTCGCTGGGTCCACACCAGACAAGCGGCTTGGGCCATAAACGTATAAACATATGCCAATCAGAGTAGAATTGGACATTTCCGGCGTAAAAAACAACGGTGGGTGACCCGCATTTCCGGACAGTCAGCGATTACTGCAAATGGCCTAATACTGTCGTAGGTGCGCAGGTGAACGCGCGCAGCCAAATGATAGGACGTCTGTCGCTCGTTGTAACAAGAACGAAAAGAACTGCTCCGTTACGGTATCGAGAAAGCCGATCGGTCATTCGGTCTTGACAGTCAAGACATTTTCGTTATGACCGGACAACGAGTACCGGACAAGTGACGTGATCCACCACAAACCGGCTGTCCGGGCCGAAGCTGCGCGGGCCGGGACGGGCACTGTCCCTGGCCATGATCAGCAGGTCAGCGTTTTCCGTGACGGCCACGATCTCATGTTTGTCGTGCACTTCCCGGGTGGTCGCCGAGCGTTCCAGCCGGACCGCCGCGGCCCGGAACAACGCCTGGGTGCCGGTGTCGGCCAGGTCGTCGACCCGCAGCCCGGGATCGCTGGCGGCACGGCGGCCGAGCAGCCCCCGGAACGCGCCGTGCGTGACCGCGGACAGGTCGTCCCCGGCGAGGTGCACCAGGACGATCTCGGCGCTCTTGGGCACGTAAGCGCGGGCCGCTTCGACGCAGGCGGGCCAGGTCCCCTCGGCCACCCAGATGATCACGCGCATAGGTCAGCCACCTCCGGTCACGTGCAGTCCGGCCCACAGGGCCAGCACGGCGAGTACCAGGCAGACCGGCACGGTGAGCAGACCCAGCCGGGTGAACTCGCCGAGCGATGGCCGGTGCTGGTGGTCGTGGGCGATCCGCCGCCAGAGCAGCGTGGCCAGCGAGCCCACGTAGGTCAGGTTGGGGCCGATGTTCACGCCGATCAGCACGGCCAGCACCGGTCCGGGGCCGCCCGTCGCGGCCAGCGGCAGCAACACCAGCACCGCGGGCAGGTTGTTGACCAGGTTCGCCAGCACCGCCGCGACCGCCGCCACCCCCAGCAGCGCCAACAGGTTCCCGCCGTCCGGCACGACATTGCGCACCGCTTCGGACAACCCGTTGTCCACCACGGCCTGCACGACAATGCCGAGCGCGAGCACGAACGCCAGGAACGGGATGTTCAGCGCCTTGACGATGTCGGTCACCGTTGTTCTGCGTCCTGCCAGCGCCCTGATCGCGAGAACCAACGCTCCCCCGGCGGCCGCCCATGCCGGGTCGGCACCGGCCAGTGAGGTCACCGCGAAACCCGCCAAAGTGAGCGCGAGAACAACCAGAACCGTGGCCGGGACCGGGGTTTTCTCCTGGTCCGGCGGATTGGTCACGCGCGCGGACAGATCACCGGCGAAGAACCACCGGAAGATCACGTACTCGGCGGCGATGGCGAGCAGCCAAGGGGCCGCCATCACGGCGGCGAAGTGGGTGAAAGTGAGGCCCGCGGCGGCGAATGCGAGCAGGTTCGTCAGATTGGAGACCGGCAGCAGCAGCGACGCCGAGTTCGCCAGGTGCGTGCACGCGTACACATGTGGCTTGGGGCGCGCACCGAGTTTCGCCGTTGTCGCGTAGACAACTGGCGTCAGCAATACGACGGTGGCGTCCAGGCTCAGCACCGCCGTCGTTCCCGCCGCGATCATGAAGACCCGCCCGAGCAGCTTCACCGGTTTTCTCGTCCGGGCCATCACACCACCGGCGGCCGCGAACAACCCCTCCTCGTCACACAACTGGGCGAGCACCAGAACGGCCGCCAGGAACCCCACCACCGGCCCGAGCCGCGCGGCCTCGTCCCACGCCTGGTGCGCCGGGATGACCCCGGCGACGATCAGGATCCCGGCCGCGGGCACGGCGGCCACCGCCTCCGGCAACCCCCACGGCCGGGCCACCGCGAACACCAGCACCACAACCAGCAACAACACCGAAACCGCGATGGCCACCCGCCCACTGTCGCCGATCTTGCCGCGGCTGTCACGTTCCTGCCCGGTCCGGCGATAACCGGGCAATCGATCCACTGGGGAATTCAATGCGCGGATCACCGGCGCTCGCCGTCATCGCTGTCGTGGTGGCCGTACTGGCCCTCGTCAACTTCTTCACCCGGGGGGCCAGCGGGATCCCGGTGATCGTCAGCCACCCGCTGGGCATGCTCGCCATGGCCTACCTGCTGTTCGCGCGCGTCTTCCCGGCCTTCACCGGGGACGGCCGGCAGGACGCCGTGCCCGCCCCCGCGGGCCCGCTGCTGGCCGAGGGCAGCTTCTCCGGCCGGATCGGCGTGCTCGCGTTCCGGGGTCCGCTGCTGAAGATCTCCGTGTTCGACGACCGGATCGTGCTGCGGCCGTTGCTGATGGGCGAACGGACCATCCTGGCCGGGCACATCGCCGCGATCCGGCCGGACACCTGGTCCCTGGCTCACGGACTCGCCATCGAGCACACCGTCTCGGGCACCCGGTCCCCGGTCTTCGTGCGGTTCACCTACGGCCCGAGATCCTCGCCGAGGTCCTGCATGATGTTCGACGGATGACGAACGGTGGCATGCTGAAGGCATGGAGACCATCCCGTGGATCCTGAACGAGTGCGAGACCTGGGCGATCGTCGGCCTGGCCGACAACCCGCGGCGGCCGGCGTACGGCGTGGCGAGGTTCCTGCAGATGCATGGGAAACGGATCGTGCCCGTGCACCCGAGGGCCGAGACCGTCTGGGGTGAGCAGGGATACGCCACGCTCAAGGACATCCCGTTCCCGGTGGACTGCGTGGACGTGTTCCGGCGGTCGTCCGAGGCGGGCCGGTTCGCCGACGAGGCCATCGCGATCGGGGCCAAGGCCGTCTGGTTCCAGCTGCGGGTGATCGACCAGGAAGCGTACGAACGGGCCACGACCGCCGGGCTGCGGATGGTGATGGACCGCTGCCCGGCGATCGAGTGGGATCGCTACGGGCCGACGTAGTCCCGCAGGTGCCGGGCGGTCAGCGTCTGTCCCGTCGCCACAAGGTCTTGTGGCGTACCGGTGAACACGATCTCACCGCCGTCGTGCCCGGCGCCCGGCCCGAGGTCGATGATCCAGTCCGCGTGCGCCATCACGGCCTGGTGGTGCTCGATCACGATCACCGAGTTGCCCTGGTCGACGAGCTTGTCCAGCAAGCCCAGCAACTGGTCGACATCGGCCAGGTGCAGGCCGGTGGTCGGCTCGTCCAGAACGTACGTCGTGGCCTTCTCGGCCATGTAGATGGCCAGCTTCACGCGTTGCCGTTCGCCGCCGGACAACGTGGTCAGCGGCTGACCCAACGCCAGGTAGCCGAGGCCGACGTCGGTCAGCCGGTCCAGGATCGCCCGCGCCGGACCGGACGGGAAGAACTCGCGCGCCTCGGTCACCCGCATCGCCAGGACCTCGCTGATGTCCTTGCCGCGCAACTTGTACGTGAGCACCTTGGGCGTGAACCGCTTGCCCTCGCACTCCTCGCACACACTGGCCACCCCGGCCATCATCGCCAGATCGGTGTAGACCAGCCCGATGCCCTTGCAGTTCGGGCAGGCGCCTTCCGAGTTCGCGCTGAACAGGGCGGCTTTGACGCCGTTGGCCTTGGCGAACGCGGCCCGGATCGGGTCCAGCAGGCCGGTGTAGGTGGCCGGGTTGCTCCGCCGTGAACCCCGGATGGGCGACTGGTCGGCCACGCTGACATTGTCCCGTGTGGACAGATAACCGTGGATGAGCGAGCTTTTCCCTGAACCCGCAACGCCGGTGACGACCGTGAGCACACCCAGCGGGATGTCGGCGCTGACGTTCTTCAGGTTGTGCAGGGTGGCGCCAGTGATCTTGAGGCTGCCCGTGGGCTTGCGCACCTCGTTCTTCAACCGCGCCTTGTGGTCCAGGTACCGCCCGGTCAGCGTGCCCGAAGCCCTCAGCCCGGCGACGTCTCCCTCGAAACAGATCCGCCCGCCGTCGATCCCGGCGCCTGGCCCCAGATCCACCACATGGTCGGCGATCTGGATGGTCTCCGGCTTGTGCTCGACGACCAGGACCGTGTTCCCCTTGTCCCGCAACTGGCTCAGCAGCTCGTTCATCCGCTGGATGTCGTGCGGGTGCAGGCCCACGGTCGGCTCGTCGAACACGTACGTGATGTCGGTGAGCGGCGAACCCAGGTGCCGCACCATCTTCACCCGCTGCGCCTCGCCACCCGACAGCGTCGCCGACTCCCGGTCCAGGCTCAGGTAACCCAAACCGATCTCCACCAACGACTCCAGCGTCTCGCGCAGGGTCTTCAGCAGTGGCGCCACCGAAGGGTCGTCCATCTTGCGGATGATCTCGGCCAGGTCACTGATCTGCATGGCGGAGCACTCGGCGATGTTGCGTCCGTCTATCTTGGACGCCAACGCGGCCTGGTTCAGCCGCGCCCCTTCGCATTCCGGGCAGACCTGGAACGTCACCGCCCGGTCCACGAAGGCCCGGATGTGCGCCTGCATCGACTCGCGGTCCTTGGACAGCCACAACCGCCGCAGCTTCGGTACGAGGCCTTCGTAGGTGGTGTTGGTCTTGCCGATCTTGACCTTGGTCTGTTCCTTGTACAGCAGGTCGTTCCACTGCTGCTCGTTGTAGTCGCCCAGCTTCATGTCCGGGTCGACGAACCCGGAGTGGATGTAGCCCTGGACATACCAGGCGTCCACCGTGAACCCGGGCACGGTGATCGCGCCCTCGTTCAACGACTTCTCCCGATCGACCAGCTCGTCCACATTGAACGTGGCGATCCGGCCGAGACCCTCGCAGGTCAGGCACATCCCCTCGGGCAGGTTGAAGCTGAACGCGCCCGACGTGCCCGCGTGCGGCTGCCCGAGGCGGCTGAACACGATGCGCAGCATGGTGTACGCGTCGGTCGCGGTGCCCACGGTGGACCGTGAGTTGGCGCCCATCCGTTCCTGGTCGACGATGATCGCCGCGCCCAGGTTGTACAGCGCGTCCACGTCCGGCCGGGACAGGTTGGGCATCAACGACTGCAGGAACGCGCTGTAGGTCTCGTTGATCAGCCGCTGCGACTCGGCCGCGATGGTGCCGAAGACCAGCGAGGACTTGCCGGAGCCGGACACCCCGGTGAACACGGTCAGCCGGCGCTTGGGCAGGTCGACCGACACGTCGGCCAGGTTGTTCTCCCGCGCCCCCCGGACCTGAATGACGCCGTGCGTGTCCGCTGTATGAACCCCCATACCGCCTCTCCTGATACCTTTACGCAATAAAGAGTTGGCCGAACCACAGTACTTTATGCTGTAAGGAGTTGCAAGGTGGTCGTCTTCGCCGGTCAGGGCGACGCTCGGCGGTCGATGGCCCTGCTGTGGCAGCAGGAGCCCGAGAATAGCCTCCGACCAGGCCCGAAGCAGGGGCTGGACGTTGAGACGATCGTCCGCGCGGCCGTCGAGATCGCCGATACGGACGGCATCGGCGCGCTTTCCATGCGGGCCGTCGGCGAAAAACTCGGCCGGACCGCGATGGCTCTCTATACCTATGTTCCGTCGAAAAGCGAGCTGGTCGACCTGATGTACGACCGCACCCTCGCCGAGCAGCCCACCGAGTACGACCTCGGCCCGGGCTGGCGGGCCGCCTTGACGCTCCGAGCCAACGACACCTGGGACTTCTACCTGCGCCACCCGTGGGTCCTGCAGGTTTCCCAGGCACGCCCGGCACTCGGACCGAACGAGTGGGCCACACTGGAGACCACCCTGCGGATCATGGTGGCCACCGGCCTCCCGCCTCGGTCCGTGCGGCAGCTGACCGGAGCGCTGTACCAGTTCATCCGCGGCGTCGCGCAAACGCTTGCGGAGGCCACGTACGCCGTACGTGCGACCGGGATGTCCGACGAGGAGTGGCTGTCCGCGCGTTCCGGGA
Organism: Actinocrispum sp. NPDC049592; assembly: GCF_040675465.1. Lineage (NCBI taxonomy): Bacteria > Bacillati > Actinomycetota > Actinomycetes > Pseudonocardiales > Pseudonocardiaceae > Actinocrispum > Actinocrispum sp. NPDC049592. Next base: position 15,848 of record NZ_JBFAPA010000022.1, on the reverse strand, counting down.
TGCTCGCCGAGGTCGCACCCGACTTCGCCGAGCGATACCCGACGATGGCCGCGCTGTCCGCCGCCGACTCGTCCGGCCCAGCCGATGCAACCGTGCCCTACCTGCAGAAATCCACTACTGAAACGTTCCGGGCCGGGCTGGCGGTGTTCCTCGACGGCATCGAGCAGGCGATCGCACAACCCTCCTAACGACCCTAGTGGTGCTCGATTTTGTCCGTAGGATGCATGAACTGTGCAGCTTTGCGCAGCACACTGCAACCACCCTCAGCGCTGAGGAGACGGCATGCGTCGAGCAAGGGCGTTGGCAGTACTCACCGGTCTGGTGGCCGCGCTGGTCCCGGTCGCCCCGGCGGCCGCCGCCACCATCGGGAACATCACCGGGTTCACCGGGTCGGGGGCGAGCTACACGATCACCGCCGGAGCCGCGAAGGTCCGGGTGAGCTTCGCCAGGGCGGACATCTTCCGGCTCTGGCTCGCGCCGGACGGCACGTTCACCGACCCGGCCGCGGGCAAACTGACCGTGAAGACCGACTTCGGGCCGGTCACGACGTCCTCTTCGGACGCCGGCGGCTACTACAAGATCGCCACGAGCGCGTTGACCCTGCGCGCGTACAAGTCGCCGCTGCGGTTCGAGTTGTACAAGGCGGACAACGCGACTCTGGTCTGGCGCGAGTCCACCGGCCTGAGCTGGACGGGTTCGCAGGCCTCGCAGAAGCTCGCACGCGGCGCGGACGAGCAGTTCTACGGCACCGGCCTGCGACTGGGTGACTGGGCGTTGCGGGACAAGAGCGTGCCGATCGCGATCGACAACAAGTGGCGGGAGAACAACAACGCCAGCCCGGCGCCGTTCTACCTGTCCACGGCCGGTTACGGCGTCATGCGCAACACCTGGGCGAAGGGCCAGTACGACTTCCTGTCCACTGTGTCCACCCGGCACGACGAGAACCGGTTCGACGCCTACTACTTCGTCGGCAACTCGCTGAAGGACGTCATCGGCGACTACACCGACGTGACCGGAAAGCCTTTCCTGGCCCCGATCTGGGGTCTGGAACTGGGCAACGCGGACTGCTGGAACGCCTCGAACCCCGACTACACCGGCGATCACAACCGCTTGCGGCACCAGACCACGCCCGATGTCGTCGGCTACGGCTCCGATGCCCGTTCCGCGGACATGCCATCTGGTTGGTTCCTGCCGAACGACGGGTATGGCTGTGGCTACACGGATCTGCCGTCGACCGTGTCCAATCTGCGAGCCAAGGGCCTGCATACCGGGCTGTGGACGCAGAAGTCGTTGAGCAACATCGCTTGGGAGGTCGGTACCGCGGGCACCCGGGCGGTCAAGACGGACGTGGCCTGGGTCGGCGGCGGCTATCAGGGCGCGTTCGACGGCGTCCAGTCGGCGGTCAACGGCATCGAGAACAACTCCGACGCCCGGCGGTTCGTCTGGACGGTCGACGGATGGGCCGGCACCCAACGCAATGCCGTGGTCTGGACCGGCGACACCTACGGCACGTGGGACGACATGCGCTGGCACGTACCCGCGATCGCCGGTGCCGGGTTCTCCGGGCTCAACTACGCCGCCGGGGACGTGGACGGGATCTTCAGCGGCTCGCCCAAGACGTATGTGCGGGACCTGCAGTGGAAGGCGTTCACCCCGGCGTTCATGACCATGTCCGGCTGGGGCGCGACCAACCCGCAGGCCGGGTACAACGACAAACAGCCCTGGCGGTTCGCCGAGCCTTACCTGTCCATTAACCGGAAGTACCTCAAACTGAAGATGCAGCTGACACCGTACTTCTACACCCTGACAAGGAACGCGACCGACACCGGCGTGCCGACCGTTCGTGCCATGGCACTGGAGTTCGAGAATGACCCGACCGCGCGTGGCACAGCCACTTCCGGGCAGTTCATGGCGGGCGACTCGTTCCTGGTCGCCCCGGTGGTGTCGGACACCTCGACCCGTGACCGGATCTACCTGCCGGCCGGCGCCTGGACCGACTACTGGACCGGCAAGGTCTGGCAGGGCCCAGGCTGGTTGGACGGGTACAACGCGCCCCTGGACACGTTGCCGCTGTTCGTGCGAGGCGGAGCGATCATCCCGATGTGGCCGCAGATGAACTACGCGGGCGAGAAACCAGCGACACCCATCACTTACGACATCCACCCGCGTGGTTCCTCCTCGTATTCGTTGTATGAGGACGATGGCCTGACTCGTTCGTACCAAACGGGTGCTTCGGCTCGTCAGCAGGTCGACGTCACCGCTCCGGCAAGTGGCTCCGGTGATGTCCGAGTGTCGGTGGGTTCCTTGAACGGTTCCTACAACGGGAAGCTGTCCTCACGGGGCTATCAGGTAGATCTGCACACCGGCGCTCCGGCTTCGGTCACTGTGGACGGTTCCGCGCTGACGAAGTACACGACCCAGACCGCGTTTGATGCCGCCACTTCGGGCTGGTTCTTCGACGGTGTCCTGCACACCAAGGTCGCTTCCCGTGCTACTGGATTCTCTTTGGTGGCTTCGGGTGTTTCGCTGGCTCCAGGTACTCCGGTCACTGGGTCGCCGTCGATTCCTCAGACGGCATGGAAAGTGTCCGCCGTGGACAGTCAGGAGACGTCCGCGGAGAACGGCGCTGCCGTCAACGCGATCGACGGGAACCCTGCGACCTTGTGGCACAGCCAATGGTCCGGTACGGCCGCTCCGCTGCCACATGAGATCACCATCGACATGGGTGCTTCCTATGCGGTCAACGGGTTGAGCTATCTGCCTCGGCAGGATGGCGGGGCGAACGGGCGGATCGGGCGGTACGAGGTCTATGTGTCGGCCGATGGCGCTTCTTGGGGCGCAGCGGTCGCTTCTGGTGAATGGGCAGACACCGTTGCCGAGAAACGCTTGTCATTCCCCGCCAAGACCGGGCGATACCTGCGGCTGCGTGCTTTGTCCGAGGCGGGCGACTCCGGTCCCTGGACCTCGGCCGCCGAGATCGGTGCGACCCAGCTCTCCGGAGGTAGCTGACGATGAGGCGACGCGACCTGCTGGCGGCAGCAGGCTTGGCTTTGCTCCCGGTGAACCTGCGCGCGGCGTTCGCCATGGCCGCGCCCGCGGGTGGCCTGGAGGCCGTCGAGCACGTGGTGATCCTGATGCAGGAGAACCGTTCCTTCGACCACTACTACGGATCCCTGCGCGGCGTCCGGGGGTTCAACGACCCGGCCGCGATCAAGCTGGTCAACGGCCGATCGGTGTTCTACCAGCCGAACGGGACCGGGTACCTGTTGCCGTACCCGGTCAGTGACCAGTTCATGGAAGGCACCCCGCACGACTGGGGTTCTTCACACGCGGCGTGGGCGTCCGGCGCACAGAACGCCTGGGTGCCAAGCAAAGGCGTGCGCACGATGACCTACCTGCGCCGCGACGACCTGCCGTTCTACTACGCGCTGGCGGACGCGTTCACCCTGTGCGACGCGTACTTCTGCTCGGAGATGGGGCCGACGAACCCCAACCGGTTCTACATGTTCACCGGCAAGATCGGCTACGAACCCGGGAGCACCACGCGGCGCGCGATCGGCAACGACGGCTGGGACAACCCGAACCACACCGGCTACACGTGGACCACCTACGCACAACGCCTTGAGACCGCTGGAAAATCCTGGCGCGTCTACCAGGAATGGGACAACTACGGCGACAACTCGCTGGAGTACTTCGTCGCGTTCATGGACGTCGCCCGCAAGGCTTTGTCGCGCACCGGACACGTCAAGGTCCGCACGTTCTACGAGGCTCTCCTCGCGGGAACGTCCGCTCAGCAGAACGACTTGCTGGCCAAGCTGGCTTCCGGCGTGGCGACGTTGAACACCGCCGAACGCAGCCTCTACGACCGTGCCCTTCGCCGGGAACGGCCTGGCGGGCTGGCTTCCGCTTTCGCAGCCGATGTGCAGGCGAACCGTCTGCCTGCCGTGTCCTGGCTTGTGGCGCCGTACGACCAGTCCGAGCACCCCTCCGCCGGTCCGGGCAGCGGAGCCCAGCTGGTGAGCCGGGTTCTGGACGGCCTCGCCTCGAATCCCGCTGTCTGGAACAAAACCGTCGTCTTCCTGAACTATGACGAGAACGACGGCTTCTTCGACCACGTGGCCCCGCCCGCGCCGCCGGTGAACGCCGATCAGGGACAGTCCACTGTGGCCATCACCGATGAGATCTACCAAGGCGTCCCGATCGGCCTGGGCCACCGGGTGCCGATGATGGTCGTCTCTCCTTGGGCCCGCGGCGGCAACGTGTGCTCCCAGGTGTTCGACCACACCTCCGTGCTCCGCTTTCTCGAGACCTGGACCGGTGTCGCCGAGCCCAACATCTCGCCGTGGCGCCGGGCGGTGTGCGGCGACTTGACGTCTACATTGGACTTCACTGCCGCTGGTACCTACCCGGTTCTGCCAGCCCCGGTGCCCACCTCCGGCCCGCGGCCCACCTATCCGGCCCCGCCTGGCACCCAGACCTTCCCGGCACAGGAGAGGGGAACCAGGCCGTCCCGCCCGCTTCCGTACATCCTCGCGGCGTCGGGACGGGTTGCCGCGGACCGGTTCTGGATCGACTTCGCCAACACCGGCACCGCGGGCGCGCATTTCTACGTTCACGCAGGCCCTGCGGTCCGCACCGACGGGCCGTGGCGCTACACCGTGGAGGCGGGCAAGACCGTGGCCGACTACTGGGCCGCGGGTACTCCGACCGGCGCCTACGATCTGACCATCATCGGCCCCAACGGGTTCGTCCGGAAGTTCGCCGGAAACCGTGTCACGGCAACGACCCACGGCAACCCCAATCCCGAGGTCTCCCCTTCGCTACGCGCCCGCCGAGGACCGCGTGTACCTCAAGATGTCCAACAGCGGCAGTGTGGCCTGCACAATCACCGTGACCGTGAACAACCGGCAAAGCGGCCCGTGGCCCTACACCTTGAACCCCGGCCAGTCCACTGAGGACTGGTTCGGTACCGGCAGCACCCAGGGCTGGTACGACCTCACGGCTTCCGCCTCCGGGTTCAGCCGCGGTTTCGCCGGGCACATGGAGAACGGCACTCAGCAGACCAGCGACCCCGCGATGGGCAGGTAGCCACCCTCACAAGGGGGCACTGACCCGGCGAAGCCACCCCTGCCCATGGGCTTCGCCGGGTCAGTCCTTTTCCGCCGCGGCAACGTGTTCCCGGAGTTTGCCGAGGACGTCCAGCAGGCTTTTTCGTTCAGCCTTGCTGAGGATGGCGAAGGTGCGTTCGGCGTGGGCGTCGTGCAGCGCCTTGATCTCGCCGAGGTGCTCGTGCCCCTTCTCGGTGATCTCCAGGCGGATGGACCGGCGGTCGTCCTCGTCCGTGCGCCTGCGCAGCAGGCCTTCGTCCTCCAGACCGTCCACAAGGGACGTTATCGACCTTCCAGTGACCCCAAGCCGGTCCTTGAGCTCGCCCATCCGCACCGAGCCGGCCTCGTCGACCGCGAGCATCAGCAGTACGCGCGACGTCGACCACCCGCGTTGCAGGTAGGGCTGGCCCGCGTACCGCCGCAGCGCGTGCGTGGTGCGCATCAACGCCTCGGCCAGATCGGCCCCCGTCGGTATCTCGCTTGACACCACCCCAGGATACGGTCAAACCTGATAGTCACAATTGACACTATCCGGAATGTAACTATCCTGGGGGCACTGTTGTACCCACCCACCTCGTTGTGGCAGAACCGCACCTACAAACTGCAGCTATCGATCGCGGTCATCTCGGCGCTGGGCTCGTCGGCGGCGCCGGTCGCCATGGCGTTCGCGATCCTCGACACAGGCGGATCGGGCACCGCCGTCGGCCTGGTGACCGCCGCGGGCACAGTGCCCGCGGTGCTGTTCTTCGCCATCGGTGGCGTCGTCGCCGACCGCCTGCCACGCCAGCACGTCATCGTCGGCGCCAACCTCGTCAGCGCCCTCGCACAAGCATTGTTCGCGCTGGTCGTGTTCACGGATTCGGTGCGGCTGTGGGAACTCGTGGTCTTCGCCGCCGCCAACGGCCTCGCCATCGCATTCCGCATGCCCGCCACCGAAGGCCTGCTGATGCGCAGCGTGGACCACGCACACGCAAGCAAAGCGTTCGCGATCTTCCGCACGGGACTCAATGGCGCCCAGGTCGCCGGCGCTGCCCTCGGCGGAGTCCTGGTGTCCGCATTCGGTCCGGGCTGGGTACTCGCCCTCGACGCCGCGACTTTCCTGGCGGCCAGCGGTTTCGGCGTGCTGATGCCCGTCGAGGGGCACCTCCGCAACCGGGCGGGCATGCTCGCCGAACTGCGGGAGGGCTGGACCGAGTTCGTGGGGCGGCGGTGGCTGTGGACCGTTGTCGCACAGTTCGCCATCGTCAACGCCCTCGGCGTCGGCGCTTTCGGCGTCCTCGGCGCCGTCGCCGCCGACCGCAACCTCCACGGCGCCCGCGACTGGGGCCTCATCCTGTCGTTCGACGCCATCGGCATGATCCTCGGCGGCCTGCTCATGATCCGCTTGCGGCCCCGCCGGCTCCTGGTCTCCGGTGTCTCCGCCGCGGCGCTCCTCGCTCTCCCCCTCGCCGCCTTCGCCGCCAACACACCCCTCCCCGCGATCTGCGCCGCGGCCACCCTCGCCGGGGTCGGGGTAGAGATCTTCAGCGTCAACTGGATGACCACCCTCCGCCAGGAGATCCCCCACGACAAGTTCTCGCGGATCGCCGCCTACGAAGCCCTCGGCTCGTTCGGCCTCACCCCTCTGGGCGCCGCCAGCGCCGGCCCCGCCGCCGACCACCTCGGCCTCACCCCCACCCTCTGGCTCGCCGCCGCCACCATCCTCGCCACCACAACCCTCACCCTCACCACCCCCACCATCCACAAACTCCACCGCACCCCCACCCCCACAAAAGATCACGCCCCCAGATAACCCCCACGCCCAACAGGAGACCGCTACTAGATAGCCCCACGCCCGCCAGAAGACCGCGCCTAGATAACCCACACCCGGGCAGTCGGCGTGGACGGCAGGCATTCAAGTCGGCGCGGGGGCGGCAGGCGTTCGAGTCGGGCCGGGCCGGGATGTGCGTCGGCCTTCGGGCGAGAGCGGGGCAGCGCGTTCGGGCGAGGGTGGACGTCGCCGGACGGCTTGCGCTCGAGTCGGGGCGGGCGTTGGTGGACGGCGCGTTGGGGTCGGGGGCCGGGTGGCGCACGTTCGGGTCGCGGAGGGCGAAGTGTGCGTACGGGTCGGATGGATGGAGGGCGTTCGGGTCGGGTGGACGGGGGCGTTCGGGTCGGGTGGACGGGGGCGTTCGGGTCGGGTGGACGGGGGCGTTCGGGTCGGGTGGACGGGGGGCGTTCGGGTCGGGTGGACGGGTCGCGTGGCCGGACGCGTTCGGGTCAAGGGCCGGGTAGTGCCCTTCGCGATCCGGCGGGGTGTGGGCCGTTCGGGTCGGGTGGATGGGGGCACGTTCGGGTTCGGGGCGCGGGTCGAGGGTCGCTGGCGCGCTCGGGCCGGGACTGGCGGCGGGGCGCGGAGCGTGTTCGGGCCGGGTGGACGGGCCCGTTCGGGTCGGGGTGGGCGGCGGGGTGTGGGGTGGGGATGTGTGGCGGCGGCCCGGGTGGGAGCCGGGCCGCCGTGGGGTGTGGGTTGTTGGGGGTGTGGGTTCGGGTTCGGGGCCGCCGTTCCTTGCTCACCGAGTCGCGAACTCACCAGTATCGGATGGTGATGGGCGTCACATGTGGATAACTTCCGTCGGTGCGGTGGTCAGCCGACGATTCGCTTGGCGCCGAAGAAGTCCTTGCCGCCCTTCTCGATCGGCGCCGAGAGCACCGGGATCCCGTAGTCGGAGGCGTGCACGATCATGCCGTTGCCGATGTACATCGCCACGTGGTGGATCCGGGACGCGCTGCTGCCGAAGAACAACAGGTCGCCTGGCTCGAGGTCGGCCTTGGCCACGGGTTTGCCCACAGTGAACTGTTCGCGGCTGGTCCGCGGGATCTTCACGCCCGCCTGCCCGTACGCCCACATGGTCAGACCCGAGCAGTCGAAGATCGGGGGCTTGCTGCCACCCAGCCGGTAGGTGTCGCCCCGGCGGCTGAGGGCCATCTGGACCGCCTTGCCCGCCGCGCCGGTGCCCACGTTGAGGTAGACGCCGTTGTCCTTCTCACCTTCCAGCGCCTTCTTGTCCGCGGCGCTGAGGTTCTTGAACGACGACTCGAGCTGCTTGATCTGGTTGTCCAGCTCCTTGCGCTTCGCGGTGATGTCATCGGCGAGCTTCTGGGCCGCGTCGCGGGCTTCGGTCGCGCGCTTGGCCGCGTCGGACGCGCCGTGCTCGGCGTCGGACGCTTTCTTGACCGCGCCGCTCAACTGCTTGAGCGCGTTGTTGTTGTCGGTCGCCAAAACGTCCAATGCGGACGATCGCGCCAGGAAGTCCTCCGGGGACGTTCCGGTCAGCAAAGCGGAGAACTTGTCGAACCGGGCGCCGTGGAAGGCGGCCGTGGAAAGCAGGTCGACCTGGCCGCGGAACTGGTCCTCGACGCCCTGTGCGGCCACTTTCTCCTGGTTGGCCGCGGCCATGTCGGCGTTGGCCTTGTCGATGTCCGCCTGGCGCGCCGCCTTGTCCTCGTTGGCCTTGAGGAAGTCGTCGTTCAACTGCGCGGCCTGCGCGTTGAGCTCCTTGTACTTGGTCACCGCCTCGGACTCGGTGGTGGGCTGAGCCACCGCCGGAACCGGCACCGAAACACTCACCACAGCGAGCATGGCGGCAGCGATGACCGTACCGCGCTTGACTTTTTGCGACTTCACGCCGCTTACGTCTCCTTCGTCTGTCACACCGTCGATGACGGCTGCCGCCCCCGAGATCTCGGCAAGATTACGAGAGCACCCAACGAACGTCCAGCATGGAATACACGTGCACATTCACAGGGCGGTTCATTAAACCAAAGCACTTCTTCGGGCGTTGTCGGTGCCGAGGGTCACGTCGTTTTGACGATTCAATGACCGAGCGCCACTCCGAGGTAGCGGTGCGTATCTAGAGCTCGATCCAGAAACGGCGGGCCGGGCCGTACGGGGTTTCGCGGATCTCCTCGAACACTCCGCCGGCGTTCTCGATGGTGCGTGCGGAGGCGATGTTGTCCAGGGCGCAGACTGCGAGAACGCGGTTCATGCCGTGGGCGCGGGCTTCGTCGAGGATGTGGCGCAGGGCCCAGGAGGCGAGGCCGCGGCGGCGGGCTGAGGGGCGGATGCCGAAGCCGATGTGACCCGCCCAGGACGTGTAGTCCGTGTCGGTGTGGCGGAGGGCGATGGCGCCGAGCACGTTGCCGTCTTCGACGATCCATCTGCAGACGGTGTCGTCGGAACTGGTGAGGCGGGCGATCCAGGTGGCGAAGCCGGTGGGGGTGTCGACTTCGTCGGTGGCTGTCAGGCCGAAGCCGTCTTCGTGGAGACCTGGGCCCCACTCTTTGTGGGCTTCCAGCCAGGGGGTGTGGAGGTCGGTTGAGGGGCCTACGAGGTCTGGCACCAGGTGAGTTTATCGGCTTTGAGCTGGGCGGATGAGGTGTTTGCGGGGTGGAAGGGGGGATCCTTCGGATCCGTTGGGTTGGGTGCGTGTCCTCCCTGTTGCGCGAGCACGCGCAGGGATTTGGCGGTGGGCGGTGGGCGCGCGTGGGTGAGGTGGGGTGGGCGGAAGTTCCCAAAAAGTTTGGCGTGAGCTGCGTCATGGGGGTTCTTCACTGGCGTCTCGTTGGTGTCGTTCGCCGCGAGAAGCACACTTTGGAGTCCCCAGTGACTATTCGTGACCGTGTCCCGGCTCTTCCTCTTGTGCGGGTGCGTGTTCTCTCCTCGGCGGTCAAGGAGACGGGTAAGCCCCGTGTGCATGGGTATGTGTGGGCGCCGGACGTTGTGGCGTTGCGGGCGCGGCAGGATCTGTTGACGTGCTGGACGTATGAACAGGGGTGGTTGCTCAGCAAGGTGTTCACCGATGCTCAGCCGGGGTTCGGGCCGGGGGTGTCCGCGCTGCTGGAGACGATCCAGGGGGCGGATGTGCACGCGGTGGTGATGTTCTCGCAGGACAGCTACTCGCGGGCGATCGCGCGCCGGATCGAGCGGTCCGGGACGCCGTGCCTGGTGTTGCCCGGGGAGGTCAGCCGAACCGTTCTGTCTTGATCCGGTGGGTGTCGTGGCCGAGGGCGATCAGGATGTTCGCGGCGGTCTCGACGAAGCCGTTGGGGCCGCAGATGAAGCACTGCGGCGCGAAGTCGGGCGGCCAGCCGCCGGTGGTGATGTCGACGATGCCGATCCGCCGGCGCGGGCCGTCGGATGGGCGGGTGTAGACGTACGAGACGTCCAGGCCGCCGTCGGGGCGGGCCAGTTCGGTCGCGTAACAGCGGTCCTCGGGGGTGCGGACCGAGTAGATCAGCCGGAACGGGACCTTCGAGTGCTCCTGTCTGCGGGCGCGGATCATCGACATCAGCGGCACGATCCCGGAGCCGCCCGCGATCAGCAGCACCGGGGCGGTGTCCCGGGGGCGCCAGACGAACCAGCGGCCGACCGGCCCGCGGATCTCGATGGGGCTGCCGACGGTGAACTCGTCCACCAGGAACGGCGAGACCTCGCCATCGGTGACCCGCTGAACGGTGACCTCGACCCGGTCGCCGTCGGCGGGCGCGGACATCGAGTAGCTCCGCTGGGCGGTGTACCCGTCCTCAGCGGTCAGCCGCAGGTCGATGTGCTGACCGGCGAGATGCCCCGGCCAGCCCGGCACGTCGAGGACGAGTGTGCTGGCCGTCGCCGTTTCCCTGACGATGTCGACGAGCGTGGCGACGCGCCACCCTAGTCGCCTTGATACCGCTGTTCCCGCCACGGATCCCCATAGTCGTGATAGCCGTTGGACTCCCAGAACCCGGGCTCGTCGTCGAGCATCAGCCGGATCCCGTTGACCCACTTGGCGGACTTCCAGAAGTAGAGGTGCGGCACGAGCAGCCGCGCCGGGCCGCCGTGGTCCGGGGTGAGCGGCTCGCCGTCGTACTGGTGCACCAGCCAGGCCTGCCCGTCGAGCAGGTCCTCCAGCGGCAGGTTCGTCGTGTAGCCGCCGTAACTGGTCACCATGGCGAAGTCGGCCGCGGTGTCCACTTCGGACAGGAAGGCGTCCATCGGGACACCCTTCCAGTGCGTGTCCAGTTTGGACCACTGCGTGACACAGTGGATGTCCACCGTCGGCTTCTCCATCGGCAGCCGCATCAGGTCCGCCCACGACCAGCTGTGCTTCTCGCCGGTCTCGGTGGTGACCGTGAACTCCCAGCGCTCGGTGGACACGCGGGGTGTCGGACCGGCGGACAGGACGGGAAAATCGTGCGTCAGGTACTGGCCCGGCGGAACCCGGCTGGGATCCGGCCTCGCCCGGCCGCGAAAACCTGGAGTCACAATGCCCACCGCCGAACTATGCAACAAGGCGGGACCGCCCGCAACAGCCGTGTGCCCCGGCCACGCGGGCCGGGGCACTGGTCACAACTGTCAGCCGAAGAAGACCGACGCGAGGGTGTTGTCAAAACCGATCGACTTCAGGTCCGGCACGTCGCCGTTGATCACCATGGACTTGCCCTTGCAGTCCTTCTCGGTCCACAGCTTGAGCGAGCCCGTGGCCTTGACTGACGAGGTCACGTCCGGCCGCGACAGGTTCTGGCAGCCCTTGCCGGCCACGCCCTGTGACGCACCGTTGTCGCTGAAGTTCGCGTCGTCGAACAAGATCGCGCTGTTGGCCTTGGCACCACCGTCGCCGTTGCCGGCACCGCCACCGTTGTTGACGCCGGACTTCTGACCGTTGGGCTGCACGCCGAACCAGGTGCCGCCGACGCCCTGGCCGTTGGTGTCACCGGGCTTGGTGTCCTTGGCGAACTTGTAGACCGGCCAGCCGCCGATGGTCACCTGCAGCGAACCGTCGTCCCGCGTGACGAAGCCGATGTCGGAGCGCTTGACGCCGTCGAAGAACACCTTCCCGCCGTGGGCCACGGTCAGCGGCGGCCAGGTCTTGGCGCAGTCGCCGTTGCAGTTCGACTTGGACGGCTTGGCCGTGTCCTTGTCGAACCGGTACAGGGTGAAGCCCGCGCCGTTCAGCACGACCGGGTCCAGGTTGCCTGCCTTGCCCGCGATCACCGCGACCCACTTCTGCGCGGACTCCTTGGGTGCGTCCACCGACGCCCAGTCGCCGGTGTTCGGCGGCGCGTTGTTCGCCTTCGGCGTGCCGGACAACAGGTTCACCGGCTGGTCCGAAGTGGACGCGGACGAGGTCTCGGCGGTGGCCGCCTTGTTGTCAACGGCCTGCGCCGAACCCGGCAACTCGTTGCCACAAGCGCTCAGAACGCCGATTCCAGCCGTGATGAGGACGGCAAGGGACACAACATGCTTACGGAACATGGGGATTCTCTCCTGTGCTGACCGGGGCCGGTGCGGGGTGCTCCGCATGGCCGCTCGGTCAACACACGGAATCGGCGCGAACCCGGTTTAACCGGAAATCGTGATCTGACTCACAGAAGAAAGACCAGGCCAGAGCGCATTTGGCTCCGTAACGACGGCGTGGCGAGGTTATGCCGCGAAGGCATAACCGGGCCACATCCGGTGAGAATCCCAGCCGGAAAAGTGCTATGCGACGGGCAGCGCGACGGGTCCGCGGACCAACCGGTCCACCCGCCATTCGACCTTGGACGGGTCGGCGAGCCGCAAAGAAGGCATCCGCCGCCGCAGCGTGCTCAGCACGACCTGCAATTCGACGCGCGCGAGATGAGCGCCCAGACAATGGTGGGTGCCGTGCCCGAAAGCGACGTGCGGGTTGTCGGCGCGGTCGAGATCGAGTTCGGTCGCCGCCGCGAAAACGCCCGGATCCCGGTTCGCCGCGTGCAGTTGCACCAGAACGGCGTCCCCGGCTTTGATCGTCTGTCCACCCAGCACCACGTCCGTCGTGGCGATCCGCGCGAAGTCCGCGACGACACCCATCGGCGTGAACCGCAACAGCTCCTCGACCGCCCGTGGCACATCGGAAAGCGCGTCCCAGCGGCGCGGATCCTCCAGCAGCAGATAGAGGAAGTTGCCGATCTGGTTGGCGGTGGTCTCGTGCCCGGAGATGAGCAGCGTGACACCGAGCCGCACCAGCTCCTCCTCCGACAGCCGGTCCCCCTCGTCACGCGCCGCCACGAGGGCGCTGAGCAGATCGTCGGTGGGCTCGTCCCGGCGCTGCGCGATCAGCCCCGCCAAGTACGTGTTCAAAGTGGACCGTGCCTCGGCCATCTCCTCCAGGCCGCGCAACGCAAGCGTCGCCTCGGTCCACTCACGGAACCTGGTGTGGTCCGCGGCGGGAACGCCGAGCAGTTCGCAGATCACGGTTGTCGGCAACGGCCAGGCCAGGTCCGCCACCAGATCGGTGATCCCGCGGTCGATGAGATCCTCGACGATCTCGGCCATGCGTGGCCGCAGCCGTTCCACCCGGCGGACGGTGAACGCCTTGGCCACCAAGCGGCGCAACCGGGTGTGCCCGGGCGGGTCCATGCTCAGGATCTGGTCGGGCGAGTCGATCGGCGGGCGCGCCCGTGGGCTGTCCTTGCCCGCCGCGGCGGCGCGGGAGAACCGCGGGTCGGCGAGCACGGTCTTGGTGTCGTGGTAGCCGGTCACCAACCAGGCCTCGCCGCCGTAGGGCGCCAAGATCCTTGTGGGCTCACGGAGTTCGGCGTAACGCGGATGCGGGGTCAGGCCCTCTGCCGGGCCGAACGGGTACGGTTGCGCGGACATCCGTCCATCGTCCCGCACTGGTTACGATGACGGGTATGGCCGAACCGATCCTCATCTCGATCGCCGCGGCACTGGCCGCCAAGAGCGTGCAGTCCGTCTACGACTTCGTGAAGACCAAGTTCGCCAACCGCAAGGAAGCGAAGGCCGCACTGGAGGCCGCCGAGGGCAGGCCCGAGGACTCCATCGAGGTGAAGCGCCTGGCCACGCACCTGGAGCTGGCCGAGCTGGACGACCCCAAGTTCGCCGAGAACCTGCGTCAGCTCTGGACCTCGGCGAACCAGACCGGCGTCGGCGGCACGGTGATCAACAACAGCATGTCCGGCACCAGCCAGGGCCCGGTCATCCAGATCGGCCAGATGGGCGGCGGAATCACCCAGCCGGGGGCTTAGGAATCCTGACAGCGGCGAACTGGGTGGCCTGGGCGACCAGGCGGCCCTTGCCGTCCCAGGCGAGTGCGGTCTCGTCCATCCGGCCGCCGGTGATGTCGTTGGCGTGCATGAGGACCTTGACCGAGCCGGGCGCGGGCAGCCGCCGGATGTAGGCGGACATCTGCAGGGTCGGAACCCAGCCGGGGATGCCGAGGTCCATGGTGATCGGCGGCACCGGGTCCAGCGGGATGAGCAGGCTCAACGGGTCCCAGTCGCTGCCGTCGCCGAGCCGGTGCCAGGTGCCGATCCGGCCGGTCCGGGCGGGCTGACCGGTCGCGAACCCGACGGCGCTGGGCTGGATCCGCTGTTCGACCACGTCCAGCAGCGGGATCGCGAAGCCGCCCGGCGGGGTGGCCGGCATCAGGAAGCAGTCCTGCTCCGCGGGGATGTCGGCCGGTTCGAGGTTGGACCAGAACGGGTCGGCGTCCGCCAGGGTCCCCTGGACGACCAGGGCCTCCAGGCAGATCCGGCCGTCCTGCACCAGGCTGGCCCGCAGCTGAGTCTGCGAGCCGCCCGACCGCAGCACGGTGACCTGCACGGATGCTTCGCCCGGCTCGGGCGCGGCCGGGAAGGTGCCGCTGATCGCGGTCAGGTGCGGCTCCTTGGCCGCCTCGCCCGCCGCGCGGGCCACGACCGCGAGCAGGTACCCGCCGTGCAGCTTGGTGCCGATGGACCACTGCGGGTCCAGCACGACCTTGTACTCGCCCGGGCCGGTCTGTTCGACCGCCGTGGCCTCCTGGAAGGTCCCCATGCAGGAACAGTGACACCCGGAACTAGTCAGTGTCAAGTTGACTGTGAGGGACACTGTGGTGATGGACGGGCGCATCCGGCGCGACGTGCGGATCGATGGGGTTGTGCAGGGCGTGGGGTTGACGGTGACCGAGGGCGGGCTCAACGGGTTCACCGGGTTCGCGATCGTGCCGAGCGACGCCTCCGGGCAACGCCAGACCCTGGTCTCCGCGGACAGCGCGACCTGCGACGACTGCCTGCGGGAGCTCGGCGACCCCGAGGACCGGCGGTTCCAGTACCCGTTCATCAACTGCACCAACTTCGCGCCGCCGCCGAGGATCTCCGGGCGGGAGTCAGCCCGTCGGTCATCGCCGGGCGGTTCCACAATGGCGTCGCCGACGTCATCGTCCGCAACTGCATGGACTTCCGCGACGCCTACGCGATGTCCACAGTGGCATTGTCCGGTGGGGTGTTCCAGAACCTGTTGCTGACCGGCAGAACCGTGGAACTGCTGACGTCAGCGGGCTTCCGGGTGCTGACGCATCACCGGGTGCCCGCCAACGACGGTGGGATCAGTCTTGGCCAAGCGGCCATCGCAGCTGCACGCGACCGAGGTTCTTGCTGACCTCACGGACCATCGAGCCGACTACCTCGGCGCCGGTGCGCAGCAGCGCGGTCCACCCCCTGAACACGCATGTCCCACACTCACCGCCCCCGTGTCCCACATTCGTCGCCCCCGTGTCCCACGTTCGTCGGGGGTATGTCACACATCCAGCCCGACCCTGGGAATCCCAGGGTGGCCGAATGTGGAACTCGGAGGCGGTGAGTGTGGGACACGGGGTGCGTGAATGTGGGACACGCGGGTTAGACATCCCAGGGCCGTGGCTTGTCAAGCGGCGGTTTGGTGATCTTGGGTGCGGTGGGCCCAGGCGGTGTGTTCGTCAT
>NZ_JBFAPA010000021.1:0-269018 GCF_040675465.1 Actinocrispum sp. NPDC049592 | reverse complement strand
CCCGTTGGTGCCGAAGAACTGCTGGGTCAGCCGGTCGAGCTCACGGAACGGGTCGGTACGCATCAACATGTCACAGTCTCCTTCCACACCACTCGGATCCGGATCGGCGGTCTACCGCCGTCGTGCCTGACAAACGATGGAATGAAGTTTCCTGTTCCCAGCAACGCAGATTTCGAAGGGTCAACCCCCGAGGCAATCCGATGCCCGCCGCAGCGCCAAGCTGTGGCGGGCGGGATCGGACTCAGCTGTCGGCGAAGGATGAGACGCGCTCATTCACCCGGAGGGGAATCACGACCATCGATGCGCGAACCGTTGCCGGGACGTGCCGCCTTGATCGCGTCACGAGACGCCGGGCCGGTGTTCCTCTTGGGTCGTTGCCGGCGAGCACTGTGGGCTGGCAGCCACGACCGGCTCGGTCACATCGGCGCGCCGTGCCCTCCTGCTATCACCTCCTTGCCGCTCGCTCACCCTTTCTCTTCACTTGTTGATGGCGTCCACGCGGGGTGACGGAGGAGACCGCTCCCGAGCCCCCACCCGGCGGGCTGTCCGCGTGAGGTCGCCACGTCCGGCCCACACAGGCGGGCCGAGCGTGCGGCCCGCATGACCGGGACGACCACGGCGATCCCGCGCGGGGCGTGGTGGACGGCGAACGGGAATGTCCGGCTGACCGGCAGTGGCGCCGAAGTTGGCGGCGATGATCGCGTCGAACTCGGCGTGCACCCACAGTCGGTCGGCGCAGACCAGATCGGCGAAGCCGCGCTGCCCGGCCTCCGGTCCCGCGGGGCGGGGAACGCTCGTGCGGTCCATCTCGATCACTCCCAGGTCACCATCACCAGGTTCCTGACCGATACTTTTCTTATAGTCGAGACTGTAGATTACGTCAAGACATTGCTGAAGATAAGGTGGAGGAGGCCCAGTTCGCGAGCCGATGGGTGACGTCGGTGCTCACCGCCGCGCTGCGATGCCCCTGTGCGGAGACGCGCTTGCCGGAGCGGACGGCCCGGAGCCAGGCGGCGACGGTTGCGGCCGCAGGCAGCACATCGCCGCCCAGCGCGGCGGTGATCAACAGGTCCTCCCCGCAGCCGGTTTCCACCGCGACCGCCCAACCGCGCTCGGCGGTCCAGATCAGCGCCGCGTCCCGGTCCGGGTGACCGGGCAGCCGCTGGTCCAGCGCGATGTAGGCACTCGGCGCATCGGCCCACTCGCACCAGGCCGCTTCCGGTCCGGCACCCACCGCGGCGGCGACCCGGGCGGTGTAGTGGCGTAGGCCGCGTTCGGCCAGCTCGGGCAGGATCTCGTCGTCCGCCTGCTCGACGACAGGCATCAGCGTCACGGCACGTTCCCGGTCGGCTGGACGTGACGGGTAGGCAGGCCGATGCGGCTTTTCAGTAGCCAGACTCGTTGTCACTGGTGTCCTCGATGGGGTGGGACCGCGGTGGCGCAGCGGGTTCGGCTGTGGGGCTGGATGCTCGTGTTCGTGGCGTCGGCGGCGGACAGATCCGGTCCGGCCTCCGGACAGCGGCTGGTGTGGCCACCATCCGGAGGCCGATTCGGCTGGGCCGTGATCAGTTCGCTGGCACGATCGCGTCAACCTCCGTGCACGGCAGGGCGAGGAACTCCTGCGGGTCTGTCCGCGCAGCCGGCTCCATGGCGATCACCGGGTCAGGCGTTGATCTCCTTGCGGGTGTCCTGCCCACCGCTGATCTCGATCTTGCGGGGCTTGGCCTGCTCGGCGATCGGGATCCGCAGTGTCAGCACGCCCACGTCGTAGGCGGCCTTGATCTGGTCGGTGTCCAGGGTGTCACCGAGGAACAACTGCCGGGAGAACACACCCAGGGGACGCTCGGACACCTGCATCTCGACCGACTGGTCGGTCCTGGTGGGGCGGCGTTCGGCCTTGACGGTGAGCACATCCCGCTCGATGTTCACCTCGATCGCGTCGGGGTCGACGCCGGGCAGGTCGAAGGCGACGACGAACTCGTCCCCGGCGCGGTAGGCGTCCATCGGCATCGCCGTGGGACGCGACCAGGTTCCGGCGGCGTTGGTGAAGACCTGCTGGGCCAGCCGGTCGAACTCGCGGAACGGGTCGGTGCGCATCAACATGACGTTTCCTCCCTGTCGTGTCGGCTCTGGCGTCAACGCGCACCACAGATTTAACATGTCGTCGAAACGATGACAAGCACCGATGTCACCGAAATGATGACAACCTTGGGAGGGTGGGGGAGGGCACGGACCCCGCTGGCAGCCCGAGTCCAGCTCGCGGCCCGCGAGCGGTAGGTGGCCAAACCCACCTCGTGAGTACCGCAGCGTACTCACGAGGTGGTGGCCTGATGCCGGCAAAGATTGCTTCGGCGGTGCTGATGCGGCTTGGCGTTAGAGATCGCTTCGGCGGTGCTGATGGCGCCTCGCCGTTAAAGATTGCCTCGGCGGTGCTGATGGCGCCTCGCCGTTAAAGATTGCCTCGGCGGTGCTGATGGCGCCTTGCCGTTAAAGATTGCCTCGGCGGAGCTGATGGCGCCTTGCCGTTAAAGATTGCCTCGGCGCTCCTGCTCGCGCTCGATGGCCTCGAACAGGGCCTTGAAGTTGCCCTTGCCGAAGCCGAGCGAGCCGTGCCGCTCGATCAGCTCGTAGAACACGGTGGGGCGGTCACCGATCGGCTTGGTGAAGATCTGCAGCAGGTAGCCGTCCTCGTCGCGGTCCACCAGGATGCGGTGCTTCTTGAGCACCTCGATCGGCACCCGGACCTGCCCGATCCGCGACCGCAGCTCGGGGTCGTCGTAGTAGGAGTCGGGGGTGTCGAGGAACTCGACGCCCGCGTCCTTCATGGCGTTGACGGTCGCGATGATGTCGTTGGTGGCCAACGCGATGTGCTGCACGCCGGCGCCCTCGTAGAACTCGAGGTACTCGTCGATCTGCGAGCGCTTCTTGGCGATCGCGGGCTCGTTGAGCGGGAACTTGACCCGGTGGTTGCCGTTGGAGACCACCTTGGACATCAGCGCCGAGTAGTCCGTGGCGATGTCGTCGCCAATGAACTCCGCCATGTTCACGAAGCCCATCACTTGGTTGTACCAGTCGACCCAGTAGTCCATCTTGCCCAGCTCGACGTTGCCCACGCAGTGGTCCACCGCCTGGAACAGCCGTTTCGGCGCGCCCTCGCGGCGCCGGACCGAGCTCTCCTTGGCGACATAGCCGGGCAGGTAGGGGCCGGTGTAACGGGACCGGTCGACCAGGGTGTGGCGGGTCTCGCCGTAGGTCGCGATCGCCGCGAGCCGGACCGTGCCGTGCTCGTCGGACACGTCGTGCGGCTCCTCCAGCACGGTCGCGCCCTGCGCCCGCGCGTGCCGCACGCACTGGTCGACGTCGTCGACCTCGAGCGCGAGGTCCACCACGCCGTCGCCGTGCCGCCGGTGGTGGTCGAGCAGCGGGCTGTCCGGGGCCACCCCGCCGTTGATCACGAACCGGGCCGAGCCGGACTTGAGCACGTAGGACTTGCGGGACCGCTCGCCGGTCTCCGGTCCCGAGTACGCGACCAGGCTCATCCCGAACGCGACCTGGTAGAACCAGGCGGTCTGAGTGGCGTTGCCCACAACGAAGACCACCGCGTCCATGGCCCTGACCGGGAACGGGTCCTTGGCCGAGTCGTACTCGACCAGGCCGACCAGCTGCTTGAGCTGGTCGAAGCTCACGTCGTCCAGCTGAGATTCGGGGCGTCCCAAAGTGTCGGTCATGCCGTCCAGCATCGATCTGACCACGCAGTATGAGCAACACTTACTCGTTCAGCTGTACAGGTTGTACAGACAAAGACCGACAGCCACCGAAAGAGTGTGCATTCCGTCCACCGCGCCCCAAGCTCAACTTGCATTGTCTGCAAAAAAGGTCGATGCTTGGGCCAGGCAACTAGTTGCAACAGACAACAATCTATTTCGTCGGGAGTGGGTGTGATGACTGCTGAGGTGGCGACCGAGGCCGACCTGGCGATCGTCGAGGACCTCGGGTATCAGCTCGTCCGCCTGCTCAGCATGATCAACCGGGCAAAGGCCCAGTTCGCGGGTACCCATACCGCGGACGGGATCGAACGGGCGGCATACGCGCTGCTCGCCCGCCTGGTCACGGCCGGGCCGCACCGCACGACGGCACTCGCCGACGCGGTGCACTCCGACACGTCCACGGTCAGCCGGCAGGTCGGTTCGCTCGTGCAGCACGGACTGGTCAAGCGCGAGGCCGACCCGGAGGACGGCCGCGCCTGCCTGCTCGTCGCCACCGAAACCGGCGAGGAGGCGTTCCGGCGGGCCAAGGAGGCCCGGACCAAGCACATGGCGGCGATCCTGGCCCAGTGGCCCGCGGCCGACCGCAGGACATTGGTGCAGCTCCTGCGCCGGCTGAACGACGACTTCGAGAACTATCACCCAATGGGGGACACCCGATGACCGAGACCGCCGCCGCGCCCGCCGTGGCCGCCCCGAGGCTGAGCCATCGGCAGGTGGTCACCATCCTGTCCGGCCTGATGCTGGGCATGTTCCTGGCCGCGCTGGACCAGACCATCGTCGGTACCTCGATCCGGACCATCGCCGACGACCTCAAGGGCCTCGACCTGCAGGCCTGGGCGACCACCGCGTACCTGATCACCTCGACGATCGCCACGCCGATCTACGGCAAGCTGTCGGACATCTACGGCCGCAAGCCGTTCTACCTGCTGGCCATCACGTTGTTCGTGATCGGCTCGCTGGCCTGCACGTTCTCCCAAAGCATGTACCAGCTCGCGGCCTTCCGGGCGCTGCAGGGCCTGGGCGCCGGTGGTCTGATGTCGCTGGCGTTCACGATCATCGCCGACATCGTCTCGCCCCGGGAACGCGCCAAGTACCAGGGCTACTTCATGGCCGTGTTCGGCACGTCCAGCGTGCTGGGCCCGGTGCTCGGCGGCTACCTGGCCGGCCAGCACGAGATCTGGTTCACCGCGGGCTGGCGCTGGGTGTTCCTGGTGAACGTGCCGATCGGCATCGTCGCGCTGTTCGTGGTGGCCAGGGTGCTCAACGTGCCGCACGAGCGGCACGACCACCGGATCGACTGGTGGGGCGCGGTCACGCTGGTGATCGGCATCGTGCCACTGCTGATCGTGGCCGAGCAGGGCCGCGACTGGGGCTGGGACTCGCAGCGGGCGCTGCTCTGCTACGGCATCGGCGTGGTCGGGCTGATCCTGTTCGGCCTGGTCGAGTCGAAGATGAAGGAAGCCGCGCTGATCCCGTTGCGGCTGTTCCGCAACTCCACCTTCACCATGGTCATCATCGCCGGTGTCATCCTCGGTGTGGGCATGTTCGGCGGGATCACGATGGTCCCGCAGTACCTGCAGATCGTGAAGGGCGAAAGCCCGACCCAGTCAGGTCTGCTGATGCTGCCGATGATGCTGGGCATCATGGTCGCCTCGGCCATCTCCGGCCAGATCACCTCGCGGACCGGCCGCTACAAGATCTTCCCGGTGATCGGCTCGCTGTTCCTGACCGGCGGCATGCTGCTGTTCCACCAGGTCGAAGTGGACAGTCCACTGTGGCAGCCGATGGTGTACATGGCCGTGTTCGGTCTCGGTCTCGGTATGTCGATGCAGACGCTGACCATCGCGGCGCAGAACGCGGCCCCGCAGCGGGACATGGGCGTGTCGACCGCCTCGGCGACGTTCTTCCGGCAGATGGGTGGCACCCTCGGGGTCGCGGTGTTCCTGTCGGTGCTGTTCAGCACGGTCGGCGACAACATCAAGGACGCGTTCACCCGGATCGCGCCGACACCGGCGTTCCAGGCCGCGCTGGCCGACCCAGCGGTGCGCGCCAACCCCAACAACGCCCCGGTCTTCGCGGCGCTGCAAGGCGGTGGCGGCGCGGGCTCGGCGTTGCAGGACTCGTCGTTCCTGCAGAAGGCCGACCCGCGGCTGGCCCGTCCGTTCCTGGAGGGCTTCACCGACTCGATCCAGCTGGTGTTCCTGTGCGCGGCCGGCGTGATGATCCTGGCGTTCGTCGTGGCCGTGTTCATCAAGGAGATCCCGTTGCGCACCAACGCTCCCGCGGCGGCGGCGATGATCGAGGGCGGCGACGCCCTGGTCGAGACCCCGGCGCCGTCGGCGGGCAAGCACGCGCAGCCCGAGGTCGAGGAGCCGGTCGTCCTTGCCGGGCAACGGATCCACGGCCTGATCCAGCAGGGCGACGGGGCCGCGGTCGGTGGCGCCGTGCTGACGTTGATCGACCACTCCGGACAGCAGGTCGCCCGCGCGAACGCGGATCCGGCTGGGCGGTACCACATCCAGGCTCCGGGAGCAGGTGCGTACGTGCTCATCGCGTCCGCGCCGGGACACCACCCGCACGCCTCCGCGCTGAAGCTGGACTCCGAACCCGCGGTGCTGGACGTGACTCTGCTCGGCGCCGGTGAGGTCGCCGGGGTGATCACTTCGGATCCCGGTGGTGCGGCGGTGCATTCGGCGACCGTGACGTTGACCGACCGCAGCGGCGAGGTGATCAGTTCGCACGCCTCGGCCACGGACGGCAGCTACCGGTTCACCAGTGTGGCGGCCGGCCCGTACACCTTGGTGGTCAACGCACCGGGGCACCGCCCGACGGCGATCCCGTTGTCCGTCCCCGAAGTGGGTGAAATCCGCCAGGACATCGTGCTCTCCAGTGGCGCACAGCTGAGCGGTATCGCCCGCAACCACCGGGGCGTCCCGATCGCCGAGGCCCGCATCACGATCGTCGACGAGCACGGCGCGGTCATGACGGTCACCACGACCGACGACAACGGCTACTACCAGATCGGCAACCTCGACGAGGGCGAGTACACCGTCATCGCGAGCGGCTACGCACCCACCGTCGACCACCTGAAACTCGCCGAGGGAGAGCACACGACGCACGACGTGACCCTAGGCTTCGAGGAGTGGAAGTAACCCAGACCGACGGTCCGCTGGACTCGCTGGACGCCCGGCTGCTGCTGTTGCTCACCGACGAGCCGCGGCTGGGCGTCCTGGAGTGTTCCCGCCGCCTCGGCGTCGCCCGGGGCACCGTGCAGGCACGCCTGGACAAGCTGGTCCGGACCGGGATCCTGGCCGGTTTCCCGCCCGCCCTGGACCTGGCGGCGATGGGGTACGGCCTCACCGCATTCGCCACACTTGAGATCGCGCAGGGTCACCGCGGCCCGGTCATCCGCGGTCTGAGTGCCATCGATGAGGTATGCGAGGTGCACGCCACCACCGGAACGGGCGATCTGCTGGTACGGATGGTGGCCCGCTCCAACGACGACCTCCAGCGAGTCATCGACGACGTGGTGAACGTCCCGGGCGTGAACCGGATGTCCACCTCGATCGCCCTCTCCACGCCGATCCCGCCGAGATTCCGCCCGTTGCTGGAACGGGTCGCCGACGCCTGACTCCTGCCTAGAATGGCGGCGATGCCAGCAAACGCAGCCCCCGCGCGCACGCTTGACCAGGCGTACCGGCACTTCGCGCCGGCCGAGACTTCGCCGCTGTACCAGCGGGTCGCCATCGCCCTGAGCGAGTCTGACGAGGCGTTGCGCGCCATCGAGGCGGCGCCACCACGCAAACGGCACCCCACACTGATCCTGGCGGCGCTGCACGACCTCGCCCTCGCCGGAAAAGCCCCTGCGCTCGCTGCGGCCTACGCCGACGCGGACGGCGAGGCAGTCGCCAGTGCGGCGATCGACACCCTGCTGGGCCGGACCGGCGAAGTCGTGGACATCGTCACCCGCCGGGAGACGCGGACCCACGAGACCGGGCGCTGCGCCGTGCTCTATCCGGCCATCGCCGAAGTGACGCACCGCATGGGCGCGGACACGATCGGGTTGATCGACGTGGGCTGTTCCGCCGCCCTCAACCTCAACGTCGATCGAGTGGCTCTCGAGTACAGCGACGGGACGACACTGGGTGACCCAGCATCGCCCGTGCGGATGGGGTCCACGGTCAGAGGACGCGCGCCCATCCCCACCTGGGCCATGCCGGAGGTCGTCACCCGGATCGGCATCGATCTCGACCCGCTCGACGTGACTGTCCCGGACGACGCCCGATGGCTGCGCGCCTGTCTACCGCCGGAACAGCGGGAACAGGCCGAGCGGCTCGACGCGGAGATGGCCTTGGCCGCGACCGCCCCGCCGCTGTTGCTGCGAGGTGACGCCGTCGACCTGTTGCCCGACGCCCTCGCCCGCGTGCCCGCGAACGCTCTGCCGGTGGTCCTCACGACGTGGGCGTTGTCGCAGTTCTCACTCGAAGCCCGCCTGCGCTTCCTGGACCGCCTCGACGAGGCGGCCACCCATCGGCCCGTGGCCTGGGTGTCGGTTGAGG
The DNA here is from genome assembly GCF_040675465.1 of Actinocrispum sp. NPDC049592. Taxonomy (NCBI): domain Bacteria; kingdom Bacillati; phylum Actinomycetota; class Actinomycetes; order Pseudonocardiales; family Pseudonocardiaceae; genus Actinocrispum; species Actinocrispum sp. NPDC049592. Next base: position 260,692 of record NZ_JBFAPA010000021.1, on the reverse strand, counting down.
GCGTCGGTGCCGCGCCGGCGATCCCGACGCTCGGCGACCGCCGCGCCTCCGGCCACAGCATCATCGGCCTGGCGGTGTTCGAGCACTCGGCCCTGCGCGTGGCGGCCGTCGGCCGCTGCTGGTCGCGTGGCCGCTGGCTGGCCTTCTCGACCTGACGCGGCAGGCCGCCCGGAAATGCCGAAGCGGCAGGTCTCCGGACCCGCCGCTTTGACGACACACGACCGCCGGCACCCCGGCGGAGGCTCTGAGCATCAGGCCGAGTAGGGCACCGCCTTGATCAGGGTCACCTTCTGCGAGGCGCCGCTGGGCAGCTCGTACTCACGGGTCTCGCCCTCCTTGGCACCCAGCAGGGCACGGCCCAGCGGGGACTCGGGGGAGTAGACCTCCAGCTCACCCTCGGCGCCCTCCTCACGGGTGGCGAGCAGGAACTTCTCCTCCTCGTCGTCGCCGTCGTAGCGGATGGTGAGCACCTTGCCCGGCTCGGCCAGGCCATCGTTCGCCGGGGCCTCGCCGACCTTCGCGTTGCGCAGCAGCTCCTGCAGGTGCCGGATGCGGGCCTCGGCCTGGCCCTGCTCCTCGCGGGCCGCGTGGTAGCCGCCGTTCTCCTTGAGGTCGCCCTCTTCCCGGCTCGCGTTGATCTTCGCGGCGATGACCGGGCGGTTCTCAATCGCCTCGTCAAGCTCCTGCTTGAGGCGGTTGTAGGCATCCTGGGTCAGCCAGGTCACCTTGGTATCGCTCACGGCCACCAACTCCTCGTCCACCTCCGGGCCCGCAGGGTCGCGGGCCGGGTAGTTCCGGCACGGCACGTCCCGGAACGCCAAAACACGGCCCGCCAGGGGCCGTGCCGGTGTACGAGGATAACACGATCCGTAGTGATCATGCATCCGAAATGTCCGATTTGTCGCCAATTGGCTTAGGTTTCACTCCGTTGGCGGTGCCCCCGTCAGGTAGGCCGGCACCTGGTAAGAGCAGCCGAAAACGTCGGCCGTAACCGGTTCCCCGGAACTGCGGATCACCGTCGTGACCGTGGTGGAGCTCCCACCAGGTGGGACGAGGACCTCCTTGCGGCCGCCCTCGGAGCCGTCGACGACCCGGGCCCGCACCACGCACACCGCCGCGCGTGACGGAGAGTCACGAATCACATCGAAGGTGATCTTGATCGACGAGGCGTCCACCACGCTGTACCCGGTTCGCTGGGCGTCGATCGGGGTGCTGCCCAGGTTCACGTACCCGACGTACGCGATCCCCGTCCCCAGCAGCAGACCGGCCCCGGCGAGCACCCACTTGCGCACCCGGCTCGCGGGCCGTGCCCGTGCCGAGCCGTACCGCCCTTCCGGCAGCTCACGCCCGGCGACGCTGGCGCGGGTCTCAGCTCTCACCAGTCTCCCGATCCGCCTCTAATCGTGGTGGGGGCGGGCCCGCTTGGCGGGTCGGCCCTTAATACAGTCGGTGCCACAGGGAACAATGTGGCGCGCGTACTTGCTGAGTATGAGCGGGGTCGTACGGCGCCGAAACTCGGGGGTGCGCCGAACCACAAGGTTGAGGGAGTCTGATGGCGGAGAAGCTGCGGCTGATGGCGGTACACGCGCACCCGGACGACGAGTCCAGCAAGGGCGCCGCGACCATGGCCAAGTACGTCGCCGAGGGCCACGAGGTCATGGTCGTCACCCTGACCGGTGGCGAGCGCGGCAGCATCCTCAACCCGGCCATGGACCGGCCGGACGTGCTGGAGAACATGACCGAGCTGCGCCGCGAGGAGATGGCCAAGGCCGCCAAGATCCTCGGCGTCCAGCACCACTGGCTCGGCTATGTCGACTCGGGCCTGCCCGAGGGCGACCCGCTGCCGCCGCTGCCGGAGGGCTGTTTCGCGCTCGTCCCGACCGAGGAGGCGGCCGGCAAGCTGGTCGCCGTCATCCGTGAGTTCCGCCCGCACGTGATCGTCACCTACGACGAGAACGGCGGCTACCCGCATCCGGACCACATCAAGTGCCACGAGGTGTCCGTGGCGGCGTTCGAGGCCGCGGGCGATCCCGAGCGTTATCCCGAGGCGGGCGAGCCGTGGACCCCGCTGAAGCTGTACTACTCGCACGGCTTCTCCCGCGTCCGGATGAAGGCCATGCACGACGCCATGGAGGCGCGCGGCCTGGAGTCGCCGTACAAGGAGTGGCTGGCGAAGTGGGACCCGGACAAGGGCGATGTCGCCGACCGGGTGACCTCGCGGATCGAGTGCGGTGAGTACTTCCACGTCCGCGACGACGCCCTGCGCGCGCACGCCACCCAGATCGATCCCAACAGCCGCTGGTTCGTCATACCCTTGGAGCTGCAGCGCGAGGTGTGGCCGTTCGAGGAGTACGAGCTGGCCCGCTCGCTGGTGGACACCACGCTGCCGGAGGACGACCTGTTCGCCGGCATCACGGAGAAGGTGAACGCGTGAGCTTCGGGGCTTTTGAGAACACGGTCGCGATGGTGGCGGTCGCCCAGCCGCCGCCCAAGCCGGACGACCCGGGCGGCCGCGGCGAGGATTTCGGCAAGTCCTCGCCAGTTGGATTGCTTGTGCTGCTTGTGTTCCTGGTCGCGGTGGCATTCTTGGCCAGGTCCATGACCAAGCACCTCAAGCGGGTCCCGGCCAGTTTCGACCCACCTGAGCAGGAGAAAGCCGAAGACAAGAGCGAAGACAAGCAGAACGGCTCCTGACGAGACCGGTTCGTTATGAACCGATGACGACCGGTTTCCGTGTGCTTGGTGGCTGGCGGTCGCCAGCGTGTCGGGAACCCAATGGAGCCAACAAAAATGAATCGTGCACGGAAGATCACGGCCGGTCTCGCGGTCGCCGCTCTGGCGGCGGTCGGCATCGGCGCGGCAGCGCCGGCCAGCGCATCGTACGGCCAGCCGAGAGTGCCCGAGGTGCTCAAAGTCCCGGACGGCAACAAGTTCATCGGCTTGTTCCCGGCCAAGGGCGTGCAGACCTATCAGTGCACCAGCAACGCGTGGACGTTCGTTCAGCCGGACGCCATCCTGACCAGCCATGGCCGTCCGGAGATCCTGCACACCAAGGGCCCGGTGTGGACGTCCGTGCTGGACGGCAGTTCCGTGACCGGTTCCGCGGTCGCCAACTCCCCGGTCCCCAACGCCATTCCCGAGCTGCTGCTCAAGTCCGTGGGCAACCGCGGTCCGGGCAAGCTCGCCAAGGTCACCTTCATCCAGCGGTTGAAGACCAAGGGCGGCGTCGCACCGACCGGTTCGTGCACCGACGGTGTCACCGCCTCGATCCCCTACTCGGCCGACTACGCGTTCTACGAGGCCAAGTAACCCCAGCTGAGGGCGGCCTTCACGGACGGGGTCGGGGGTGAAGGCCGCCCTCGCTCACAGCCGGGGATCCACCGGCTCGGATTCCATCGCCAGCACGGCGAAAACGCACTCGTGCACGCGCCACAAGGCGTCACCGCGGGCCACGCGATCGAGTGCTTCGATGCCCAGCGCGTACTCCCTTCCGGCAAGGGAACGCTTCCGGCCCAGGAAACGCCGTCGAAGCCGGTCGAGGTGCCGCGGTTCGGTGTAGTCCGGGCCGTAGATGATCCGCAGGTACTCCCGCCCGCGCACCTTCACTCCCGGCTGGACCAGGCCCTTCGGTCCGCGCACGAGGTTGGCCATCGGCTTGACCACCATGCCCTCGCCGCCGTTCGCGGTCAGTTCCTCCCACCAGGCAATGCCTTTGGCCACCGACTCGTCGTCGGATGTGTCGACGATCAGACGTCTTGTTGGTGTGAACAGCCCAGGATCGTTGGCCACCAACCGATCCGCGATCTCCAGGTGCCAGGAGTGCGGCCTGTCCGCGAACGACTGACCTTCGGCCGCGAGGATCTGGAACGGCGCCAACGTCACACCCTGCAAGCCGTCAGTGGGCCAGCAGTAACGCCGGTATGCCTCCCGGTAGCCGGCGGCGTTGGCCGACCGCGAGCGTGTGCGGCCGAGCAGCTCGGCCACATCGATCCCGCGAGCGTCCGCTTTGGACAGCACGTCGATCGACGCGTCCAGCGCCATCGTCGCCGCCGCGCCGACGGGGGCGTACTGGTGCGCGATCAACCCGCCCGCCTTGGCACTCCACGGCATCAGCTCCGCGTCCAACAGCAGCCAGTCGGTGTTCAGCTCATCCCACAATCCGCCGATCCCGGCGCGGACCCGCACGAGCAGCTCCTCGGTCAACGCGGGCCCGAAGAACGAACGGCCGGTCCGCGTGTACACCGCGCCGCTGCCGTCGATCCCAAACCGGGCCAGCCCGGAGTCCCGGCACACCAGCACGACCGCACGCGAACCCATGTGCTTCTCCTCGCACACAACGGTTCGCACCCCGTCCGCCAGATACCCGGCGAACGCCTCACGCGGGTGCTCCAGCACGTCCGGTAGCGCCGACGCCTCGGTCGGGCTCATCGTCGGCGGCAGGTACAGCAGCCAGCGCGGGTCGACCGCGAACCGGCTCATCACCTCCAACGCCGCCGCGGCCTGGTCCGCGCGCACCGAGATGCGGCCGTGGTGCTGGGTCTCCACGATCCGCCGGCCCGTGACATCGCCGAGGTCGAGCACGTCCGGGTCGCGCCGGCCGACCGGCGGCAGCTCGGGCGCGGCGATCAGCGGCTTCACCGGCTCGTACCAGACCTGGTGCGCCGGAACGGAAACGACCTCGCGCTCGGGGTAGCGCAACGCGGTCAGCTTGCCGCCGAACACGCACCCGGTGTCCAGGCACATGGTCCCGTTGACCCACTCCGCGGTCGGCGTCGGCGTGTGTCCATAGAGGACCATCGTGCGACCGCGGTAGTCGTTGGCCCAGGGATAGCGCACCGGCAGGCCGTACTCGTCGGTCTCGCCGGTGGAGTCCCCGTACAGCGCGAAGCTACGGACGGCACCCGACGCGCGCCCGTGGTAATGCTCCGGCAGACCCGCGTGCGAAACGACGAGCTTGCCGCCGTCGAGCACGTAGTGCGCGATGAGGTCGCCGCAGAACCGCTCGGCACGCTTGCGGAAGTCCTCCGATTCGGCGCCCAGCTGGTCCAGCGACTCGGCGAGCCCGTGCGAGATCCGGACCTTCCTCCCGCGCAACGCCCGGACCAGCTTCTGCTCGTGGTTTCCGCAGACACAGAAGGCATGCCCGGCCTCGACCATGCCCATCACGAGCCGCAGTACGCCGGGCGTGTCCGGCCCCCGGTCGACCAGGTCGCCGACGAACACCGCACGGCGACCCTCCGGGTGCGCGGCGTTGACCGGGCGCCCTTCCTCGTCGCGTTCCAGCACGTACCCGAGTTCGACCAGCAGTTCCTCCAGTTCCGCGCGGCACCCGTGCACGTCGCCGATCACGTCGAACGGCCCGGTCTCTTGGCGTTTGTCGTTCAGCAACGGCTCGACGACGATCTCGGCCTCGTCCGCCTCTTCCGGGGTACGCAGCACGTACACCCGCCGGAAGCCCTCCTTTTCTAGGCTGTGCAACGACTTGCGCAGTTCGTTGCGCTGTCGCCGGATGACGTGTGCACCGAAGTCGCGGTCCGCACGGGTCGCGTTCCGTTCCACGCACAGGCCTTCGGGCATGTCCAACACGATCGCCACGGGCAGCACGTTGTGCTGCTTGGCCAGGTTCAGCAAGGGCTGACGGGAGAACCGTTGCACGTTGGTGGCGTCGATGACCGTGACCCTGCCCGCCTGCAACCGTTTCGCCGCGACGTAGTGCAGCGCGTCGAAAGCGGGTTCGGTCGCGGACTGGTCGTTCTCGTCGTCGGACACCAGGCCGCGGAAGTAGTCGCTGGACAGCACCTGCGTGGCCGCGAAGTGCCTGCGCGCGAACGTGGACTTGCCCGAGCCGGACACACCGACCAGGACGACCAGCGCCATGTCTGGGATGGACAGTCTCATGCGGACACCTCGAACACCGCGAGCTGGGTCGGCGGGCCGACCTCGGGATCGTCGTCACCGACGGGGAGATAGCGGACCGTGTAGCCGTTGCGTCCGGCGACGCCATCGGCCCAGTCACGGAACTCGGCCCGCGTCCACTCGAACCGGTGGTCCCCGTGCCGGAGCTTGCCTTGCGGCAACGTCTCGAACCGCACGTTGTACTCGACGTTCGGCGTGGTCACGATGACCGTGCGCGGCTTGGCCGAGCCGAAAACACTGCGTTCCAAGGCAGGCAGCCTGCTCTCGTCGACGTGTTCGACGACCTCCATCAGAACGGCCGCGTCGTACCCGATCAGGGACTGGTCGACATACGTGAGTGCGGACTGACGCAGAGCAAGTCGTGCCTTCACACGATCCGGCGAACGTTCGAACCGGCGGGCGGCGATCGCCAACGCGCTCGCGGACACGTCCACGCCGAGGATCTCGGTGAACTCCGGCTCCTTGACCAGATCCCGCAACAACGCGCCGCCACCGCAGCCCAGGTCGAGCACCCTCCGCGCACCGGCGGCCTTGAGCTGCGCAATGACGTTTTCCCGGCGCAGCACGGCAAGCGGCTGCGCCCGATTCGGCTCGGTGGCCACAACCGGCTCCGCCAATGCGTTGTCGAGCTCGTCCTCTTCGGCCTCGTCGGCTTCTGCCAAGCGTGTCAAGGCAACCTGGACGTACGCGTTGCGGTGAGCCAGGTACCGGCGGCTGATCAGCGCGCGTTCCGGATGCTCGGCCAGCCAGCCCTCACCGGCCCGCAGCAGCTTGTCGATCTCCTCCTGGGTGACCCAGTAGTGCTTCGCGTTGTCCAGCACCGGCAGGAGCACATACAGGTGCCGGAGGGCGGCCGACAGCCGCATGGTCCCGGTCAGGTGCAAGTCCACGTACGGAGCGTCACCCCAGTCCGGGAAGGCCGGATCCAAGGGCACCGTCGTCGCGCGGACATCCCAGCCCAGCGGCTCGAACATCCTCGTGACCAGGTCGGTTCCGCCGCGCGCGGGCAGCGCCGGGACGTGGATCGCCAGCGGGATCGCCTCGTCCGCCAGCTCCTGCCTGCCGCTGATGCCGTTCATGGCCGTGCGGAACACCGTGCCCAACGCGACCGCGAGCATCGACCCGGCCGCGTACGGGCGGTCGTTGACGTACTGGGCCAGGCTGAACGCGCTGTTGTGCTTGCCCCGCACCAGCTCGATCGGATCGATGTCGACCAGCAGCGCGGCCGTGCACTTGGTTTCGGTCGCGACCGGGTAGAAGACGTGCGCGGTACCGGCCGCGACCGGGAAGGACTGGGCCCGTTCGGGATGCTTGTGCAGCAGGAAGCCGAGGTCGGTCGCGGGCTGGTGGGTCGTGGTCAGGGTGAGCAACACGCTCCGCAGTATCCCGATTCACCCGTCAGCTCTCACCTTGTTTGCGGAACTACCCTGAAAGCATGCCGAATCGTCTGGCCGAGGCCACCAGCCCGTACTTGTTGCAACACGCAGACAACCCGGTCGACTGGTGGCAGTGGTCACCGGAGGCGTTCGCGGAGGCGCGGGACCGCGATGTGCCCGTGCTGCTGTCCATCGGGTACGCGGCCTGCCACTGGTGCCACGTGATGGCACACGAGTCGTTCGAGGACGACGACACGGCCGCGCTGATGAACGCGAACTTCGTGAACATCAAGGTGGACCGCGAGGAACGGCCGGACATCGACGCGGTCTACATGACCGCCACGCAGGCGATGACCGGGCACGGCGGCTGGCCGATGACGTGCTTCCTGACGCCGGACGGCGAGCCGTTCCATTGCGGCACCTACTATCCGCCGACGCCCCGGGGCGGCATGCCGTCGTTCAAGCAGCTCCTGGCAGCCGTCGTCGAGGCGTGGCAGCAACGGTCCGATGAGGTCAGGACCGCCGCGGGCAAGTTGGTGACGTCGCTGGCGCGGCATTCCGAAGCCCTGCCGACGTCCGCTGTGGACAGCGCGGTGCTCGATGGCGCGGTGGTGTCGCTGCTCGGCGACTTCGACCGGAAGAACGGCGGTTTCGGTGGGGCGCCGAAGTTCCCGCCGTCGATGGTGCTGGAGTTCCTGACCCGCCACCACGAGCTGACCGGGTCCGCGGATGCTCTGTCCATTGTGGAGTACACGGCGTCGGCGATGGCCGCGGGCGGCATCTACGACCAGCTCGCCGGCGGGTTCGCGCGGTACAGCGTGGACGCCGGCTGGGTGGTTCCGCACTTCGAGAAGATGCTGTACGACAACGCTTTGCTGCTCGGGGTGTACACCCATCTGGCCCGGCTGACCGGCCGGTCCCGGTACGAGCGGATCGCCACCGAGACCGCCGGCTTCATCCTGCGCGACCTCGGCACACCGCAGGGCGGCTTCGCGGCCTCGCTGGACGCCGACACCGACGGCGTCGAAGGGCTGACCTATGTCTGGAAGCCCGCCCAGCTCGTCGATGTGCTCGGCGCCGAGGACGGTGAGTGGGCCGCTTCGCTGTTCGAGGTGACCGATGAAGGCACGTTCGAACACGGGACGTCGACCCTGCAGATGCTGATCGAGCCGAACGACTGGGACCGGTTCCACCGGGTCCGGGCCGCGTTGCTGGAGTTCCGGTCGAAGCGGCCGCAGCCGGGCCGGGACGACAAGGTGGTCGCCGCCTGGAACGGCTTGGCCATCGAGGCGTTGGCCCAGGCCGGGGCGGTGTTCGACGCGCCGGAGCTGATCGAGGCCGCGCGCCGGGCCGCCGGGCTGCTGCTCGACGTGCACATGGTCAACGGCCGGTTGCGGCGGACCTCGCGTGATGGCGTTGTCGGCACCTCCGCGGGTGTGCTGGAGGACTACTCGTGTGTGGCGTCCGGGCTGCTGGCACTGCACCAGGCCACCGGCGAGATCCGCTGGCTGGACGGGGCCGTGGAACTGCTGGACTGGGCACTCGAGCGGTTCGCCGACTCGGAGAACCCGGGGGCCTACTTCGACACGGCCGACGATGCCGAGGCCCTGGTGCACCGGCCCGCCGACCCGAGCGACAACGCCTCGCCCTCGGGCGCGTCCGCGTTGGCATCCGCCCTGCTCACGGCGTCCTCGTTGGTCGGTTCATCGCGCGCGGGGACCTATCGGGACGCGGCAGAGCAAGCGGTTGCGCGCGCCGGGTTGCTGGCCGCTAGGGCGCCGCGGTTCGCCGGGCACTGGCTCGGCGTGGCGACCGCGATGCTGCAGGGACCGATCCAGGTGGCCATCTCCGGAACTTCACCCGAACTGCTGGCGGTCGCGCTGGCGAAGGCACCCGGGGGAGCGGTGGTGCTCGCGGGATCGCCCGATTCGGTACCGCTGCTCGCCGACCGTCCCCTGGTCGACGGAAAACCGGCCGCTTACGTGTGCCGTGGGTATGTGTGCGACCGCCCGGTGACCACAGTTGCCGAGCTCGAGGCCGCCCTTAGCTCTCAGTGAACACGCTGCCGTTGCACATGGAACAGGCGTAGCTTCAGTAGTGATGTAATGATGTAATCAGAGCTACGGAGTACGTCATGTTTGGAGTGCGGCATATGGGACGCGGAGGCTGGCACGGCGGACGAGGGCACGGCCGGGGCGGCTGGCAGCAGGCCGACCTGCCGTCGGCCGACGACGCGGCGGCATGGTTCGCCGGACGCCTGCCGGATGACTGGTACACGGAGCCCCCGACGGTGTCGGTGGACCGCGAGGAGATCATCATCGTCGGCACGCTCGCGGCGCCGGAGGGCGAGTTCGAGGACGACGCGGCACGGGCGGCCGCGGAGGCCGGCCGGATCAGCCGGTACCGCGAGCAGACCCGCGACGAGCGGATCGAGATCGCGCGGCAGGCCGAGCACCGCTACGGCCGCAAGATCGCCTGGGGCGCCAGGTGCGGCTCGTCCGAGGAGCTGTTCACCACGATCTCGGCGCCGGTGATGACCCGGCTGCGCCAGCCCGAGCGGCTGATCCTCGACACCCTGGTCGACGCGGGCGTGGCCCGGTCCCGCTCGGAGGCGCTGGCCTGGGCCGTGCGCCTGGTCGGCCAGCACGCCGAGTCCTGGCTGGGCGAGCTGCGCGAGGCCATGTCCAAGGTGGACGACCTGCGCGCCAAGGGCCCTGAGCTGTAAGACGTTGCTGTCATGACTTTCCGGGGGAACAAGAACTGCCCTGTTCCCCCGGAAACCTCAGTCGACGTTGAACTGGCGGTCGGTGACCAGTGTGACGAGCGCCGCGTCGTTGAGCGGGTAGTCACTGCGTGGGTTGTTGTTCGGCAGGCCGTAGCGCGCGGCCGTGGACACTGAGAACCCGGTCGTGTTGTAGATGAACACGGTCGTGCCGTCGGTGCGGAAGTGCGTCGCGCCGCGTTCCCGCGGGATCTTGTTGTCGCCCGGCACCCGGACGTTCTTGATCACCACGACGCTGCCGTCGGGCTGGGGAAGGCGTTCGCAGCCACCCACTTCGGGCTGCGAGTCGCACTCGTCCGGCCCGGACCGGATCCGGCCGGCGCCCTTCCCGGACACCACGACGTTGATCGATGCGGGGCCGATGCCGTCCCGGAACTGGATCGTCGCACTGGTCATGTCCCAGCCGATGGCCTCGTCCGGGTAGTCCTGACCGGCCTGGATGACCTCGATCTCCTTGGCGTCGGGCTTGATCGACGGCAGGACCCGCAGCAGGTGGTCGCGGTTGCGGTTCACCTGCTTGGTGAGGTCATGTGCCGGATCGGTTGGTTTGTTCGGTGACTGCGGGTGCCGGCTGGCCGGGACCTGGGTCGCGGCGGTGATCGGAGTGCCCAGGGAATCGCGGCCCCCGGTGTTCACCACCACGAAAGCCGCGACAGCCGCCACCGCGAGGGTTCCGGCGCCCGCGGCCAGGCTGGCGCGGCGGTTGCGCCGGCGTTTCGCGCCCAGCTCGGCGATGTCGTCGGGGTCGAACCCGAGCGCGGGTTCCCTGAGCGTGAGGGTGCGCAGCCCTTCGGTGATCTGGTGCTCGTCCAGTACCTGCTCCTCTCGGCCGGTTCCAGCCGGGCGATGACCGCAGGGCCTCCAGGAGGTCCCCGCAGTAGCACATGACGACTGCGGCACGTTGTTTTGGCGGGATCTGCGCGAGAGCGATCAGCAGGGCATCGGAGATGCCGGTACTCCGGTCGACGTGCTGGGTGTCCGGGACGACACCGTCCCGGCTCTCCCGGCGCCGCCACGGCCTGCGCTGCTCGTCCAGCCAGCAGCGCAGCAGGATCTGGCGGGTGTACTTGTCCAGCGCACCACCGGCGTGCACCTTCGACCAGGCCTTGTAGAGCTTGAGCAACGCCGTCTGGACGAGATCCTCCGCCAGATGCCAGTCCCCGCACAGCAGGTACGCCGTGCGGCGCAGCGGCAGGGTCCTGCTCCTGGCGAAGTCACGGAACGCCGTGTCGTCCTTCATCCGACCCCCTCGCGCCTTGTCCCGGTGTTACCTACGGACGGCGCGGGGGCCGGGGTTGCAACGACGAGCTAGGGGTACATGGCCAGCCAGATCGCCACGTAGTGGCAGATGGCGGCGAGGATCGTGGCGGCGTGGAAGAACTCGTGGTGGCCGAAGTGCCCGGGCCACGGGTTCGGCCACTTCGTGGCGTAGAAGACCGCGCCGACGGTGTAGAACAGGCCGCCGACCAGGATCAGCACCAGCGCGGCGACACCGGCGTGGGACAGCAGGTCGGGCAGGACGAAGATGGCGACCCAGCCCAGCGCGATGTAGATCGGCGTACCGACCCAGCGCGGGGCGTGCGGCCAGGCGAGCTTCATCGCCGTCCCGGCCAGCGCGCCGCCCCAGACCACGGCCAGCACGACCAGGCCGGTGTCCCGCGGCATGGCCAGCAGCGAGAACGGCGTGTAGGTGCCGGCGATGAACAGGAAGATCATCGAGTGGTCCAGGCGCTTCATCCACGCCCTGGTCCGCTCGCTCTCCCACCACGTCCGGTGGTACAGCGCGCTCACGCCGAACAGGCCGAGCACTGTGGCGCCGTAAATCGATGTCGCGAGGGCAGCCGTTCCGGATACGGTCGACGCCGCGAGCGAGATCAGGGCCGCGCCCGTGGCGATCGAGACGAAAAAGGACCAGAAGTGGAGCTTGCCCCGCATGCTCGGCTTGTCAGCGGGTGTTGGCCGTTCGATGGTCGCAGCGGTCACGATCGTTGAGGTTACGGGACCGTAGGTAGGCCCGACAGCCCCCAGACCCGTCTCCACAGGGTGTTCACAGGTTGTATGCGGTGCATGCGGGCGATCATGTCCTCGTCGCCCGATGTGGGTAACCTGTTCGGACGTGGCCCGGAGTTGGATACGTAGGCGCGCTGCCGACATCGTCTACGGCCTTTATGAGCGTCGGCTGTCGTGGCAGGTCAAAGGCCTGCAACGGCCGCGGCATGTGGCCGTCATGCTGGACGGCAACCGCCGGTGGGCGCGAGAGGCCGGGTTCACGGACGTCTCCGACGGGCACCGGGCCGGCGCGCAGCGCATCCACAACCTGCTCGAGTGGTGCCAGGAGTCCGGTGTGGAGGTCGTCACGCTCTGGATGCTCTCCACGGACAACACCAGCAGGCCGGACTCGGAGCTGGTGCCGTTGCTGGAGATCATCACCGACGTGGTGGACGAGCTCGCCGAGCCGGGCCGCCAGTGGCAGCTCCAGATCCTCGGAGCGCTCGACGTGCTCCCGTCCGAGGTCGCGGACAAGCTGACGGCGGCAGCCGCGCGTACGCGCGGCCGTGGCGGCCTGAAAGTCAACGCCGCGGTGGGTTACGGCGGCCGCCGGGAGATCGCCGACGCCGTCCGCAAGCTCCTGCTGCAGCACGCCGAGGCCGGCACCTCCATCGAGGAGCTCGCCGAGGTCCTCAGCGTCGACCACATCGCCGAGCACCTGTACACCTCCGGCCAGCCCGACCCCGACCTGGTCATCCGGACCTCGGGGGAGCAGCGGATGTCGGGTTTCCTGCTCTGGCAGTCGGCCTACTCCGAGATGTGGTTCTGCGAGGCCTACTGGCCCGACTTCCGCCGGACCGACTTCCTGCGGGCGATGCGGGACTTCGCCATCCGCCACCGCCGCTTCGGCTCCTAGCTCACCTCGCGCGCGGGCTTTGTGGTCCCGGCATGGGAAAGCGCCGGGAACCCCGTGGGCTCCCGGCGCTTGGACACCTGGAGGGTGTCAGTCCTCGATGCCACCCTCAGCGCAGCTGTGGGTGATCGACGGGGACAGCACCGGCACAGCGGCACCCAGGACACCCACGTTGTTGCCGCAGGCGCCGACGATCACGTTGAGGTTGATGTCCTTGACGATGTCGATGTCGTTCAGGTTGACCAGGCCGACCTGGCCGTTGTGCGCGGAGTTGATGTCGCGGTGGTGGGCCTGACCGGCGAATGCCGGTCCGCCGAGCATCAGCAGGCCCGCCGCGGCGGCGGCAACAACACCAGCCTTCTTCAACACTTCAACACGCTCCTTGGGTACGGGGTGGTATTCGAGAACAATTGCGGCTCTCTCGTCGCAAGAACCTACTCCCGATCCACCGGAATACCGGCCCGGATTCCCCTATCGTGTGAAGGCAGGCGGCCAACAATCCCCATTCCGGTGATATCCGGCTGACCTCGCGTGTCGCTGTTCCTGGGCATTCACCGATCATGATCACGCTGTGTCAGTGGATCGCCCGATCGATTGATGGCGTATTTCCGGGCACGAAAAAGCGCGAAGGGCGCCGGGAGGCCCGACGCCCTTCGCGCTGGTGAGTCAGTCAGAGCTGAGTCACTCGCCGTCGACGATGCCGCCGGCCGCGCAGCTGCCGGTGATCGACGGGGACAGGATCGGCACAGCGCCGCCCAGCACGCCGACGTTGTTGCCGCAGGCACCCACGACGCCGTTGATGTTGATGTCCTTGACGATGTCGATGTCGTTCAGGTTGACCAGGCCGACCTGGCCGTGCTTCGCACCGTTGATGCCACCCATGTCGTGGCCCTCACCGGCGAAAGCCGGGGCGCCGAGCATCAGCAGACCGGCCGCGGCGGCGGCAATCACACCAGCCTTCTTCATCACTTTGTCCACACTCCTGAAGTCGGGGATCTTGCCGAGAACCACGAGAGTCCCGCTGTTCTCAGGGCAAGAAACTACTCGGGCCATGGCGGCCTCACCGGGCGAATTCCACGATTGTGTGACCCGGTAATGGTCAATATCGCCTAATCCGGTGTAGTTCGATTTGTTGCACTTTCCCGGCGCGTCCCGGTTGCGCGCCGCGTTCCACCTGCTACGCAGGGCGATCGTCGCAGCGGCGGCGATCCCGGACGGCGTCGTGGATCGAGAAGATCAACTACTTATTGTGATCAGCATCCCCCTTACGGAGGATGTTGACCAGGTGACCATCAGGTGACCGGCTGCCGCCCGTACCGGCCCTGAACTGCGGATTCTCAGCTTCTGAGGCGTCGTTCCGGTGTGCCCGGCGTGTGTCGGGCCGGTGACGACTTGGCGAATCACCTGTGTGGCAGCCTGCGCGGCAGGCCAGAACGCAGGTAACTTCCGAAGTGACGGGTCGTGCGCATGCGGCTCGTCCCGGGAGGCCCTGGTCGTGGCAGTCACTAGCGCGAGAGGGCCGGCACCGGGCCCTCGTTGGCGACCCGCCTGAGGCGAGCCGCCGAGCCAGGGGCCTAGGACCGGCCCAACGAGGAAAGCGGACGCCGTGCCGCGTTCGTCAGGGAGTTGCCGTGACCGCACCGCGTTCGGCCAGGCGTTCCGCCGGCCAAGGTTCTTCCCGCAGTTCCTCCCGCGGCGCCTCGCGTCGTACCACCCCCACCCGCCACATCTACGTGCTGGACACCTCCGTTCTGCTCTCGGACCCCTGGGCGATGACCAGGTTCGCCGAGCACAACGTGGTGCTGCCGCTCGTGGTGATCAGTGAACTGGAGGGAAAGCGGCACCACCCCGAACTCGGCTGGTTCGCCCGCACCGCCCTGCGCATGCTGGACGATCTGCGGTTGCGGCACGGCAGGCTCGACACCCCGGTCCCGATCGGCGACCACGGCGGCACGCTGCACGTTGAGCTCAACCACCAGGACCCCTCGGTGCTCCCGGCCGGTTTCCGGACCGACTCGAACGACGCCCGGATCCTGGTCTGCGCGCTCAACCTGGCCGCGGAGGACCCGGCCTCGGTCGTGACCCTGGTGACCAAGGACATCCCGCTGCGGGTGAAAGCGGCGGCGGTGGGTCTCACCGCGGACGAGTACCGCGCCCAGGAGGTCACGCCGTCGGGCTGGACGGGAATGGCGGATGTCGAGGTCCCGCAGGACGTCGTGGACGCGCTGTTCGCGGAGAACGTGGTCGACCTCGTCGAGTTCGGTGTGGACACGGTGACGGACATGCCCTGCAACACCGGTCTGCGGCTGCTGGCAGGCACGTCCAGCGCGCTGGGACGGGTGACGCAGGACAAGAAGGTGCGGCTGGTCCGCGGCGACCGTGAGGTCTTCGGCCTGCACGGGCGGTCGGCGGAGCAGCGGATCGCCCTGGACCTGTTGATGGACCCGGACGTGGGCATCGTGTCCCTCGGCGGGCGCGCCGGCACGGGCAAGTCGGCGCTGGCGCTGTGCGCGGGCCTCGAGTCCGTGATGGAACGGCGTCTGCACCGCAAGGTGATCGTCTTCCGGCCGGTGTACGCGGTGGGCGGCCAGGAACTGGGCTACCTCCCGGGCTCGGAGAACGAGAAGATGCAGCCCTGGGGCCAGGCCGTGTTCGACACCCTGGGCGCGCTGGTGAGCCCGCCGGTGATCGAGGAGGTGCTGGACCGCGGCATGCTGGAAGTCCTGCCGTTGACCCACATCCGCGGCCGGTCGCTGCACGACAGCTTCGTGATCGTGGACGAGGCGCAGTCCCTGGAACGCAACGTCCTGCTGACCGTGTTGTCCCGCCTGGGCACGGGCTCCCGCGTCGTGCTGACCCACGACGTCGCCCAGCGCGACAACCTCCGCGTCGGCCGGCACGACGGCGTCGCGGCAGTGATCGAGAAGCTGAAGGGCCACCCCCTCTTCGCGCACATCACCCTGACCCGCTCGGAGCGTTCGCCGATCGCGGCCCTGGTGACCGAGATGCTGGAGGACTACCCCGGCTGAAACTGAGAACAAACCGGCAGGGCTCACCGCGGCCCTGCCGGTTTCTCTTTGCCCGCAACCGGAGTAGCTCGCCTGGGTGACTGACGCCGCCCGCCCGCCCGGTCCAGCCGGAAACCGACAGTCCCGCAACGACTTGGTCATCGGGGCCGGTCACAGGACTGGCGGCGCGCACACCAGTCTGCTGTTCGCGTCGCGGACATGGGGCGGACTGGGACTTTCTGGGCCCAAGACCGGTTCCTTGCCGGCCCGCATGGGTATGCGAAGGGTTGGCCGCCGTCGACGAGGTGCCGTCCCCTGAAACCCCAGGAGTAGGTCAAAGCCTCACCCCACCCGCATGTTCCCGGTTCGCTGTTCGGGATGGGCCGTAGCTCGCGCTGTTCCATGCGTGTGCGCTGAGGCTAGCGGGTCTGTCGTTTGCGGAGGACTACTCGACGGTCTGGGGGTTGGGGCCCGAGGCCGAGCGTCGCGCGTTAGCGGCTCGGTCGACTCGGTGTTTCTGGCTCAGCCAGGAGTCGGGCTGCGGCCCACCACAGCGCGGGTACGGTGCGATCCGGCACAGCACTAGAGACGCGCATTCCGCTTGGCGCAATTGCATGGAAGCCATGCAGGGTGGCGGCGACGGCACCGCCACCCTGGGCGTCCACCGAGGTTCGGTCCGGTGTATCTATCCTTTGTGGAGGGTCACCAGCCGGATGGGAGGGGGCGGCCTTCGGCGAAGCCGGCGGCGGACTGGATACCGACGACGGCCTTGGCGTGGAAGTCCTCAAGGGTCGTGGCGCCGGCGTAGGTGCACGCGGACCGGACTCCCGAGCAGATGCCGTCGAGGAGGTCCTCGACGCTGGGGCGGGCCGGGTCAAGGCGCATCCGGGAGGTGGAGATGCCTTCCTCGAACAGGGCTTTGCGTGCCCGGTCGAACGAGTTGTCGCTGCGGGTGCGGGCGGAGACGGCTCGTTTCGAGGCCATGCCGAAGGATTCCTTGTAGGGCTGGCCGTTCTCGTCGTGCCGGAGGTCGCCGGGCGACTCGTACGTTCCGGCGAACCAGGAGCCGACCATGACACTGGCGGCACCGGCCGCCAACGCGAGCGCGACATCGCGGGGGTACCGCACACCGCCGTCTGCCCACACATGCTTGCCGAGTTCGCGCGCCTGTTCCGCACACTCAAGCACGGCCGAGAACTGGGGGCGGCCAACGCCGGTCATCATCCGGGTCGTGCACATCGCGCCGGGGCCGACCCCGACCTTGAGGACATCGGCGCCCGCGTCCACCAGATCCCGTACACCTTCGGGTGTAACGACATTGCCCGCGACCAACGGCACACCGGGATCAAGCGCCCGCACGGATTGCAACGCGGACAGCATCTTCTCCTGATGTCCGTGTGCGGTGTCCACAACGAGCGCATCGACTCCCGCGGCGAGCAGTTCCCGGGCACGGGCGGCCACGTCGCCGTTCACGCCGATCGCTGTGGCGACACGGAGTTTGCCGTCGTTGTCGAGCGCGGGCGTGTAGAGCTCTGCGCGCAACGCACTGGTTTCGGTCAGGACGCCCGCGAGCCGCCCCTCGTCGTCCACGCCGACCGCGATCCTGGCTGTGCGGCCGTGCAGCTGCTCGAATACCTTGCGGGGCTCGGTGGTGAGCGGGAATGTGGGCACGTCCGGGTCGGCAACGTCACGGACGCGGGTGAACCGGTCCACGCCCGCGCAGGCGTACTCGTCCACCACGCCGGTCGGCCTGCCTTCGTCATCCACCACGACAACCGCGCCGTGGGACCGTTTCGGGAGCAGGTTGAGGGCGTCGGCGACCGAGTCGTTCCCGGTGAGCACCAACGGGGTGTCCCACACCGGATGGCGGGATTTCACCCACGCGACGATCTCCGCGACCGCCGCCGGGTCCACATCCTGTGGCAGCACGACAAGTCCGCCACGGCGCGCGACCGTCTCGGCCATCCGCCGTCCCGCGACCGCCGTCATGTTGGCCACCACGATCGGGATCGTCGCACCCGTACCGTCCGATGTGGACAGATCGACGTCGAACCGGGACGCCACCGCTGACCGGCCGGGCACCAGGAAGACATCGTCGTAGGTGAGGTCGTATCCCGGAGCCTGCCCGTTGAGGAACTTCACGGCCCAACTTTACGGACTCACGGCGGGCTTCGTCGTCGAAGCGCCCTTGAGCAGGCAGAACGGATGCCCGGCGGGGTCGGCGAACACCCGCCACCCCCGCGCATCCACATGCAGCAGTTCCCCACCCAGAGCGACGACCTGGCGCTGTGCCTCATCAAGATCGGCGACCTCGACATCCAGATGAAACTGCTGTGGATACCCAGGATCGGGCCACCGCGGAGCCCGATAGCCGGCAACCCCCTGGAAGGTGAGCACCATCCCGCCGTCGAGGTGCAGCGTCGCGAACACACTGCTCACACCCCACCGACGATCCGGCCGATTGACCTCCCCACCAACAAGCGCCTGGTAGAACCGCGCCAACCCGACCGCATCAGGACAGTCAAGAACAACACACTGCAACTCTCCGATCACAGCCGGCACCCTATTCAATTCTCAGGTCCCAAACAGACTCCTTTCCGGCAAGTGACCCCGATCCCCGCCGCACACATCAAAAGATCGAGTGGGTGGGTCTGGTCACAGACCTGTTCCGCGGGAGTGGAGGCCATGGGTCACGATTGGCGGTGTGGTGGTGCGGGCGGGGCCCGCGGTGTGGTGGTGCGGGCGGAGCCCGCGAACACGCCCGCGAGCTGGGCATGCTGCGGGTCGGCTTGGTGCGAGGGGACAGCGGCCGGATCGCCGCCTCGCCGGATCCCCGCGTGGTCAAAGAGGTTCACGTCACCATGTACCGCATCCTCTGGGAGCTGGCGCATGTCTTCTTCAAGCAACCGGGGGTGCTCCGGTGACCGAGTGTCATGACGGCGTCTGCGTCACGTGCTCGGACCAGGCCGTCGAGGTCTCCGTGGTCCGGTTGCTCGAGGGCGAGCTGGCGATCGTGGCGACCGGCAGCGGCGAGGAAGAGGTGAGCGTCGTCGGCGGGGCTTGCGGTGTGGCGGTACGGGTGGGGCTCGCGGTGTGACCGAATCGACCTGCCCCTGGCCGAGTGAGTGTGGTGGGCGGTCGCGGGCGTGGTGCGCCGGGCTTGTGGTGGCGTGGAGCCAGGTGGCTCGCCGAGCCGAGCCGATCGCAGCTGATGGGAGCGTGGCTCGTGGTGGCGCGGTTGGGTCAGGTGGTGGGTGGTGGTGTGCCTTTCTGTGGGAGGAGGGCGCGGACGGCCGTGATGGTGTCGGCTTCGGCGGGGGTTTTGTCGGGGCGGTAGCGCAGGACGCGCGCGAAGCGCAGCGCCACGCCGCCGGGGTAACGCGGGCTGATCTGGGCACCGTCCAGTTCGATCTCGACGACGAACTCCGGCCGTACGTGCACCACCCACGACTCGGTCTGGTCCTGGGTCTTGATCTTCTGCAGTTCGGTGGTCTGCCAGGCCAGCAGTTCGTCGGTCATGCCCTTGAACGTCTTGCCCACCATGATCGGGGGCCCGCCGTCCGGATCGCGGGCCCCCAGATGCAGGTTGGACAGGTACCCGGTACGCCGGCCGTGGCCCCACTCCGCGGCCAGCACCACCAGGTCCAGGGTGTGCTCCGGTTTGACCTTCTGCCAGGCCTTCCCCCGTCTGCCCGCCGCGTAGGCAGACGTGAGGGCCTTCACCATGACTCCCTCGTGCCCGGCTTCGAGTGCCTCCGCCATCAGGTGCGAGGCCTGTTCCGGGGAGGGAGCCACCAGTCCGGGGATGACGTGCTTGCCCACCGCCGCGCGCAGTGCCTCGTTGCGCTCGCTCAGTGGGGCGTCGAGCAGGTCGGTGCCATCCAGGTGCAGGCAGTCGAAGAAGTACGGGTGCAGCAGCAGCTCTCGTTCGCTGGTAGCGCCAAAACGACTCATCGTCTCCTGGAACGGGCGCGGCTTCCCGTCATCAGTCAACGCGAGCGTCTCGCCGTCCAGCACAACCGAGCCGCATGGCAGCTCCCGCACCAAATCGACCAGCTCGGGAACACTCTTGGTGATCTCCCGCAGGGTGCGCGTGAACACGTGCACACTGTCGCCGTCCTTGTGCACCTGGATGCGTGCACCGTCCATTTTGTACTCGACCACGCACTCGCCCAGCTCCGCCAGAGCGTCCTCGAGCGAAGCCGCCGGGGAGGCGAGCATCGGGCGGACCGGGCGCCCGACCTCGAGCCGGAAGGACTCCAGCTCAGGCTGCCCGCCGGTCAGGGCCGCGACAGCGGTCACCGGAAGGTGCCCGGACAGCATGAACGCACGCCGCACCGGCTCAGCCGGCACTTCGGCCGCCGCGGCGATCGCGTCCAGCATCACACCTTCCAATGCCCCCTGCCGCAGCTCGCCGGTGAGCAACCTGCGCAGGAACTCCTGCTCGGCCGAAGTGGCCGCCCCGAACAACGACGTCAGCAACTCGGACCGGCGCTGGGCCGATCCCTTGCCGCTGGTCGTGGACAGCTCCTCCAGTACGGCGTCGGTCCGTTCCACGGTGAGCGAGGGCTCCGCCGCGGGCTGGACTTCCAGCTCGTACAGGGTCCGGTAGCCGATCCCGGTCCGGCCCTGGCGTGGGGCACCGGACAGGAACGCGACCGCCGGACCGGCCTCGGCACCCGCCTGCGCGATCAGGCTCGCCAAGGCCCGGACCTTGGCCAGCCGGGATCGCGTGGCGGCGACCGCCCCGGACGTGGTGACGACATCGATCAGAAGCACAGGGACATCGTGCGCCATGGCACCGACAATCCGCGGGCCTTCGACCATCAAAAACGACCGTCGTGACCATGCTGACCTGCAGTAGGACGATCGGACGGGTGAACTTCCCGGGTCCGACTTTGGTCGGAGACCCGGCACTACCTCAGACGCATGGTCGCCACTCCGCAGGCCGGGCATAGTGGCGGATGTGAGTGAAGCGATCGCCCACCGGCTCCAGCTGCGCATGCGCCCACCCGCCAACCAGGTCCATCCCCGGGCCGTGCTGTGGTGGGCGGCGCAGAGCGCGGTGTTCTGGGTAGTCCTGTTGGTGGGCCTGGGGATCGGGCAGTTCTTCGCGGACAGCCCGCTGTGGATGGTGTTGTTGCTGGCAGGCCTGGCTGTGGTGGCCGTCGCCGACCTGCTCATCGAGCCGCGCCTGCAGTACCGCGCGCACCGCTGGGAGGTCACTGAACAGGCCGTTTACGTCCAGTCGGGGGTCCTGGTGCGGGAGTGGCGGATCGCGCCGCTGTCCCGCGTCCAGACCGTCGACAGCGAGCGAGGCCCGCTGCAGCAGTCGCTGGGCCTGGCGACGGTCACCGTGACCACGGCGTCCGCGTCGGGGCCGTTGAAGATCCGTGGCCTGGGCAAGGACGAGGCCGCCGAGCTGGTCGACCGGCTGACCGCGATCACCGAGGCGACGCCCGGAGACGCGACATGACCACCACGACCGAGAAGGGCTGGCAGCAGCTCGACAAACGCACGATCTTCGTCGCCCCGCTGACCCCGCTGCTCTCGGTGGTCGGCGTGGTCGGGCTGATCGTCATCGTGCGCGGCTGGGACAAGGTCGGCTTCTGGGAACCGGCCATCACCGTCGGCATCGCCGTCGCGCTGTTCGTGGGCAACGCGTGGAAGTGGTCGACCACCCGCTATCGCATCACCGACACGCACGTCGAACTCCACAGCGGCGTGGTCACGCGCAAGCACCGTTCAGTGGCCAGGGACCGTGTCCGGGCGGTCGACATGTCCGCGGACATCTTTCACCGTGTGTTCGGTCTGTCCGTGGTCACGATCGGCACCGGGCGGCATGTCACCGAATCGGAGGACGAGGTCAAGCTCGAATCGGTGTCCACGCGGGAGGCCGAGAGCCTGCGCCTGCTGCTGATGCGGTCCGACGCGCCGATCGTCCGCGACGGCTCGATCACCCGGTTCGACACCAAGTGGCTGCGGTACGCCCCGCTGACGGTGCTCGGTTTCGTCGCCGTCGTCGTGATCATCGGCGGTATCACCCAGCTCGGCCGGACGATCGGCGTGAAGGTCTGGGAGACCGGCCCGGTCCAGCGGATCTTCGACTGGTACCTGACCGAGCCGCTGGCGCTGACCATCACGGTCACCGCGGTCGTGGTGCTGCTCCTGAGCATGCTGCTGTCGGTCGTGCTGTACGCGGTCATCTACTGGGGTTTCGAACTCACCCGCCACGGCGGCACGCTGCGAGTCCAGTACGGGCTCATCAACAAGCGGTCGGTGTCCATCGAGGAGCGACGGCTGCGCGGGGTGCGCATCGACGAGCCGCTGCTGCTGCGGTCGGTCGGCGGCGCGAAGGTCAAGGCCGTCGCGACCGGCCTGGGCAAGCGCAACAGCAAGGACGAGAAGTTCGAGGCCGAAGCCGACCTGCTGCTGCCACCCGCGCCCAGGGCAGACGTCGCGGAGGTCGCCGCGGAAGTCCTGAAGGCCCGCCCGGCGCCGACGGACATCCAGCTTCGCAGGCACCCCCGGGCGGCGGCCCGCAGGCTGATCATGTGGATCACGCTCGCATCCGCGGTTCCCGCGACCGTGCTGGGCACTCTCTCCGCGTTCGACCTCACCCCGGACTGGATCTGGCAGCTGCTGCTGGTGCTCATTCCGCTCGGCTTCCTCAACGGGCTGGGGGAGTACCGCGGCCTCGGACATGCCCTGACCGACGAACACATCGTGGTGCGCTGGGGCGTGACCCCGAGGACCACTGTGGCCATCCAGCGGACCGGGATCGTGGGCTGGAAGATCCGACAGACGATCTTCCAGCGCCGCCCCAGGCTGGTCACCGTCACGGCCACCGTCGCCGCGGGCAGTGGTTCGTACTCGGCCCGCTACGCCGGACAGGACGAGGGCCTCGAGTTCGCCGCGGCCGCCGTACCTGGGCTTTTGGCGCCCTTCCTGGACCACGAGCAAGTTTGAAAATTGGTTGAACCAGGTCCGTTATCTAGTCGTGTTCATAGCGAGGAGCAGGTAAGGACCTGAGGAGTGGTGTATGTCCCCGTTGAAGAGCACCGGCCGGCACCGGAAGCGGGCCGTGATCGGCCTTGCCGCTGTGCTGGCTGTCGGCGGCATCGCGGCCGCCGCGATCGCGTTCAGCTCTGGCGACAGCCAGGCCGCCGAGGACTGTGGTGGTCTGGACACCGCACTGCAGAACAACCTGAACTTCATCGCCGGCCAGAAGGCCAACCCGGACGCCCAGTCCGAGGCCCGCATCGCCAACCGCCAAGCCGTCGTGGACCAGATCCAGTCCCGCCGCCAGGCCGCGGGGTGCACCAAGAATGTGCAGGCCGACGCCGCCGCGGCCGCGCCCAAGACTTCCGGTGAGGACTGCGGGGGGCTCGACCAGGCCCTGAAGAACAACCTGAACTTCATCGCGGGCCAGCAGGCCAACCCCGACTCGCAGTCGGCCGCGCGGATCGCCAACCGCCAGGCGGTCGTCGACCAGATCCAGTCCCGCCGCAAGGCGGCGGGCTGCACGTCGAACGTCAAGGCCGACAACGGCAACGCTGCTCCCGCGAACAACAACAACGCGAACAACAACGCGGGCCAGAACAACAACAACCAGGCGCAGAAGCCGCCCGCGAACAACAACAACGGTGGTGGCGCTGTCGGTCAGGTCGTCTGCGCTGGGTCCACTGTGACACTTTCGGGTGAGGCCGGCGCGCCGGCCGCGTCCAGCAACCAGTTCCCGGTCGGCACCAAGCTCAAGGTGACCAACCTGGACAACAACAAGGCCACGACCGTCGAGGTCACTTCGGCATCGGGAAGCTGTGCCCTGCTCAACAACGCGGCCTTCGAACAGGTCCGCGAGCCGGGCAAGTTCCTGATCCGGCGGGCGCGCATCGAGCGTGTCGGCTGAGATCCCCTGGTCGCGCCGCGTGAGTGGGCCATGCTCACGCGGCGCGGGCAGCGGCCTCGAACTCCGTGACGGCGGCGCGGAGGCGGTCGGGGGTGAGCGTCGCGTAGCCGACTACCAGGCCGGGGAAGGTGCCTTTTGTTGCGTAGCCGGTGAGGGCCGCGACGTTCACGCCACGGGCGGCGAGCGCCTGCGCGAGCAGGCGGTCGTCGATCCCGTGTGGCAGCCGGACCACAACGTGCAGGCCGGCCGCGATGCCGATCGGCTTCCAGTCAGGAAGCTTGTGCGCCAACGCTTCCAGTAGCGCGTCCCGGCGTTTCCGGTACAGCGAACGGGATCGCCGCAGGTGCCGGTCGTAGCCGCCGGACCGCAGCATCCACGCCAGAGTGGCCTGCGGCAGGGTGGCACAGCCCATGTCGGCCAACCGTTTCCGGGCGACCATGGCCGGATGCACACGATCGGATACGACTCCCCAGCCGAGCCGGAGCGCGGGCGAGAGCACTTTGCTGACACTGCCCTGATAAATCACCCGATGTGGGTCAAGTGCCTGCAGGGCACCGAGAGCCGGCCGGTCGTAGCGATGTTCGGCGTCGTAGTCGTCCTCGATGATCACGCCGTCCACCGACCTCGCCCACTCCAGCAGGGCGTGCCGTCGCTCCGGATGGAGCACCACACCGAGCGGGAACTGGTGCGCGGCGGTGACAAAGACCGCCCGACTGGATGTATTCGCCAGATCGGACACTCGCAGTCCGTAGTCGTCCACCGGCACCGGGACGGCCTCAAGTCCTTGGGACGCAATCATCTCGCGTTCACCTGGGTGGCACGGATCCTCGACGGCGATGCTCGTGTGACCGGTCATCCGCAGGTGTTCGAGCGTCAGCCGGAGGATGTCCGCGGCACCATAGGTGACGATGATCTGGTCGGGTGTAGCGGCTACAGCGCGAACCCGCCCGAGATAGCTCGCCAGTTCCGTTCGCAGGCCCAGGAATCCGGCCGGGTCCGGGTAGGACAGTTCGTCGTCGGTCAGTGACGCCAGCGCGGATCGCGTCGCCGACACCCATTCCGCGCGTGGAAACGCTGACAGTGCTGGAATTCCCGTACGCAGGTCGATCCGCCACGCAGGCTGCGCGGCCGACGGTCCGATGTCGGGGCCGCCGGGGTCGATCGAGGCGACCGTCGTGCCCGAACCGTGCCTGGCGAGCAAGTACCCCTCGGCCACGAGCTGCGCATATGCCGCCGTGATCGTGCCCCGCGCGACACCAAGCTGCCCCGCGAGATCGCGGCTCGAGGGCAGTCGGGTCCCGGGTTGCAGGCGGCCGTCGCGGATCGCCTCCCGCAGCGCCGACTCGATGGCCCGGCCCCGCTTCGGCGCCTCCGGGAGCAGCAGCTCCCGCAAAGTGGTCCAGTTCTCAGCCATGGAAGTGGAGCTTAAGCCTGGACCACATCTGCGGCACCCTCGATCGGGTGAACAAAGCGATGTGGTCGGCGGCGGTCGCGTCCTTGCTGGTCGGCGGCTCGGTGCCGGTCACCGGGATGCTCGATGGTTACCCCATTCTGTTGGGACAGGCGATCCGGTACGGGATCGGCGCGATCGCGTTGCTGATCTGGCAGAAGGGCCGGTTACCGCTGCCAGGCAGACGAGACATCCCTGGTCTGGTCGGCATGGTCGGCGCGGGAATGCTCGGCTTCAACGCGACCATCCTGATCGCCCAGCGCTACGCGACCCCGGGCCTGGTCTCGGCGGTGATCGGCATCAGCCCGCTGGTCCTGGCGATTCTCGTGCCCGCCCTGCGCCGGGAACGCCCGAACCCCAGAGCGCTGGGTGGGGCGGCGGTGGTGGTGCTGGGCGTTGTCGTTCTCACCGGCGGTGGTTCGTGGCACGGTCCCGGCCTGCTGCTCGCCCTGCTGGTGCTGGCCTGCGAAGTGACGTTCACGCTCGCCGGTGTGGGCGTGGTGGAGCGGATCGGCGCAGTCGCTGCGTCCACATGGGCCTGCATCGGTGCGGCAGCCGGTGGCTTCACGGTCACGATCTGGGAAAGCGACTGGGCCCTGCCAACCTGGACGCAGGCCGCGGCGTTATTGGTACTGGGCACCTTGGTGACCGCCGTGGCCTTCGCGTTCTGGTACACCGGCGTCCGCCGTCTGGGTGCCGACCGAGTGGGCGTCCTCATTGGACTCATGCCGTTGTCCGGACTGGGGGTCGCGGTGATCGTCGGCGCTCAGCCGCTGACGATCACCGCGTTGGGCGGCGCCCTGGTGGTCGCCGCCGGCTGCTTCGTCGGTCTGTCATCCCGAAGGGCGGAACGAGTTCACTTGAACGCGTGATAGACCGAGATCATGTCCTTCTCTCCGTGACCGAGGTCCTGCGCCTTGCGCATCATCCCGCCGACGGCGTCGGCCACCGACGTGTCCACGCCGGCATCGCGCATCGCGTCGGCGATCAGGCCCATGTCCTTGACCGCGCCGTCCAGGCTGAAGCTCGGCGTGAAGTCGTCCTTGATGATCGCGGACCCCTTGAGCCGGGCCACCATCGAGTCGGATGCGGCCCCGTTGATGGCCTCCAGGAACAGCGCCGGGTCCAGGCCGAGCGCCTCGGCGAACGACATGGACTGCCCGGTCCCGGCGATCAGGTAGCCCATCCACCCGTTGACCACGAGCTTGAGCTTGGTGGCCGGGCCCGGCTCGTCGCCGACCCACATCGTCCGGCTGCCGACCGCGTCGAACACCGGCGTGACAACGGGTTTGAACTCCTCGGCGCCGGACGCGACGACCAGCAACGTGCCCTGCTCCGCGGGCTGCTTGGTGCCGAGGACCGGCGCGTCGACAAACCGCTCGGTCGTCGCGGCGAGCCGGGCGGTGTCCTGGACGCCGACGGTGCTCATCTGCGCCCACACCGTGTCCGGGCCGAGCCGGACGTCCTTCATCGCCTCCTCGACCGAGGCCGCGTCGAACAGCATGGTGATGACGAGATCAGCGCCGTCCACGGCCTCGGCGGGCGTGGCCGCGATCTCGATCCCGTGTTCCGCCAACGGTTCCGCCCGCTCACGGGACCTGTTCCATACCCGCAGCGGGATTCCGGCCCTGGCGATGTTCCTGGCCATCCCGGCACCCATCGTGCCGGTGCCCAGCAGCGCAACCCTCATTTGCCGCCTCCACGGGCCATCCGCAGCACGTCGAGCGCCTCGTCGAGCTGCTCCAGCGTGAGCTTGCCGGACTCGACGTGGCCGCGTTCGATGACGACGTCACGGATGGTCTTGCGTTCCTTCAAGGACTGTTTGGCGATCGACGCCGCCTCCTCGTAGCCGATGTACTTGTTCAACGGCGTCACGATCGACGGCGACGACTCGGCGTACTCACGGGCGCGCGCGGCATCGGGTTCCATGCCCGCGACGACCTTGTCGGCCAGCAGCCGGGCGACCGCGGCGATCAGCTTCGCGGACTCCAGCACGTTGCGCGCGATCACCGGCAGCATCACGTTGAGCTGGAAGTTCCCTTGGCTGCCGGCGAACGCGACGGCGGCGTCGTTCCCGATGACCTGGGCAACGACCATCATCGTCGCCTCGGAGATGACCGGGTTGACCTTGCCCGGCATGATCGACGAGCCCGGCTGCAGGTCGGGCAGGTGCAGTTCGGCGAGACCGGCCCGCGGGCCCGAACCCAGCCAGCGGATGTCGTTGGCGATCTTGAACAACGACACGGCGATCGCCCGGAGCTGGCCGGACGCCTCCACGACACTGTCCTGAGTGGCCTGCGCCTCGAAGTGGTTGCGTGCCTCGGTGAGCGGCAAACCCGTTGCCTTGGCCAGTTCCTCGGACACCTGCGCGCCGAAGCCCTCGGGCGCGTTGAGTCCACTCCCGACAGCCGTACCGCCGATCGGCAGCTCCGCCAGCCGGGGCAGCGAGGACTCGAGGCGTTCGATGCCGTAGCGAGCCTGCGCGGCCCACGCCCCGGCCTCCTGTCCAAGTGTGATGGGCACGGCGTCCATCAGGTGAGTACGGCCGGACTTCACGATCTCGGCCCACTCGGCGGACCGTTTCTCGAGTGATTCCGCTAGGTGCCGCAGTGCTGGGATGACGTCCTTGGCGACCGCCTCGGTGGCAGCGATGTGGATCGTCGTCGGGAAGGTGTCGTTGGACGACTGGGAGGCGTTGACGTGGTCGTTCGGGTGCACGTCCCGGCCGAGCGCCCTGCTCGCGAGGGTCGCGATGACCTCGTTGGCGTTCATGTTCGACGAGGTGCCCGAACCGGTCTGGAAGACGTCGATCGGGAAATGCTCGTCGTGCAAGCCTTCCGCGACCTCGTTCGCGGCATCGGCGATGGCCCCGGCCAGATCGGCGGGCAGCACGCCCAGCCGTTCGTTCACCCTGGCAGCGGCCCCTTTGAGCAGGCCGAGCGCCCGGATCTGGGCCCGTTCCAGGCCACGGCCGGAGATCGGGAAGTTCTCCACCGCTCGCTGTGTCTGCGCACGCCACAATGCGTCCACCGGCACGCGCACCTCGCCCATGGTGTCGTGCTCGACGCGGTACTCAACTTCAGACATACCCCGAGTGTTCACCCTAGGCTCGGTGTAGCGCTCGTCGTAGGCTCGTGATCGTTCCCACCACCACGGGGGTGTTTCTTGTCCACCGACGTCGACCTTCTCATCGTCGGGGCCGGCCCGACCGGCCTGTTCGCCGCCTACTACGCGGGTTTCCGGGACCTGAAGACCGCGGTCGTGGACTCGCTGCCCGAGCCGGGCGGTCAGGTCACGGCGATGTACCCGGAAAAGCTGATCTTCGATGTGGCCGGGTTCCCGGCCGTGCGCGGGCGTGACCTGGTCAACGCGCTCGTCGAGCAGGCCGGGCAGTGGAAGCCCACGTACCTGCTCGGCCGCAAGGCCGACACGCTCACCCCGGTCGACGGGCGGTTCGAGGTCGGTCTCGGCGACGGGACCGTGGTCAACGCCGGTGCCGTGCTGATCACCGCCGGGATCGGCGAGTTCACGCCGCGGCCGCTGCCCGCGGGCGACGGCTGGCTCGGCCGCGGGATGGTCCACTTCGTGCCGGAACTCGAGGTGTACCGCGACAAGCACGTGGTCGTGGTCGGCGGCGGTGACTCCGCTTTCGACTGGGCACTGGCCCTGCACCCGATCGCCGCATCGGTGAAACTCGTACACCGTCGGGCGAAGTTCCGCGCGCACCCGCCCACAGTGCGTCAGGTCGAGGCGCTCGGCGTGCCGATCATTACCGACGCCGAGGTGACCGTGCTGCGCGGCGAGCCCACGGTGCGTGAGGTCGAGATCCTGGTGAAGGGCGGCGAGCCCACCGTCCACCCGGCGGACGTCGTCGTCGCGGCCCTGGGTTTCACCGCGGACCTGGGGCCGCTGGAGTCCTGGGGGCTGAAGCTGAACCATCGGGCCATCGAGGTGGACAGCACCGGCAAGACCGCGGTGGACATGATCTACGCGGCCGGTGACGTCGCCCAGTACCCCGGCAAGGTGAAGCTGATCGCCACCGGGTTCGGCGAGGCCGCGACCGCCGTCAACAACATCGCGGTGGCGCTGAACCCCGAAGCGCACCTGTTCCCGGGGCACTCCAGCAACGAGGGCTAGGTTTTCCGCGGATCCAGGGCGGCGACCACGGCGTGGGTCGCCTCGCCCAGGATCTCGACCTGTTCGCGGGTCAGGTGGTCGAAGAAGTGCCTGCGCACCGAGTCGACATGGCTCGGTGCGGCCTGCTGGATCGCCTTCAGGCCGGCCTTGGTGAGCACGATCGTGGCTCCGCGCGCGTCTTCCGGACAGTCCTCGCGCGTGACCAGGCCGCGTTGCTGCATCCGCGTGACGTGGTGGGACAACCGGCTCTGCGACCACAACATCCGCTGTGCCAGCTTGGTCAGCCGGTAGCGGTGGCCTTTGGTCTCCGACAACGCCGACAGCACGTCGTAGTCGGGTTCGGACAGGCCGGAATCCTGCGCCAGGTCGCGGTTGACCTGCGCGTTCAGCAGCAGGTACATCCGCCGGTAGCCGCGCCAGGCACGGTCTTCGGCTTCGTCGAGCCAACGCGGTTCGGGCATGCCTGCCACTGTAGCGTTTGTTGACATGTCATGTACGTTGGGAACATGGCTGAACTTCAGCAGTTGTTGCAGGACAACAGGCATGGCACCGTTGCGACGATCAAGCGGGACGGCCGGCCGCAGCTCTCGCCGGTGTCGTTCGTGTTCGCGGACAACGTGATCCGGTTCTCCACCACGGACGACCGCGCGAAGGTGAAGAACCTGCGGCGCGATCCCCGGGTGAGCTTCTACGTCCCGGCCCCCGGCTACGACGGGTACATCGTCGCCGAGGGCACCGCCGAGTTGTCGGCTGTCGCCGCGGATCCCAATGACGACACGGTGAACGCGCTCGTCGACGTCTACCGGTCGATCGCCGGGGAGCACCCGGACTGGGACGAGTATCGCGCGGCGATGGTGGCCGACAAGCGGTTGGTCGTCACCATCCCGGTGGACCGGGTGTACGGCTGGGCACGTTAGCCGACCACCTGAACGATCGCCTTCACCGGCAGCGAATCGAAGAAGATCTTCGCCGCTTCGGGGGACAAGTGCACACAACCGTGTGACTGGTCGGTGAGGGAACCTTCGTGGAACGCAACACCTCCGGCGGCGAAGAACACCGAATGGGGCATGTTGTCCCCGTAGATGCTGCTGCGGTGCTCGGCGTCCTTCCAGGCCACCTTGAAGGTGCCCACCGGGGTCTCCTGGCCCGGCCGGCCATGCGTGGTCGGTACCGGGCCGTACTCCACGACACCGTTGTTCATCAGCCACGCGAGGTCCTGGGACAGGCTCACGCAGGCGCGGACCTCAGGCCCGCACGGCGGTGCCGGTGGAGCGGCACGCTGTGGTTCCGGCGACGGTGTGCTGGTGGCCGTGGTCGTTTCCACGGTGGTAGTCGGTGCCGGAGCCGGCAACGGCTGCGCCTGCGGCTGGGAACAGGCGGTGAGCAGCAGCCCAGCGGCCGCGCAGAGCATGACCAGTCGCATGAAAAAAGACCTTCCCTTGTCGCGTCAGCCTTACTCACGCGACAGAGGGAAGGTCGGTTGCAGACGAATTTCGATCTAGCGAACGACCTCGACGACGTCACCCACGCTCAGCGACGCGAAGTACTTCTGCGCCGCGGCCATCGACAGGTGGATGCAGCCGTGCGACTTCACGCTCAGGCTGCCCTGGTGGAACGCGATGCCGCCGTTGAAGAACACCGAGTAGGGCATCGGAGCCATGTTGAACTCCTTGCTCTTGTGGTCCTTGTCCTTCCACTGCACCCTGAAGGTGCCGGGCGGCGTCAGGTGGCCTGGGCGGCCGGTGGTGATCTTCACCGGGCCGTAGACGACCTTGCCATTGTCCATCAGCCAGCTCTGGTTGGTGGACAACGAGATGCACGCCTTGGCGGCGGCACTGCACGGCGCCGCGGACGGCTGCGCCGGGGGCTGCGGCTGCGGCGTGGTGGTCTTGGGCTTCGGCTTGGTCGTGGTGGTCTTCGTCGTCGTCTTGGTGGTGGACGACGTGCTGCTGGACGTCGACGTCTCCGCGGCGCTCGAGGTGGTCGTCGGCGTCGTGGTGGAGGTCGTCGTGCTCGTGGTGGTCTGGGTCGACGAGTTCTGTGAGCCCGCGGCCAGGACCGGCTGCGGCTGCGAGGTGCCGCAGGCGCTCAGCAATGCCGTCGCGGCGATTGCCGCCCCGATGACCAGCTTACGAACCTGCATTGCCCGTCTCCCTCAGTGGTGTGATCCCTTGTGACCCTAAAGACGGTTCGTTATAGCCCTAGGTTGCGCCGAGTGAGGTCTCGGCCCGATCTCGGTCGGGTCACGTCATCTGATGGGCTATCCAGTCCTGATAAGCCGCCACGTTCGTGTATATCGATGGTCCCGTTCCGCAGTCGGAGCTGTCGTTGCCGGAACGGCTGGTCAACCCGGCCAGCTCCCAGCCGGTGGCGGTTTTGACGACCTCAGGGCCACCCGAGTCGCCGTAGCAGGCGCCGGCCCCGCTCGGACTGTCAGTACAGAGTTCGAGGGTTCCGTCGATGTCGTGACAGCCGGTCGTTGCCAGCACGGTGGTGTCGAGTTGCTGCAAGGTTTGCGGCGAACCGCACGCTCCCGGCTTGGGGCAGGTCTGGCCCCAGCCCAGCAGCCGGACGGCGGTGGTGGGAGTGACCTGTTGGGCGATCGGAATCGGCGCCGACTTCGCGGGCATCGCGAGTTTCAGTAGCGCGATGTCGTTTCCGGGGTGGACCCCGTCGAATGCGGAATGGAGGAGGACCTTGATAACGGGGACGAGTTCTCCGTCGTGCGCCCGGTCATTGCTGCCCACCCGGACGGTCATGTCACTCGGCGGATTGTTCTGCACACAATGAGCCGCGGTGAGTACCCATTCGGGCTTGATCAGGGCGCCGCCGCAGAAATGCATGCCGGCCGCGTCCTGTAAGGAGGCCGCGAATGGATAGGGCTGGTCGGCGTCTTTGCCGCCGACGATGGGTACCGCAAGAAAGGCCAGGCCCGCGACCAGGGTACGCAGCACCGTTCGAAACTACTGACCCGATCGTGGCCCGGCGATCCGGCGGGCGAATGAACCTCCGCCCGGCCGGATCGCTGTTAGTAGCCGATATTCACTGAGAAGTGTCAGGGCAGCGGCGGGAGCGTGTCGGCATCGTCGATCTTGTCCTTGCGGTCGAAATCCACAGTGGAGTATTCGCGGAGCTTGGTCAGCCGGTGGAATCCATCGATCATCCGGACCGTTCCGGACTTGGACCGCATGACGATCGATTGGGTGGTGCAGCCACCCGATCGGTAGTGCACGCCGCGCAGCAGGTCGCCGTCGGTGATCCCGGTCGCGCAGAAGAACAGGTTCTCGCCGGAGACGAGGTCGTCGGTCGCCAGCACGCGGTCGAGGTCGTGGCCCGCGTCGATGGCCTTGGCCCGCTCGGCGTCGTCCCGCGGCCACAGCCTGCTCTGGATCGCGCCGCCCATGCACTTCAGCGCGCAGGCCGCGATGATGCCCTCCGGCGTGCCGCCGATGCCCAGCAGCATGTCCACACCGGTGTTCGGGCGGGCCGCGGAGATCGCGCCCGCGACGTCACCGTCGGAGATGAAGTGGATCCGGGCGCCCGCGTTGCGCACCTCGGCGATGAGCTGCTCGTGCCGCGGCCGGTCGAGGATGCAGACGGTCACGTCGGAGACGTCGGTGTGCTTGGCCTTCGCGACCCGGCGGATGTTCTCCGCGACCGGCGCCGTGATGTCCACCACGTCCGCAGCCTCCGGGCCGACGGCGAGCTTCTCCATGTAGAACACGGCCGAGGGGTCGAACATCGCCCCGCGCTCGGCCACCGCGAGCACGGCGATCGCGTTCGGCATGCCCTTGGCCATCAGCGTCGTGCCGTCGATTGGGTCCACGGCGACGTCGCAGGCGGGACCGGTGCCGTCGCCCACCTCCTCGCCGTTGAACAGCATCGGCGCCTCGTCCTTCTCGCCCTCGCCGATCACCACGACCCCCTGCATGGTCACGGTGTTGATCAGCTTGCGCATAGCGTCGACCGCCGCCTGGTCACCGCCGTTCTTGTCGCCACGGCCGACCCAGCGGCCCGCGGACATCGCCGCGGCCTCAGTGACTCGGACCAGTTCCAGCGCGAGGTTGCGGTCGGGCAGTTCAGGCGTCGTCATGCTTCCGCTCCTTCTCGTCGGCCCATCGATCCTCGCAGATCGGACCGGGGGTGCGGTAACGGCGCGTCACACCGGCTGCGACGATGAAGGCGTGGCGTCCGAACAAAAGCCCCGTGCCCGGCAGAGCGCAAGGGACATGATCCTGTCGCTCGCGGTGCTGCTCGTCATCATCGGTGCGACCGTATGGCTGACCCGCGGATGCCAGTTCAGCCCCAACGGCCCCACGATCGACCCCTCGTCGCTGCCCACGGTGGACGCGAACCGCGAGCTCAGCGGCGCCGCCCGCCGCGTCGACTTCCCAGTGCGCGCCCCAGCGGTGCCCGCGGGCTGGCGGTCCAACTCGTCGAACACCGTCCCGATCGGGACCGGCGCGGACGCGACGACCGCCGTGCGCGTGGGATGGATCACCAGTGGCGGAAATTACCTCCGGCTGAGCCAGTCCAAGGCGGCCGCCGACGCATTGGTGGTGATGGAGGCCGGCGGCGGCATCTCCCCGGACACCAAGGGAACGGTGGACGTGGCGGATACCAAGTGGACGAAGTACCCAGGCAGGGGAACGGAACTGTCCTGGGTCACCTCACTGGCGGGCACCCAAGTCCTCATCACCGGCAACGGCACCCCGGACGAGTTCCAAACCCTCGCCCAAGCCACCCAAACCGCCCAACCCCTCCCCACGACCTGAGGCTGAGGTTGGACGGGCTGAGAATCCCGACGGCCTACGGATCTGTACGGGACACGTGCCGCTTGGATCTGCCCATCCGGTTACGCGAACTGGGCCTCCTCGGCCGGGCCGTTCTGAGGGACGCGAGGCAGTGGTTGTCGACTGGCGTGCATGGAATCTCGACCCCGTGCGCGCCAGCCGGTCGCCGTGTTCCCAAAGACTGAGCCGCCCAGGCCAGGACCTGATTGCCGCAAGACGGTGCCACACGCCGCGACATCCGGAATCTGATCGGCTCTTGGCTCAACCGGTGCCACTCTGCCCGGATCCGCTTTGCCTCATGCAGCACGGGCGTGTGCGGCATGAATCCGGGTCGCCCTCAAGGAGGGCCACTCTTCTCGGATCCGTTCCGCATCCGAGAAGACGGCTACAGAGCCGTTCCGAGGGTGCGAGTTCGACGAAGGGGGCGCAGATCCGTTCCAAGGGACGCGGGTCACGGAAGGTGCCGAGGAGGTAGGCGCCGGACCCGTTCCGAGGGGCGCGGGCCCTCCCCCGTGTCCAGCTTATGGGGAGGGGTGTGGGGGTGTCACGAAGAAAGGCGTGCGAGTGGGCCGTTCGCACGGATTGGTTTCGGGCGGTTAGTTGCCAGACTCTTTTTCGGCGGCGGCGAGGGCGGCTTCCACTCGTTCGCGGGCGCCGGCGAGGTGGCGGTCGCAGATCTTGGCCAGGGCCTCGCCGCGTTCCCAGAGGGCGAGGGAGTCCTCAAGGGACAGCCCGCCCGCCTCCAGCTTCTGCACGACGTCCTGCAGCTCGTCGCGGGCCTGTTCGTAGCCAAGTTGCTCGTCGGTCACTTGATCATGCTTCCTACGCGCACCACCGCGGTGGCGACGGCCTCGTCGTAACCGACGAATGCCTCGGCGAACTCGGCGCCGTCCCGTTCGGCGATCGCTTCCTCGATGCGTTCGCGGGCCTGGGTTATCCGCACACGCAGCCGCGAACCGTCGCCGTACCACCATGCCGTGCCGGCGTAGATCGCCGTGGTGTCGGCCAGTTCGCGGAGCCTGGCGGGCAACATCCGGCGCCCCGGTGAGTCGCATCCGCCCAGCAGGGCCGACCAGCACTCGGCCGCCGCGGCATCCGCCTGCTCCGCGCTGCGGCGGACCAGATCGGCTCCGGTGCTCGCGGCCGCGGACATAGTCGATGGAAGGAAGGCCGGCCTAGTCGCCATCGCTGTCTCCCCTCCCCGGTCCAACTGACCCATCTACTGCTTCCTCGGACACCGTCGCGTACACGGCACCATCGCCGACCCGTACCCGCAGCGTGGTTCCGGGTGAGGCGTCGGTTACCGAACGTAGAACCCTGAGATTCTCATCCGAGGTGACGAATTGCACAACCGCGTATCCACGAGCCAGCGTGGCGGCTGGACCGAGGGTCGTCAAGCGGGCTTTGGTCCCGTCGATCAGGGCCCGTTCGTCCCGGAGCCGCGAAACGATCTCCCGGCGGGTCCGGTCGCGCAGGACTCGTACCTGCTCAGCGTGCCTTTCCAGCGGTTTCAGCGGGTCGGCGAGCACCGGGCGGGAACGCAGCTGGTCGAGCAAACGACGTTCACGATCCACCCAGCCGTGTAGTGCGCGCCGGGCCCGGTCGCGGAGCGTGCGGATACGTTGGCTTTCTTCTGCCACATCGGGTACGACCCGCTTGCCCGCGTCGGTCGGGGTGGAACAGCGGAGATCGGCCACATGGTCGAGCAGCGGCGTGTCCGGTTCGTGTCCGATGGCGCTGACGACGGGCGTGCGGCAATCGGACACCGCTCGGCACAACGTCTCGTCCGAGAACGGCAGCAGATCCTCGACGCTGCCGCCGCCACGGGCGATGACGATCACATCCACCGCCGGGTCCTTGTCCAGAACGGACAGTGCGTCCAGGATCTGCGGCACCGCCAAAGCTCCTTGCACCGCAACGTTTTCCACCCGGAACTGGACCGCGGGCCAGCGCGCGTGCGCGTTCACCAGCACATCGCGCTCGGCGGCGGAGGCACGCCCGGTGATCAGGCCGATCGTCTTGGGCAGGAACGGCAGCCGGCGTTTGCGGGACCGGTCGAACAGCCCCTCGGCGGCCAGCAGCCGGCGCAACCGTTCGATCCGCGCGAGCAGCTCACCGATCCCGACCGCCCGGATCTCGTCCGCGCGCAGGCTGATCGTGCCGCGGTTCATGAAGAACGTGGGCTTGGCGTGCACGACGATCCGCGCGCCCTCGCTCAGCGGCGGCTGGAAGTCCCGCAGCATGCCCGTTGGGCACGTCACGGTCATGGACACGTCTGCGGCGGGATCGCGCAGCGTCAGGAACGCCGTCTGCGTGCCAGGGCGCATGGACAGCTGGGTGACCTGTCCCTCGACCCAGACCGTGCCGAGCCGGTTGATCCACTCGGCGATCTTGCGCGCGACTGTCCGAACCGGCCAGGGCTGCTCCGCGGTTGTTTGTTCGGTCACTGCTCTTCGGGCGGTGAAGCGGCCGACACCGAGGTGATGCGGCGGGTGAGCATGCCGATGAACGACGGCCGGGCGGCGTTGCCCTCCTCGTAACGCAGTAACTCCTGCAGTTCCGCGAGGGAGAACCCGCGGAGTCTGGCCCGCAGCTGCGGCAGGGTCAGCTCGTCGTAGTTGGGCAGGCCGGCGGGCGGCTCGACGGCGTCCTCAGCCTCGGAGATCGCGGAGGACTCCATCTCCCACGGGTCGGGCGCACGGCCGTTGGTCTCCGGCTTGCTCACGTCGTAGGAGTCGATGTCCTCGTCGAAGGTGGCCCATTCGGGGGTCTCCTCGACCGGGCGGAACGCCGCCAGCGCCTCGTCGCCCTTGATCGCCAGCGCGGTGACGTGCTGCTGCACCCGCATGGACAGCTGCATCGCCTGACTGGCAACCGTCACCGGCAGGCCGACAAGCTTTTCCGGCAGCTCACGCGCCCGCTCGACGGCGGTGGCGGCGAGCCCGGCGGCGACACGGATCGGCAGCGGCAGAGGCGTCATGGTGCATAGCTTCCCGCAGACCGGCGTGATTACCCAACTGGGACACAGGTCACTTTGGGTACGCCCGTACCCTGGGAGGTATGAGCGATACGACCAAACGGGTGCTGCTGGCCAAGCCGCGCGGTTACTGCGCGGGTGTGGACCGAGCGGTGGTCACCGTGGAGAAGGCGCTCGACACGTATGGGCCGCCGGTGTACGTGCGCAAGGAGATCGTGCACAACCGGCACGTGGTGGAGACCCTGCGCGAGCGTGGCGCCATCTTCGTCGACTCGACCGACGAGGTGCCCGAAGGCGCGCTGGTGGTCTTCTCGGCCCACGGGGTGTCCCCCGAGGTGCACACCAAGGCCGCCGACCGCGGCCTGCGCACCATCGACGCGACCTGCCCGCTGGTGACCAAGGTCCACATGGAGGCCAAGCGGTTCGCCCGCGACGACTACGACATCCTGCTGATCGGCCACGAGGGCCACGAGGAGGTCGAGGGCACGGCCGGTGAGGCCCCCGAGCACATCCAGCTCGTCGACACCGCCGAGGACGCGGCCAAGGTCCAGGTGCGTGACCCGTCGAAGGTGATCTGGCTGTCCCAGACGACCTTGTCGGTGGACGAGACGATGGAGCGCGTGGACCAGCTGCGGGCCCGTTTCCCGATGCTGTCCGACCCGCCCAGCGACGACATCTGCTACGCCACGCAGAACCGCCAGGTGGCCGTGAAGGCGATGGCCGCGGAGTGCGACCTGGTGATCGTCGTGGGCTCGCAGAACTCCTCGAACTCCAAGCGCCTGGTGGAAGTCGCGCTGCAGGCGGGCGCGCGGGCGTCCTATTTGGTCGACTTCGCCCACGAGATCGCGGAGGAGTGGCTCGACGGCGTCACGACCGTCGGTGTGACGAGCGGTGCCTCGGTTCCGGACAACCTGGTGATGGACGTGCTCGCGTTCCTGGCCGAGCGTGGCTGGGAAAGCGTCGAGGAGATCACCACCGCGAACGAGAAGATCGCCTTCGCCCTGCCGCGCGAACTCCGCAAGGACCTTAACCCCACCAAGTAACCGCTCGGGTTTACCGGTTGCGGTGGCTCCACGGTCGGTCCGTTGTGGCCTTTGGCTGCGGGCGAGTAGGACCGCGAGCAGCCATGTCCGATGCGGACGATCCGATGTTCCTGACGCGGGCCTTGTCGGCGTCGGGAACATCGACTGCGGAATAACGGACATGGCCGAGGCGATCCGTAGGTCGCCGCGCTTCAGTGTTATCCCTTGGCGTCGGCACGTGGTCTCTAGTGGAATGCCGTCCGCGAGCTGACTTCTGGCGCGTCCTTCGGCATGCCAGTGAGGGCGCCCGAGTTCAGGCTCGATGCCGCGAACCACTCAGGTTTGCCCAAGCCGGACTGACCGTCCGCGTGCCCTCGAACGCGCAGGTTTGTCAGTATCGGACCAACTGTCCCGGCTACAGCGGCGCGCTCAAGTTCTGGCTGGGCTGGCAAAAGATGGCGCCTATGGGCGCTCGTGTGCGGCGACCGGGACGGATTTCGGGCTAGGGCCTTCCTGATGGGTCTCGGTCGATGAAAGCCGGGATCGAGGTGGCGTCAGTGGCCGCCTCGGCCCGGCTCATCCCGATCGAGATCCATCACAGAGACGCCTAGTCCAGGTAGTCGTCCTCGCGCGGACGGCGGCGCTGCTGGGGGCGGGGTTTGCCGCCCTGCTCGCGGGGGCGGGGCGGGTTGCGGCGGGGTGGGGCCTCGCTGCGGCTGCCACGGTCACCGCGATCGCCACGGTCCCGGCGATCGCCTCGGTCGGCCGAACGTTCGTCGCGGTCGCGTGGTGGGCGGCGCTGGGGGCTGCCCTGTTCGCGGCGGCGGATCTGTGGGGCGGCGCGGTCCTCCCGCGGACGGCGGTCGTCCCGGGACCCACGGCCGTCCCGGCTCGAACGGTCGTCGCGGCTTGCACGGTCGTCTCGGGCGGCGCGGTCGTCACGGCTGCGCCGCTCGCCCCGGTCGGCGCGGTCATCGCCCGATGGGCGCTCTCGATCGCCGCGAGAGCCGCGCGCAGGGCGGTCCTCGCGGTCACGGGACGGGCGACGCGCAGGCTCACGCCGGGACGCACGACCGTCGTCCTCGGCATCTAAGCGCCCCGCGCGGGCGTCCGGATCGCGCTGGGTGAGCAGGCGAACCACACCGAGCACGATCGTCGCCACGGTCGCGCCGGCCATCCACGGGAAGCTGCTGGCCAGCGGCAGGCCGACCTCGAAAACCAGCTTCTTCACGCCGGTGTCCGTGCCGGTGCTGGTCCGGGACATCAGCTGGATCGGCACGAACGTCACCGCGAAGATCAGCGGCGGCTGGACCATGGGGCCGAACAGGTTCCGGCGCCGCACGAGCAACACCGCGAGCACGCAGCCGGCCAGGAACGCCACCTGGTACACGCCCAGTGAGGTCAGGCGCTCGTCGTCGACCAGCCGGGCACGGTCGAAGAACGCGCCGATCGCGGAGAGCACCAGGGCCAGCAGGACAGCAGCCCACCAGGGCAGCCCGCGGAAGCTGCCGAAAGCGGGACGATCGTCCCACTCGACCTCGGGCGTGTCGGAGTCAAGATCGCTGTCGCGATCGCGCGTGGCGGTCACGCTTCCACACGGTAGACGCTCCAACTGCGCGTGCCACTGACCAGCCGCCTGTAGCGAGCCGGTTTAGCCCGTTCGGTGTGATTCCGGCCACTCAAGTGGCCTGCTTGTTGGCTACTTCAGCCGCACCTCCTACTCGGCGTATACATCAGTTGACCTGCATAGATGCTTCTTGTTGGCTGGCCGCGGGGCGTCGCCGCGAATGGCATCTGGGAATGAACTGGCATCCAGCTCATGTCCGCGCCACGTGCACGCTGCTACCCGGCCGGAGTCGCGGTTCAATCGGCTACCGGTTCGTCCTCCCGCTCGGCCGCGCCCGCGTTGATCTCGTCGGCCCGGCGGACTGCGGCGATGGGCGTGGGACTGGCGGCCGCGTCGGTCAGGGGCGTCACCGCCGAGCGGAACCCCTCAAGCGCGTCGAGCTCCCGTCTCCGGGCGGACAGGAACCGCTGAAGGTGCGTACTGGACAGGTTGACCGCGTCGATCGCCGCACCGGCCATCCGATGGGCGTTGGCGGCCTGCGCGCGCACCGCCTCCACATCGGCGGCGAGCGCCCGTTCGGTCGCCGCGAACAGCGCTCCGGACGCGATGACGGCGAAACCCGTTGGGCCGCAGAGGAAGACTCTTCGGTCCAGCAGCCAGCGCAGCAGGTTCGGGTCGGTGTCCAGCGCGGCGACGACAGCCGCGTCGGACGGGACGAACATGATCGTGCCGTAGATCGCGTCCGCCCACCGCTGGTAGCCCTTGGCGGCCAGTTCCGTTGCCCGCGAACGGATGTTGCGGACATGCACCCGCAACGCGTCGAGCCGCTCCTCCGCGTTGTCCGTCTCCACCGCCTCGGCCCAGCACGCCATGCTGGCCTTGGCGTCGACCGGCACCCGGCGGCCGTCGCCGACCAGAAGCACCAGGTCGGGCCGGGCCGCACCGCCACCGGCCAAATCGGTCTGCACGGTGAAGTGGATGCCCTCGCGTAACCCGAGCGCCCTGGCCGTCTCGACGAGTACCTGCTCGCCGAGCTCGCCACGGCCGGAGATGGACGCGAACGCCACCTCGTAGCGCCGCAGCGCCGTGTGCTGCTCATCGGAACGCGCCCGCTCGGCGGCGAGTTGCTGCATCGCCACCTCCGCGCGGTGCATCCCATCGGTGTAGAGCCGCCACATCGCGAACACCGCACCGATGAGCAGCAGCGCCAGAACGATCACTGCCCAGGCCAAGATCCCGCTTCCTTCCCGCTCGTCCCGGGTCTGCTGACCCGGTCGCCCCCCCATCATGGCGCGGGGGTCTGACAATTCCGGTTCCGGCACGCTGGAGCTGGGGATCGGGACACGCCGGGGGCGGTGACGGGCTTTGCCGGGCGGGCCGCTTAACTTGGAGCCCATGAGGTTGCTGCACACGTCCGACTGGCACGTGGGGCGGACCTTCCACGGTGCGGACCTGCTCGTCGAGCAGGAGACGGTGCTCGGCGGCCTGGCGGACATCGTGGCCGGCGAGCGAATCGACGTTGTTGTGGTCGCGGGCGACATCTACGACCGCGCGGTGCCGTCGGCCGAAGCCGTGCAGGTGTGCGCCCGCGTGCTCGCCCGGATCCGTGAGGCCGGCGCGCAGCTGGTGCTGACGCCCGGGAACCACGACTCGGCACCCCGGCTGGGGGCGTTCGGGGAGTTCGCCGCGGCCGGCGGCCTCCACCTGCGGACGCGCATCGCCGACATCGACCGCCCGGTGTTGCTGCAGGACGAGGACGGGCCGGTGGCGTTCTACGGCATTCCTTACCTGGAGCCGGAAATCGCCCGTCACGCGTTGAACATCGCCGAACGCGGCCACACCGGTGTGCTGACCGAGGCGATGAACCGGGTCCGCGTGGATCTCGCGCAGCG
Source organism: Actinocrispum sp. NPDC049592 (assembly GCF_040675465.1). Classification (NCBI taxonomy): domain Bacteria; kingdom Bacillati; phylum Actinomycetota; class Actinomycetes; order Pseudonocardiales; family Pseudonocardiaceae; genus Actinocrispum; species Actinocrispum sp. NPDC049592. Next base: position 218,961 of record NZ_JBFAPA010000021.1, on the reverse strand, counting down.
GCCGGGAATCCGGTCCGTTGTGCTCGCGCACGCGTTCGTGACCGGCGGTGAGCCGTGTGACTCCGAGCGGCCGATCGCGGTGGGTGGGGTGGAGCAGGTCCCCGGGTCGACGTTCGACGGTGTCAACTACGTCGCGCTCGGGCATTTGCATGGCGCGCAACAGCTTGCGGACCACCTGCGGTACTCCGGCAGCCCGCTGGCGTACTCGTTCTCCGAGGCGAGGCAGCACAAATCGGTGTGGATCGTCGACCTTGACGAGTCTGGACTGTCTACTGTGGAGCGCAGGAGCCTTCCGGTGCCGCGCCCACTGGCCAGGATCACTGGTCCGATCGAGGACGTCCTGGCCGATCCTGTACACGATGAGGTGAAAGACCACTATCTCTCGGTCACGCTCACCGACCGCGTGCGACCGGTCGACGCCTTGCGGCGCTTGCAGACGCGGTTCCCGTACGCCGTGCACATGGAATGGCAGCCGGAAGGCGGTCGTGCCGGGGAGACCTTGCGCTATACCGAAGCCGTGCGTAACCGGACGGACCATGAGGTCGCCTGTTGCTTCGTCGCCGACGCCCGGGACGAACCCACTGAGCGCGAACAGGGGTGGCTGGCCGAGGCCCTCGAGGCCGTCTACGCGGCGGAGGGCACCAAATGAGGCTGCACAGCTTGGAAGTGACGGCGTTCGGCCCGTATCCCGGCACCGAGTCGGTCGACTTCGACGTGCTCGGCGCGGACGGGCTTTTCCTGCTGCACGGCGAAACCGGCGCGGGCAAGACGACTCTGCTCGATGCCATCGCATTCGCACTGTTCGGCCGGGTACCTGGGGTGCGCAACGAAGCGCGGCGGCTGCGGTGTGACTACGCCGACAACGACACGCTGACCGAGGTCAAGCTCGAACTCACGATCCAGGGACACCGGCTGCGGATCGTGCGCAGCCCGGAGTACGAGCGGCCGAAGAAGCGCGGCGACGGCATGACCAAGCAGCAGGCCAAGGTTTCACTCGTGTGGGTGGGAGATCCACCGAGCGGGTACGAGCGCGACGGCCTGATCCGGATCGAGGAGGTGGCCAGGACCGTCGAACGGCTGCTCGGCATGGTGGCCGAGCAGTTCTTCCAGGTTGTCCTGTTGCCCCAAGGGGAGTTCGCCCGGTTCCTGCGCGCGGACACCACCGAGCGCGAGCACCTCCTGGAGAAACTCTTTGGCACGGACCGGTTCGCGGAGGTGGAGCGGTGGTTCCGCGACCGGCGGACCGAGCGGTACCGCGTGCTGGAGACGCGCCGGGCCGACGCCATGCGGCTCGTCGCCCGCGTCGCGCAGGCGGCCGGCGAGGAGCCCCCGGAGGACCACGCGGCCGACGAGGACTGGCTCACGGTGATCGCCGAGCGGCTCGGTCAGGCCGAGTCGTCGGCACGGGAAAAAGCCAAACTGGCAGGGGAAACGGCCGCCGCCGCCGAGCAGGCGCTGACTCGCGGCCGGGAATTGTCGGTGCGCGTCGCTAGGCTGCGCAACGCACGCGCTGAGCTTGCAGAGTGCGAGCAGATGTGGCCACAGCAACAGGAGTGGATCGCCGAGCGGGCGGCGGCTCGGCGGGCAGTCCCCGTTGTGGTGGCCAACCGGGCGGCCGTCCAGCTGCGCGCCGAGCTGGCGGACGCCGAACGGGCCGCGGCCGACGCGATCGGTGCGGCCCGGCGAGCCGGGTTCAACCGGGTCGACGCGGAGGAGCCGGTGCTCCGTGAGGAAAGTGCCCGCCTGCGTGAGGAGGCGGGTGGGCTCGCCCAACTGATGGAGGAGGTCAAACAGCAGAAGAAGGCACAGAACCGGCTCACCAGGCTGATCAACGCCGAATGGGACGCGGACGTCAAGGTCAACGACCTCGAAGCGGAACTCGTCGCACTGCCGGAACAGTTGCGAGCGGCCAGGGAGCGGCTCGTGCTGGCCAGCGAGGCGGCCGCCCGGCTGGACGGGCTGACCGCCCGGAAAGCCGAGCTGGTCACGCGGATCGCCTTACGCGGCAAGCTGCTCGACGCCGAGAACGCGGTGACGAGGACCGAGAGGGGCCTGCAGTCGGCCATCGACGTGCACCAGCAGGCACGCGAGCGTTCGCTCACCGTGCGAGCCCGCCGGCTTGAGGGCATGGCCGCCGAACTGGCGAGCCGCCTGGCCGACGGCGATCCGTGCCCGGTATGCGGATCGCCCGAGCACCCGGCGCCCGCGCAGACCGTTCCCGGAGCGGTCAGCGAAGCCGAGGAGGCGGCGGCCACGGCCGCGGAGCAGGACGCGCAGTCCAAGCGCGCGGCGGCTGAACGCGCGCATCAGGCGGCGGTCCTGGACGTGGCGGGGTTGCGTGAGCGGCTCGGTCCTGACGAGGACGAGGCGGCCGAACTGTCCAGAGTGGACGAGGAACTGACCTCCGCGTCCGCGCTGGCGGCCAACCGCGTTCCGGAGCTGGACCGCGTCCGTGAGCTGGACGAGCGGACGGCGTCCATCTCCGGGCTGCTGTCCGCGGCCAAGCAGGAGCTGGTCAGCGTGCGCACCGAACGGGAGCAGCTGGGCAAGGTCGTCAACGACCGGGCCAAGCGGCTGGATCCCGCACGGGGCGAGTACCCGGACGTCCGGGCTCGCCGCGAACACCTGGTGGCGCAGGCCGACGCGGTGGCCGAGCTGGTCCGTGCGCGGGCACAGTGCTCGCAGCTGCGGACCCGCGTGGCCGCGCAGACCGCCGAGGTCCAGTCCGCCGCGGCCGAGGCCGGCTTCGCGGACGTGGACACCGCGCTGGCGGCTGCCCGCGATGAGCTGCGGCTGGCCGATCTCGACCGGATGACCAGCGAGCTGGACAACCGGCGTGCGGCCGCGCGTGCGGTGCTCGCCGAGCCCGAGCTGGCCGATGTCGACGCCGAGGTGGTGATCGACCTCGAGGGCATGGCCGATGACCTGGCGACCGCCAGGGAGGCAGCCGACGCCGAGGTCGCGGTGCTGCGCGAGGTCGAACGGCGGTCCGCGGACGTGCGTGCGCTCGCGATGCGCCTGCGAGCCGAGTGGACGGCGTTGACACCCGTCGAGGCCGAGTACGCGGAACTCGCGGCGTTGACGGATGTGGTGAACGGACGTGGTCAGAACGCCCGGCGAATGTCGCTGCGCTCATACGTTCTGGCGGCGCGGCTCGAAGAGGTCGCGGTCGCGGCGACGGCCAGGCTCAGCCGGATGAGCCAAGGGCGGTACTCGTTCGTGCACTCCGACGCGGCCGGTTCGCACGGCACCCGCGGCGGCCTTGGCCTGGACGTGCTGGACGACTACTCCGGCAAGATCCGCCCGGCCAAAACCCTGTCCGGCGGCGAGTCCTTCCTCGCCTCCCTCGCCCTCGCACTCGGCCTGGCCGACGTCGTCGCCGCAGAAACCGGCGGCGCCCTGCTGGACACCCTCTTCGTCGACGAAGGCTTCGGCACTCTCGACGCCGACACCCTCGACGAAGTGATGGACACCCTCGACGAACTCCGCGCCGGCGGCCGCGTAGTCGGCCTGGTGTCCCACGTGGAGGAACTCCGCCAACGGATCCCCGTGCGACTACGAGTACGCAAGGCGCGCAGTGGCTCGACTTTGGAAGTCGTTGCCTAGGTCGCCGTGAGTGCTGCGGCTACGGATCCGGTGCGGGCTGTGGGGTGCGATAGGCGCTATGAGCCGACGTAGGGCGCTATGAGCTGACGCTGGGCGGTTGCCTGAGCCGGTTGGCTGGTTGGGGAGCGGCTGGGTCTGGGGATCCGGTCGATGCGAGTGCCACAGGTGTGCGCGGTGGCGCGGTGTGGTTGAGGTTTCGCTGAGTTCGGGGGGCGCGTTCGGGCTTCGGGCTGGATTTTCGGGGCTGCGGACCGGATTTCTCGGGCACGGGCTGGATCCCGGGGGCACGGGCTGGATCCCGGGGGATCGGGCCGGAACTCGCAGGTTCGGGCCGGATGTCGCGGGTTCGGACTGGGTGCCGGGGGATTGGGCTGGACATCGTGGGATTGAGCTGGGTGTTGCGGGATTGGGCCGGACGTCGCGGGATTGAGCTGGGTGTTGCGGGATTGGGGTGGATCTCGGGGGCCGGGCTGGATGTCGCGTAATCGGCTGGATCTGGGGGGCGGCCTGGATCTTGGGAGGATGGGGCCGGATGTCGAGGGATTGCGCTGGGTGTCGCGGGTTCAGGCCGGATCTCGCGGATTCCGGCCGGATTTGGGGCGGTTCGGGTTGCGCTGGACTTGGCGGTTCGGGCTGGGTTTGTTGTTGTCCGGGTGGGGGTTGAGGGGATGTGGTGGGGTGTTTGGTGGGTAGGGGCGGCGTTGTCGGGGTGAAGGCTACAGAGACGAGGGTTGTGGGGTCAGGATTGCTGGGATGAGCGCTGTGAGGTCAGGACTGGACGGGTGCGGGTTGTGGGGTAGGGGTTACAGACCTGATGGGGGTGGGATTGGAGGAGTGCGGGGGTGGAGTGGGGTTTGCAGGGCTGATGGGTATGGGGTTGGAGGAGTGCGGGGGTGGGGTGGGGGTTGCAGGGTGAGGGGGTGAGGTTGCGAGGGTGGGGTCGGCGGTGTGGAGGTGCATGGTTGCGTAGGAGCGCCAGGGGCGCCAGGCGCAGGAGTCGTCCACTGTGGACATCAGGATGTCCGGGGAGCCCAGGACTCTCATGTGGATCAGCGCGATTGTTTGGGGTGGGACGCCTAGGGTTTCCAACTGGGTGGTCAGTTCCGTTGGGTCCACGCCTACGTGGATGTCGAGGTCGCCGGTTGCCAGGGCGGTGCTGACGGTGTGGGCGAGGCCTGTTGTGCCGGCGGCGATTTGTGCGGGTGTGGGGAACAGGGCTGTCAGGGGGTCGTCGGGGTGGGGGAGGGGTTCAGCCAGGGCTGTGAGGGTTTCCGGTGGGGTGAGGGCGCGGAGCAGGGTTTCGGCGCCGTCGACGCTGCCCGGGACACGGATGCCCGGGCGGTTGGCGACCATGAGGGCGAGGCGGGGGTCGGCGCTCAACAGTTCGTCCACCGCGCAGGGGTCGGCGTCGAGGTCGAAGAGACGGCGGAGGCGGGCCACCGCGCTGCCGAGATCCCGCATGTCCGACAACCTCAGCGTGCAGTCAATGTGGTCGGGCATCGGGACCAGATGGGCGGTCGCAGTGCCGTGCGGCAGCCGAAGCGTACGCGCATAGGAGTCGGTGACCACCTCGATCCCCGGCAAGGCTTCGGCGCGCAGGAAGTCCAGCAGGCCCTGGGCGTCGAAAGGCGGGCGGAACGCCAGCCGGAGGTTCACCTTGCCCGCAGCCGCGGTAGTACGCCTGCGGCGCGCGCCGACACGCATCTGGGTCGGTGTGGCCGCGAACACCGCGCGGATGGTGTCGTTGAACTGGCGGATGCTCGCGAACCCCGCCGCGAACGCGATGTCCGCGAAGGACAACCCGGTCGTCTCGATGAGCAGGCGGGCCGAATGCGCGCGATGGGCCCTGGCCAGGGCGAGGGGGCTCGCGCCCAGTTCGGCGGTCAGCATCCTGGTCACGTGCCGCTCCGAGTAACCCAGCCGAGTGGCCAGGCCTGCCACGCCCTCCCGCTCCACCACACCGTCCGCGATCAGCCGCATCGCGCGTCCGGCCAGGTCAGCGCGCAGGTTCCACTCCGGCGACCCGGGCACCGCGTCCGGCAGGCAACGTCGGCACGCTCGGTAACCAGCGGACTGCGCGGCGGCCGCGGTCGGGTAGAACTCGACGTTCCGCCGCTTCGGGGTGGTCGCCGGGCAGGACGGGCGGCAGTAGATCCCAGTCGTACGGACCGCCAGGATGAACTGGCCGTCGAACCTCGGATCACGGGAGGCGACGGCGCGGTATCCGCGTTCGGCATCGACGAACATGCCCTCACGCTACGTCCGCCCGCGTCGCACGACTGGCGGAAATCGGACGCGGCGACCGGCAGCCAGCGCCCGGGGCACGGGTGTGGTGAGGGCGGCACATAGACTCGTTGGTGTGAGTCTCACCCTCGGTATCGTCGGCCTGCCGAATGTCGGCAAGTCGACGCTGTTCAACGCGCTGACCAACAACGATGTGCTGGCGGCGAACTACCCGTTCGCGACCATCGAGCCGAACGTCGGTGTGGTGCCGCTGCCGGATCCGCGCCTGGACAAGCTCGCCGAGATGTTCTCCTCCGAGCGCACCGTCCCCGCGGTGGTGTCCTTCGTGGACATCGCGGGCATCGTGAAGGGCGCGTCCGAGGGCGCCGGGCTGGGCAACAAGTTCCTCGCCAACATCCGCGAGGCCAACGCGATCTGCCAGGTCATCCGGGTCTTCGACGACACCGACGTGATCCACGTCGACGGCAAGGTCGACCCGTCCGACGACATCGAGACGATCAACACCGAGCTGATCCTCGCCGACCTGCAGACCGTCGAGAAGGCCTTGCCGCGCCTGGAAAAGGAGGCGCGCACCAAGAAGGAGGCGCGTCCCGCGCTGGAGGCGGCTCAGAAGGCACAGCAGGTGCTCAACGAGGGCCGCACCCTGTTCTCCGCGGGCAAGGAGGTCGACGCCGAGCTGCTGCGCGAGCTGAGCCTGCTGACCCTCAAGCCTTTCCTGTACGTCTTCAACGCCGACGAGACCGTCCTCGCCGACGCCGACCGCCGCGCCGAGCTGGCCAAACTGGTCGCCCCCGCGGACGCCGTGTTCCTGGACGCCAAGGTCGAGGCCGAGCTGCTGGAGCTGGACGAGGAGTCCCGCATCGAGCTGCTGGAGTCCATCGGCCAGGACGAGCCCGGCCTGCACTCGCTGGCCCGCGCCGGGTTCCACACCCTGGGCCTGCAGACCTACCTCACCGCGGGCCCCAAGGAGTCCCGCGCCTGGACGATCAAGCAGGGCGCGACCGCCCCGCAGGCCGCCGGCGTGATCCACACCGACTTCGAGCGCGGCTTCATCAAGGCCGAGGTCGTCTCCTACGCCGACCTCGTCGAGGCCGGGTCGATGGCCGCCGCGAAGGCCGCTGGCAAGGTCCGGATGGAAGGCAAGGACTACGTCATGGCCGACGGGGACGTCGTGGAGTTCCGCTTCAACGTCTGACGGGTCAGGCGTTCGAGCGCTGACGCCGGGCGAAGCAGTGATGGGCGTGTTGAGCACAATGCCGGTGTGAGTACCGGATCGTTCGCCGAGTACCTGGCCACTCTGGGCGAGAACGTACTGGCCGAGTTGTTGCAGGCGCGACCGGATGTGTGCGTTGAGCCGGTGCCGCGCGGGTTCGAGCAACTGGCGCAGCGGCTGAGCGGACCGGAGTCGCTGGTCGCGGCATTGCAGTCGGTCGACCGGGACGCGATTGTCGTCGGGCAGTCGGTTGCGGCACTGGGGTCGACGGCCACGGTGGACGCGATCGTGCGTCTGGTGGGAGCGCCAGAGGCGACCGTGCGGGACGTGCTGGGTGAGTTGTGCGGTCGGGGACTGGCCTGGTTCGCGGCCGAGACGGTGTCCTTGCCCGAGCGTTTGGCGATGCACTGGTCGGCGGAAACGGGTGGTGGCCGGTCGGCTGCGGCGATCGCCCGGTCGGTTCTGGTCGAGGATCTGCGGTCGGCGGTCGAAGCGTGGGGGATCGAAGCAACCGGACTGCGCAAGCCGGAGTTGATCGCCAGGCTGGTCGATGTGTTGTCCGACTTCCGCCGGATCGTCACCGTGGTGCGCGATCTACCGAAGCCCGCACGCGACCGCATTGACCAGTTGCGCGGCGGATATGGCCAGTACTACCCCGGCTATGCGGTGCGGAACGGCCCTGGCGCGTCGGCCGACCGGATGTTGGTCGCGGCCGGTCTGGCGTTGCGGTTGAACGGGCACTGGGAGATGCCGAGAGAGGTCGGGGTCGCGGCGTGGCTGGCGCAGCGGGAGTTGCTGCTGACCGGACGGCCGGAGCTGTCACTGGCCGAGGCGACCGCGGAGACGGCCCTGGTGGCGGCCCAGGCGGCGATACCGGATTTCCTTCGTGTGGTCGCGGCATTGCTGGAGGAGGCGGAGTCGAGCTCGATCGCGGCGCTGAAGAAGGGAGGCGTCGGATCGAGGGAACGAGCACGGCTGGCCGCGAAGCTGGCGGTGCCCGCTGATGTGCTGGCGTTGGGTATCGACCTGGCGTACGCAGCCGGGCTGCTCGGGCACGTGGATACGGGATATGCGCCGACAGAGCGGTACGTGGAGTGGCGAGACGCGTCGCAGGCCCATCGGTGGGCGGTGCTGGCCAATGCGTGGTTTGCCTTGGAACACGCGCCGACCAGCCGGGAAATACAAGGGGACAAGGAAGTTCCGCCGCCGCTCCCGGTGGCTTCGGCCGCGGGCGGGATTCGCCGCGCGATGGTGCACGCGGCGCTCAGCGGGTTCTCGGTTCGATCGGCGGGCGCACATGTCGACTGGTTCTTCCCGCTCCATGGCTACGACGACGCCCAGCTGAAGGACAAGGCGGCGGCCACCCTGCGGGAGGCGGAGGTGTTAGGCGTTGCCGCCGCCGACAGGGTGACCGAGTGCGGTGAGGCGTTGTTTGCCACGACCGAGCGCGCACTCGATCCCACGGAGGCGGTCAACGAGCTGGCCGATCGAGTCGCCGGGGTGCTGGTGGAGCCGCCCTGCACAGTGATCTTGCAATCGGATCTGACGGCGGTGGTGTCCGGCCGGCCGCCGGAGGCGGTGTCCCGCCTGCTGAGGGCTGCGGCGGTGAGCGAGACCTCCGGTGCAGCCGGGGTATGGCGGTTCGGCCCGGCCAGTGTGCGTGCGGCACTGGATTCCGGATGGACGGCCACACAGCTGTTGGCCGAGTTGACGGCGTTGTCGGATCGGCCGTTGCCGCAACCGTTGGAGTACCTGATCACCGATGCGGCACGTCGGCACGGACAGGTTCGTGTGCGTGGCACGCGATCTGTCGTGCTGGCCGACGAGGCCACGGTCACGGAGATCCTGCACACCCGGTCGTTGGCCAAGTTGCAGCTGGCCCAGGTGGCACCGACGGTGTTGTGCAGTCCTCTTGACCTGGACGAGGTGCTGACCCGGCTGCGAGCGGCGGGATTGTCCCCCGTCACGGAGGACACGTCGGGCAATGTGATCGTTGAGATTCGCCCGGAGCACCGTGCGTCCACCCCGGACGTCTCGATGCGGGCGGCGTCCCGCGCCCGGCTCAGTGCGGCAGAGCTGGCCGAGCGGTTGCTCGCCGACCCGGCCGGCGAGATCAGCGGTGGAGCGGACATCTCGGACACGTTCGACCGGTTGGCGGGTCTGAACCCGGCCTTGGACGAGGCACAGCTGATGGTGCTGTCCGATGCGATCGACCACCAGCGTGATGTGCGGATCACCTACCGGAGCAAGACCGGTGGCCGGACGGTCCGCGAGATCCAGCCGTACGAGCTGCACGATCGGTGGCTGGACTCGTGGTGTTATCTGCGTGCCGCCCAGCGGGAGTTCACTGTGGCCAACATCGAGTCGGTCGCCCCGGTCGGGTGACTCTCGGTGCAGGCTGGCATCACCGCCTGAGCAGGTCATAGGCGGCCGCGCCGATCAGTTCCAGGGATACCTGGAGCCGCTCGGCGCTGACATTGCCGGCGATGGTGTCCTCGGGGGTGTGGTAAGTCGGTTCGAGGACAGCGGGGCCGGTTTCACCGCGCCAGCTGAAGTTCCCGGCCGCGATACCGCGTTCGAAGAACGGGACGTGGTCGCTGGAGCCGCGGGCGACCGGGCCGCGCACGCTGGGGTCGTAGCCGAGGCGTTTGGCAGCGGCGGCAACGGCTTGCGTCGTGGCGTTGTCAGCGCCGTCGACTGACAACAGCCAATACACCGTGGCAGGGTCGTAGCTGGTGGCGACCATGTCGTTCTGGAAACACCCCTCGATGCGTTGTGCGTCGGCGTCGGTGAGCTGGTTGACGTAGTGGCGCGAGCCGAGCAAGCCGTACTCCTCGGCGCCCCACAGCGCGAACCGCACCGTTTTGGTGGTCGGCAGGTGGCGGAGGACGCGGGCGAGTTCCAGGCACAGCACGGTTCCGCTGCCGTCGTCGTTCGCACCCGGGGAACCGGGGACGCTGTCGTAGTGGGCGCTCACCATCACGACCCCGTCGTCGCGGCCGGGCTGTTCGGCAATCACGTTGTGAGACATGAGGTTCTTGTGCTGCACGGCGGACACGCGCACGAGAACCTGGCCGGTGCCAAGGCGTTGACGCAGCCGCTCGACGTGGACCTGGGCGAGGCCGAGCACCGGGATGGACACCGGTGTGGCGAGGGTGGGGGAGAACGCGCCCAGGCGGCGAGCCGGGTCCGGGCCGATCCGGCCGAGCAGTACCGCGACCGCACCTCGTTGCGTGGCAAGGAGATATGCGTCCGCGTTGTTCTGCACCGCGGCGATCAGGACGATCTTGCCGGTCAGGTCGGCCGGTAACGTGCTGCCGTCGCCGACGTCGACCACGAGGGCCTCGCGGGTGACGTCCTGTAACCCTTGCGGCGACGAGCCGGTCTGCCACATGTCGTGCCCCACCTGCACCGAGCCGAGGAACTTGTCCGCGATCGCGAACGGCTGCACGGTGACCTGGTACCGCAACCCCCGCAGCACCCCGGCGATGTAGTCCTTGGCGCGCAACTCTCCTTGCGTCCCAGCGATTCTCGGGCCGATCTGGTCGCTGAGCACCCGCAGGTGCTCGAGCGCCCGCTGCGCCCGTACCCGCGCCACCACCGGGTAGTCGCTGAAGGTCAACGCCGGGCCTCGCACCGCGCCTGGGCGTGGCCGGGTCGCAGCCGAGGCCGCCACCGGGTTCAGGCCGATCGCCGCCAGGGCCGCCGTGCCCACCAGTACGTCACGTCTGCGCATCGAACATCCCCTTCACCCACCGTGAGATCCTCCTCCCACCTAACGGGCGAACCGGACAAACAACAACCTCCGATCGGGGTGCTTTCCGGCGCCCGGACGCCGGACTAGCCTCGTGCGGGTCAGGGGGACGTACCTGAGAGGCGGAACGGCGATGAGCGGCCGTGTCGTGCACTTCGAGATCCCGTTCGACGACGGGGACCGGGCTCGTGGCTTCTACCGGGAGGCCTTCGGCTGGGACATGATGACCATGCCGGATGGCGAGTACACCCTGGTCACAGTGGGTCCGACCAGCCAGGAGACCGGACCGACCGAACCCGGCTACATCAACGGCGGCCTGACCGGCCGCGGCACCGTCACCGGGCCGTCGCTCGTCATCGACGTCGAGAACATCGAGGACGCCCTCGCCAAGATCGAGGCCGTCGGCGGCAAGACCGTCACCGGCCGCACCTCCGTCGGCGACTTCGGTTACTCCGCGTACTTCAACGACACCGAGGGCAACCTGATGGGCCTGTGGGAGGCCCGCCGAGGCTGAGGCTCAGGCCTCACCGGCGACCAGCGCCCGCAGATCGATGGTGACGTCGAACGGGACCGGGCGGACGAGCTCGTCGCGGGCGATGCTCACCGCGATGTAGGCGCTGGTCGGCCGGTCCAGCTCGTACACGTGCACTACCGGCGGTAGTGCGGCGTGCCTGGGCGGCCCGGGCAGAGCGGTCAGGTGGCGACGACAGGGGCGAACTAGTCAGAACCTCAGTCGGGCGTGGATAGCGTTCGTGGCGCTGAAGCAAGACCCCCAAAACTGAAAGGCAATGCCATGAGTGGCCGCGTCGTGCATTTCGAGATTCCGGTGGACAACGACAGCCGTGCTCGTGAGTTCTACTCGCAGGCGTTCGGGTGGCAGGTCATGGAGGTTCCGAACGTCGGCTACAACGTCGCGGTCACCGGGCCGACGACGGAGCAGACCGGTCCGACCGTTCCCGGTTTCATCAACGGCGGTCTGCTGGACCGGGGTGTCGGCGCGGTGAAGCAGCCGGTCATCACCATTGGTGTGGACAGCGTGGACGAGGCGCTGGCGGCGGTCGAGAAGGCCGGTGGCAAGACGATCACTACCCGTGAGCCCGTCGGTGACCTGGGCTTCTCCGCCTACTTCGCCGACCCGGAGGGCAACATCCTGGGTCTGTGGGAGTCCAAGTAGGGATTACGCCGAATGGCCGTGTTTCGATCTCCGCGCACCGGGAATCCATAGCGCAGGACCCATGGAGGTGTCATGATTATTCTCGGTGCGATCCTACTGATCATCGGTTTAGTGGCCGGAATCTCGATTCTGACCACCATTGGTGGGATTTTGCTGGTCGTCGGCGTTATTCTGACAATTCTTGGCGCCGTCGGCCGCCCGATCGGCCGCCGGACCTACTATTAACGGCTGACCTGGGAACGGTGCTCCGTGCGCGCGGACGGAGCACCGTTTCCTATTGCATCAGCTCGATGACCGAATCGATTTCGGTCGCGAGCGCCACGTCCTTCGCGGTCAGGCCGCCGGCCGAGTGCGTGCTCAGGTGGAACACCAGGGTGCGCCAGCGGATGTCGATGGCCGGGTGATGGTCGTCGTTCTCGGCGATCTCGGCCACCCGGTTCACGACCTGGATGGCCTGCATGAAGCTCGGCAGCTTCACTGTCCGTACAAGCGTCTTCTCGTCCTGGCTCCACTCGGTCAGCCGGGTGAGGGCCTCCTGGACCTGGTCATCGGTGAGCAGTTCGGCCATTGGTCCATGGTGCGCCTATGCTCACGGTTCTGCCACGGGAGTCCGGTCATGCCGGGCTGAGAGGAAGGCGAAGTAGAGCCTTCGACCGTATGAACCTGATCCGGGTCATGCCGGCGCAGGGACGGGAGGACGATGTGAGGCGTATAGCGGCGGCCGCGTTCGTGCTGGTCACGGCTGCGGGGTGTTCCCTGTCCACGGGAAGCGCACCCCAGGACAACAGTGTGACGCTGGTGACGCACGACTCGTTCGTCGTGCGCAAGGAGCTGCTCGACGAGTTCCAGAAGACCTCTGGCCTCAAGGTCGAGGTCCGCAAGACCGGTGACGCGGGCGCGCTGACCAACCAGCTCGTGCTCACCAAGGCCAACCCCATCGGCGACCTGGCCTTCGGCGTGGACTCCACGTTCGCGTCCCGTGCGCTGCAGGAAGGCGTGTTCGAGCCGTATGCGAGCCCGGACGCCACCAAGGGGCCGCAACGCTACAAGGTCGACGACAGCAACCGGATGACCGCCGTGGATGTCGGCGATGTGTGTGTGAATGTGCACACCCCCGGTTTGAAGGGCGTTCCGGAGCCCAAGACCTTCGAGGACCTGGCCGACCCCAAGTACAAGGACATGTTCGTCGTGGAGAGCCCGGCGACCTCGTCCCCCGGCCTGGCGTTCCTGCTCGGCACGATCAAGCACTTCGGCGAGAACGGCTGGCAGGACTACTGGACCAAGCTCAAGGCCAATGGCGTCAAGGTGGCCGACGGCTGGGAGACGGCCTACACCCAGGACTTCTCCGGTACCAAGGGAACCAAGCCGATCGTGGTGTCCTACGCGTCCTCCCCGGCCGCGACCCCGGACACCAAGGCCCTGCTGGACACCTGCTACCGGCAGGTCGAGTACGCGGGCGTGCTGACCGGCGCCAAACGCCCCGACCAGGCCAAGAAGGTGCTGGACTGGCTGATCTCCCAGCAGTTCCAGGCCGAGGTGGCCGACCAGATGTACGTGTACCCGGCGCGTGAGGGCGTCGCGCTGCCGGACGCGTGGCAGAAGGCCGCGCCGCTGCCGCAGAACCCCGGATCGCTGCCCGCGGACGACGTGCAGCGCAACCGGGAGAGCTGGGTCGGCACGTGGCGCTCGCTCGTCCAAGGGTAGGTGTCATCCTGGTGGCGTTGCTGCCACTGGGATTCCTCACCCTGTTCTTCGCCTGGCCGGTGATCGCGATCATCGGCCTGGGTCTGCGTGGCAACGTCCTGGACACGCTGTTCGGCGCGGACACGTGGAAGCTGGTCGGGTTCACCGTCGGACAGGCCGCGGCGGCCACTGTGGTCGCTCTGCTGGCCGGGATGCCGCTGGCGTATCTGTTGGCGCGCATCAAACTTCCGGGCATGGCGGTCGTCCGGGCGGTCGTCCTGGTGCCGTTCGTGTTGCCGACAGTCGTTGTGGGACTGGCGTTCCGGTCGTTGATCCCGGACGGCGGCGTGCTCGCGATCGTGCTGGCCAACGCGTTCTTCAACGTCGCGGTGTTCGCGCGGACCGTTGGCGGGATGTGGGCCGGGCTCGACCGCCGAGCCGAGGACGCGGCCCGGGCGCTTGGCGCGACCAGGTTGCGGGCGTTCACGTCGGTGACGTTGCCGGCGTTGGCGCCCGCGATCGGGTCGGCTGCGGCGGTCGTCTTCCTGTTCTGCTCCACCAGTTTCGGCGTCGTGCTGATCCTGGGCGCGGCCGAGTTCCGCACGCTGGAGACCGAGATCTATCTCCGCACGGTCCAGCTGTTCGACCTGCCCGGCGCGGCGGCGCTGTCGTTGCTCCAGCTCGCGGCCGTGATCGCGGCGCTGACCGTCGGCGCGGTCCTCCGGCGACGACGCGAGCAGGCGGTCAAGCGGCGCCGGCCCGAGCCGCGCCGGCCCGAAGACGGCGAGTGGGTGGTGGTCGCGTTGGCGTACGGCGTGATCGCGCTACTGCTGACGCCCATCGTCAGCCTGCTCGGTCAAGCGAGCTGGGCCGGGATTCAGGCGTTGGCGAGCAGCGGGACGATCCTGGAAGTGTCCGGTGTGGACGCTGCGATGAACTCGCTCCGGACGGCGACGGACGCCACCCTGCTCGCGCTCGTGTTGGGCGTGTTGTCCTCGATCGCGTTGACCCGGCTCAGGCGGACAGTCGAGGTGCTGGACATCGCGATGATGCTCCCGCTTGGCGTGTCCGCCGTGACCGTCGGCTTCGGGTACCTGATCACCCTCGACGCACTTCCCGGCGACCTCAGGACATCGCCGTTGCTGGTTCCACTGGCGCAGGCGATCGTGGTGACACCGTTGGTCATCCGAATTCTGTTGCCTGTTCTACGTTCGGTGGATGACCGTCTCCGTCAGGCTGCGGGAACGCTGGGGGCGAGCCCGGTCCGGGTCTGGATGGAGGTCGACGTTCCGTTGGCGGGCCGGGCTTTCGTGACCGCGGCGGCGTTCGGGTACGTGGTCGCGCTGGGCGAGTTCGGCGCGACCAGCTTCCTCGCGCGGCCGGACGCACCAACGCTGCCGGTGGCGATCGGCGCGCTGATTTCACGGCCGGGGGAGCTGAACAACCAGATGGCGTATGCCGCGTGCACGTTGCTGATGGCGGTCACGGTCGCCGTCGTGGTGCTGATCGAACGCTTTCAGACCAGCGTGGGGGAGTTCTGATGACCCTCAACATCCGGGGCCTGACAGTCAGGTTCGGACAGATGACAGCCGTTGACAACGCATCGTTGAAGATCGGCAACGGCGAGGTCGTGGCCCTGCTGGGCCCATCGGGCTGCGGGAAGTCGACGCTGCTCAGATCGGTCGCGGGCCTGGAACCCGAGGCCAAGGGCGACATCCGCTGGGGCGACGAGGACCTCACCAAGATGCCCGTGCACAAACGCGGGATCGGCCTGGTCTTCCAGGACGGCCAGCTGTTCCCGCACCGGGACGTCGCCGGGAACGTGGCCTTCGGCCTGCGGATGCACCGGATCAAGCCGACCCAGCCCCGCGTCGACGAACTCCTCGACCTCGTCGGCCTCAGCGGCTACCAGAAACGCCGGGTCACCGACCTCTCCGGCGGTGAACAGCAACGAGTCGCCCTGGCGCGCGCCCTCGCGCCCAAGCCTCGGCTGCTCCTGCTCGACGAACCCCTGTCAGCCCTCGACCGCGCTCTCCGCGAGCAGCTCGCGCTGGATCTCGCGAGGCTGCTCCGCAAAGCCGGGACGTCGGCCCTCGTGGTAACCCACGACCACGACGAAGCCTTCACCCTCGCGGACCGGGTCGCCCTCATGCGCACCGGCCGGATCGTGCAGACCGGGACGGCGGAACAGGTCTGGCGCAGCCCCGCGGACGAGCAGACAGCGAGGTTCCTGGGCTGCGAGCTGATCGAGGACGCGGTGATCACGAACCACATCGCCGAGTTCGACCTCGGCCGCGTCGAACTGCCGTGGGCGCAGGACGGCCCGGCGCGGATCGGCTTGCGCCCCAACGCTCTCGTCGCCGATCCGGAGGGCGCACTAGAGGGCGAGGTGAGTGGCAAGGTGCACCGCCGCGACCACGTCCGCCTGCTCGTCAAGATCGAACACCGGGAGGTGGACGCCGTCGCGACCATGGCCACGGCCCCCGAACCGGGCCAGAAAGTGCGCCTGCGGCTGGATTCGGACGGGCTAGCCGTCCTTGGTGACCATGCGGGCTAGGGCCAGCGAGTAGCCGATCGAGATGTAGCACAGCGCCCGCAGCAACCCGGTGACCAGGCCGTCCCACGGCATCGGGTCACGCAGGATGTCCACTATGGAGTCCCAGCTTTGGGTGATCAGGAACGGTTTCAGCCAATCCAGCACCGGGATGTTGCTGAGCAGGCCGAACACGAACAGGCCGCCGATCACCGAGGCCATCACGATCAGCGGGTGTTCGGTCGCCGATGAGACCGCGAGGGCGATCGCGCCCACGGCCCACATCTGCACGATCACCCAGCCGGTGGCCAACGCCACGCGTCCGAGCCCGTCGCCCAGCGACAACGTCGACCCGGAGATGGTGACCAGCCCGTTCGGCCCGGCGATGATCAACCCCGTGATGACCGCGATCACCGAGGTCATCACCGTCGCGGCGGCCGACACCACGGCAACCCCGAAAGCCTTGATGGCCAACAATCGCGTGCGGCTCACCGGAGCCAGCAGCAATCCGCGCAAGGTGCCGTGCGAGGCCTCACCGGCCAGGGCGTCCGCCGCGGCGATCGTGGTTCCCAACGGCAGGAAGAACACCATGGTCGTGGACAGCACGATTGTCGGCAGGATCAGCCCGTTCCCGGCGATCGCGGCGATGATCGACTGGTCGCCGTTCCCGCCGGCCCGCACCGGCGAGTCAACCACCTGGGTGCCGATGCCGAACGCGATGGGGTACAAGGCGAGCAGGCCCAACAGGATCAGCGTCCGGGGGCGGCGGAAGATCCACCGGATCTCCGAGCGCAGCAACCGCGACACCGGCGCCTTGGCCACCACGAAAGTCATGACGCCTCCGTGAGCTGCGCGAACAGGTCTTCCAGGCCGGTGCGCTGCCGATGTACCTCGTAGACCGGGACATCCGCCCGCACCAGGGTCGCCACGACCTCGGGCGCGGTCGTCGCGGAGAGGTCCACGAGCAACCCGTCCGGCACCGCACGTGCGGGGATCCGGTTGTCCCGCAACGCCTCCACGGCCGCCTCGACCGACGGCGTGGACACGAGCAGGCCCGCGTTCCCGGCTTCCAGCAGGTCCTTCAGCTCACCTTGGGCGACAACGGTTCCCTGGTGCAACACGGCCACGTGCGTGCAGGTGGCCTCCACTTCGGACAGCAGGTGCGACGACACCAGCACGGTCGTGCCGACGGCGTGCAGGTCGGCGATGACCGCGCGGACCTCGCGCGTGCCCGCCGGGTCGAGCCCGTTCGTCGGCTCGTCCAGGACAACGAACTTCCGCGGTACCAGCAAAGCGGCGGCCAGGCCCATGCGTTGCTTCATGCCGAGCGAGTAGCCGCGATACCGGCGACCGGCAGCGGCGGACAGGCCCACACGCTCCAGCGCCGCGTCGACCGCGCCCGGGATCTCCTTGGAGGCGAGCAGCGGCTCGGCCGCCGCGCAGCGCAGCAGGTTCTCCCGGCCGGACAGGAACGGGTGGAACCCCGGCCCCTCCACCAGCGCCCCCACCTGCGGCAACACCGAGGCGGCCGCTTCCGTCAGGGACATGCCGAACAGCTCGACCTCCCCGGCGGTGGGCTGGGTCAGCCCGAGCAGCATCCGGATCGTGGTCGTCTTGCCGGACCCGTTCGGCCCGAGCATGCCCAGCACCGCGCCCTCGGGCACGTCCAGATCGACGTGGTCCACCGCGACCGTGCTGCGGTACAGCTTGCGCAGGCCGCGCGTCCTTGCCGCGAAAGACGGGGTGGGTGCGGCGTCGGCCGCACCCACCCCGGTTGTCTCAGCGAATGTCACTTCACTCCGAGTGCTTCGACCAGCACCTGCTCGGGCACCGCGCCGACCGCGACCCGGCCGTCGTCGGTCACCAGAGCGGTGGCCACCTTGGTGCTGAAAACGTACCCGTTGACGCCGGGGTACGAGACCTGCTTGCCGAACTGCTTGAGCAGGGCGGTCACGTCCATGCCCTTGCCGCGGCCGTTGGGGGCCTGGCTGAGCATGCCGTTCAGGTCACCCGGAAGCTTGGCCACGAACGTGGTGTCCCAGCCGTCGCCGACGGTCTTGAGGTTGAGGCTCTGCAGGAGGCCTTCCATGTCCTTGTGCATGGCACCGGCGTCCGGCTTGTCCTTGGCGGAGCGCTCCTGCACGGTCGCGCCGGCCGGCGGGGTGAACTTGAACAGGCTCGGGTCCTGCGGACCCACGGTGAGCTCGGTGAACTCGACCTTCAGGGCCGGGTCGGACTGGCCGTTGGCCAGCACCTCGGCGCGCAGCGGCAGCCTGGTCTCCGAGTCGACCGCCAGCCGCAGCTCACGCAGCAGCGTGCGCTCGGTCGGCTTGGGGGTCACGACCAGCTCGTACGCCGGGCGTCCGGCGACGCGGGCGGTGCCGTCGACCTTCACGTCGCTGTACTGGCGGACCAGGTTGAGCGCGTCCTTGCCGAAGGTGGCCGCGTCGGTGCCGGTGGGCACCTTGCTGGTCAGGTCACCGTGCGCGGACTTGGTGACGGTCTTCTTCGCGGAGTCCCAGGCCCACAGCGTGGTGCCGTCCTCGACGAAGGTCTTCTCCGAGGTCTTGCCCGGCAGCGTGGCGCGGAAATGCCCCTGGCCGTCGGCGTAGACCGATGCGGCGTTGGTGCCCTGCGGCAGCAGCTTCATCGGCAGGCCGAGGTTCTCGGTCGCGCTCACCTTGCCGGCCAGCGCCGGGATCTTGCCCTGCGCCACGGACTGGACCAGCTCGTCCGCGCTGATCTGCGGCAAGGAGGGCGGTGGTTCGTTGGCGCCGGCCGGCATGGCCAGCACGCCGAGCCCGATCACGCCGGCGAGCACCCCTGCCCCCGCGACGGTCAGTACCGTCTTCTTGGTGTTCATCGGTCATCTCCCCGATCGATTGCCTTGATGTTCCCGCACCGAGAGAGTGCCCGCCAGCACCTGAGATGAGGCTGAGAGGCTGAGAGAAGGCTCAGAAATCCCTGCCGGTTTCCTGTCGGACGGGCATGCTGTGCCCGTGAAGCCTCGGGTGCTGGTGGTGGACGACGAGCCGGGTGTGCGCCGGGCGCTGCAGCGTGGCCTGACCGCGGAGGGCATGGACATAGTGGTGGCCGCGGACGGCCCCAGCGCCCTGCAGATGGCCCGGACCGGGTCGTTCGACGCGATCCTGCTGGACATCATGCTGCCCGGTCTGTCCGGGTACCGGGTGTTGCAGACGCTGCGCAACGAAGGTGTCCGCACACCGGTGCTGCTGGTCTCGGCGAAGGACGGCGAGATCGACCAAGCCGACGGGCTGGACCTGGGCGCCGACGGATACCTGGTCAAGCCGTTCTCCTTCGTGGTCCTCGTGGCCCAGGTGCGGGCCTTGCTGCGCCGGGGCTCCGCCGAGGGCTCGGGACAAAGACTCAGATTGGGCGAACTTGTCGTTGACCGTGCGTCACGACAGGTCAGTATGGCGGGCGAACCTGTGTCGCTCAGCCCACGCGAATTCGCCGTATTGGATGTTCTTGCCAGTCGCGCTGGGTCCGTGGTCACCAAGGACGAGCTGCTGAGAGCGGTGTGGGGTGACGAACAGGCCGCCACTCGCAACGCCGTCGAGGTCTACGTCGGCTACCTGCGGCGCAAGCTGGACGCGGTCGGCGCGGGCTCGATCGTGCGCACAGTGCGGGGACACGGCTATCTTGCGTCCACCGGAGAGATCGACGCAGTGATGGGGACGTGAACGTCAAAGCAGTCTGGCTCCGCCGCAGTGTGCGGTTCCGCATCACCACCATGGCCACCGTGGCGACGCTGCTGATCCTGTTGGGCCTGGCCTGGTACACCGGCGGCCGGATCGGGTCGCTGCTCATCGATTCCGCTGACCGTGAGCTCCAGCCGATCCTGACCACCGCGGTGAACGACGTCGTCGCCGGGCGGAAGCCGAGTGCAAGTACGCCGTACGTGCAGGTATCCGTGCTGGACACGGCCGGGACAGCGGTCAACGGCATGCCGCAGCCGGACCTGAACGAGCGCGATGTGCGTGAGCTGAAGGCCGCCGAGCCGATCCTCCGCTTCCGCGACGACCCGCCGACGTACTGGGTGGGCACGGTGGCAACGGCACCCGACGGCAACCAACGGCTCGTTGTCGCAGGTACAGGTCTTACGGGGTACGTACAAGCCCAACGGCACGGGACGAACTGGCTGATGATCGCGGCCGTCCTGGGCGCGGTCGCCACCGGCATCGCCACGTGGTTCTCCGTGCGGTCCTCGCTGAGACCCGTCGAGCGAATGCGCCTCGCCGCGGCTCGTTTGCCTGCGGGACAACGACTACCGCTGCCGGACTCCGACGACGAGCTGCGTTCCCTGGCAGGGGCGTTGAACGGGTTGCTGGCGCGGCGAGACGAAGCCACCGAGCGGCTGCGGAAGTTCACCGGGGATGCGGCACATGAGCTGCGTTCGCCGGTCGCGTCGATCCGGGTGCAGGCCGAGGTCGCCGTGGCCAACCCGGATCCCGAACTGTCCCAGGAGGTTCTCGCCGAGATCGTGCGCGAGTCCGAGCGACTGTCCACTTTGGTGGACGGGCTGCTGACCCTGGCACGGTCGGACGCGGGCGAGGTACCCGCCGCGCAGCCGGTGGACCTGGTGGACGCGGCCCAGCAAGCGATCGCGCGGTGTGCCAACGAGTCCGTGCGGATCACCCTGCAGGCGCCGACCGGTTCGGCGTGGGTTCAGGCCGCGCCGACCGAGGTGGACCTGGTGCTGGACAACCTGTTGCGCAACGCCAGGCTGTACGCGCGGGCGCAGATCACCGTGTCGGTACTGCCCGCGGGCGGTTCGGTCCGGCTCCTGGTGGACGACGACGGCCCGGGCATCGCGGCCGAGCACCGGGACAAGGTGTTCGACCGGTTCTACCGGGTCCAGGACGACCGGGCGAGGCAGACCGGCGGATCCGGCCTTGGCCTCGCCCTGGTCGCCGAGGTGGTCCGCCGGCGGGGCGGGACGGTCCTGGTCACCGAGTCACCCGACGCCGGGGCCCGGCTCCAGGTGCGCTGGAAGAGCGTCTAGCTGACCTTCACTGCTCCGGATGGGCACAGCGTGGCCGCCTGACGGACCGCGTCCTGCTCGTCGGCGCCCGGCTCCGGCTGCAGCACCGTCACGATGCCGTCGTCGTCCTGGTCGAACACCTCCGGCGCGGTGAGCACGCACATGCCGGCGCCGACACAGATGTCCTTGTTTCCCTCAACATGCATGAGTCTCTCCTACCACGATCGCCGCTCCCCGCGCATAGTGCGGCCGCGGCGACTTGTAGTTCCCTTCGAGGGTCACCAGGTGACCGGGAGTTCGTTCACGCCCTGGATGGTGGTGGCCGGGCGCAGGACGAGCTCCTCGACCGGCACGGCCAGCCGCAGCGTGGGGATCCGGTCGAACAACGCGGTCAGGGCCAGTTCGAGCTCCATCCGCGCCAGGTTCTGGCCGAGGCACTGGTGGACGCCGTACCCGAAGGCCACGTGGTGGCGGGCCGGGCGGCTGATGTCGAACTTGTCCGGGTCCGGGAACGCCTCCGGGTCGCGGTTGGCGAGCGAGCTGGCGATGATCACGCCCTCGCCCGCCTTGATCACCGCCCCGCCGACCTCGATGTCCTCTGTGGCCACCCGGAACGGCCCGATGTCCACAATGGACAGGTAGCGGAGCAGCTCCTCGACCGCGGTGGTGATCGCCTCCGGCCGGGACCGCAGGTCGGCCAGCTGCTCCGGGTGCTCCAGCAGGGTGATCACGCCGAGCGAGGTCATCGACGCCGTGGTCTCGTGCCCGGCGATGAGCAGCAACACGGAGTTGCGCACCAGTTCGTCGGTGGTCAGCGCGCCGGTGGCGACCTGCTCATCCTTCAGCCGCGCGATCAGCCCGGGTGGCGGGTCCTCGATCAGCTTGCCCAGGTACTCCTTCAGCGCGGTCATGCTCGCCTTGGCCTGCTCGGGCGATTCGGCCTGCAGCAGCGTGCGGCTGTGGGTCTGGAAGAAGTCGTGGTCGGCGTAGGGGACGCCGAGCATCTGGCAGATCACCATCGACGGGATCGGCAGCGAGAAGTGCTTGACCAGGTCGGCGGGCGGCCCGGCGGCCAGCAGGTCGTCCAGTGCGTCCTGCACGATCTGCTCGATGTGCGGCCTGAGCTCCTTGAACCGGCGCACGGTGAACTCGGAGATCAGCATCCGCCGGTAGTAGTTGTGCTCGGGGTCGTCCATGCCGATGAACCCCGGCTGCTCCTCGCGGACTGCCTTGAACCGCTCGGTGAGGATCGGGAAGCCCTCGCGCCGCCGGTCGGCCGAGATGCGGGGGTCGGCGAGCAGTTTGCGGGCGTCGGCGTGGCTGGTGACCGCCCACGCCAGTGTGCCGTCGTAGAGCCGGACTCGTTGCAGGGCAGGGCCTTCGCGCAGCTCGTCGTAGGCCGGGGACGGGTGGTAGGGACAGGTGCGTGCCTGTGGGAAGTCGACCGTCATCGGTAAAGCCCCCTTTAAGAAACGTTGCGTTCTCTATCTCTGACGGTAGACCTCACGGGATAGAGAACGCAACGTTCTTTCAGGAGGACTTGGTTACCAATTCACTGGCAGCGCGTTCACTCCCTGGATACTCGTGGCCGGATGCACGGGCAAGTCCTCGACGGCCCCGTCCAGGCGAAGTGCCGGGATGCGCCGGAAAAGCGCGGAGAGTGCCAGTTCCAGCTCCATCCGGGCGAGGTTCTGGCCCAGGCACTGGTGCACGCCGTAACCGAACGCGACCTGCGGGCGGGCCTGCCGGGCGACGTCGAACCGGTCCGGTTGGTCGAAAACCCCCGGGTCGCGGTTGGCCATCGAGGTGCTGAACAGCACGCCTTCACCCGCCTTGATGGTCACATCCGCGATCTCGATGTCCTCGACGGCGATCCGCGCGGGCGAAGTGTCCACAACGGACGTGTAGCGCAGGATCTCCTCGACCGCGCCAGCCGGATCCTTGTGCAGCTTGGCGAGTTCGGCGGGGTGGTCGAGCAGGGCGATCACGCCCAGCGCGATGGTCGATGCGGTCGTCTCATGCCCGGCCACCAGCAGGATCAGCGCGTTCTCGACCAGTTCCGGCCCGGGCAGCTGGTCCTTCAGCCGGGCCAGCAGCCCGTCCGGCGGGTCGGCGACCAGCTCGCCCATGTACTTGTACAGCGCGCCGGTGGCGGACATCGCCTCTTCGGGCGAACCGGCCTGAAGCATGCGCCGGCTGTGGTCCTGGAAGAACTCATGGTCGTCGTACGGGACACCGAGCAGATGACAGATGACGATAGACGTCACCGGTAATGCGAAATCGCGTACGAGGTCGGCGGGCGGCCCGGCGGCGAGCATCGCGTCCAGCCGGTCGTGCACCGTCCGTTCGATCAGCGGACGCAGGTCCTTGAACCGGCGCAGGGTGAACTCCGGGGTGAGCATCCGCCGGTAGTGGCCGTGTTCCGGCGGGTCGAGGAACACGAACGCGGGCCGTTCGGCAGGGGCCGCCGTCCGGCGAAGGACCACTGGGAAGCCGTCGCGGCGACGGTCGGCGGAGAGCCTCGGGTCGGCGAGTAACCGCCGGGTCTCCGCATGCCCCGTGACCAGCCAGGACCCGGTGCCGTCCGGCAAAGTCACGCGGTGCAGGGGCGAACCGTTCAGCGCGCGGTAGGCGGGCGGCGGGTCGTAGGGACAGGCGCGGGCTTGCGGGAAGTCGATCGGCATGTGGAACCCCCACGGTTTTAGAGAGTCCATTTAAGCTGTTCGCCGTGCAGGTGGACCACCGCAAGGGGCCGCGCCGCCGGGGCGAGGTCCTGGAGGAAGCGATCATGCAGGCCGCCCTGGCCGAGCTGGCCGAGGTCGGCTACATGAACGTGAGCATGGAACGGATCGCCGCGCGCGCCCGGACCAGCAAGGCCGCGCTGTACCGGCGCTGGCCCGACCGCGCCCACCTGATCGTCGACTCGTACGTGCGGTTCGTGGTCGACGACGTCGACATCCCGGACACCGGCAGCCTGCGCACGGACCTGATGGTGCTGTTGCGCCAGCTGGCGAACGTGATCACCTCGCCGGTGGTGATGATGCTGTTCGGGCTGCTGGTCGACGCCGGGGACAACGGCGAGCTGCGGGCCGTGATCCGCGAACGGGTGGCCACGCTGAAGCCGGTGCTGATCAGCGACATCCTCGAGCGCGCCCGCGCCCGCGGCGAACTGCGCAAGCCGCTCACCCGCCGCCAGTCGACGCTGCCGATCGACCTGCTGCGCAACGAGGTCGTGCAGATCCTGCTGCGCGACGGCCCGGCCGGCGAGATCCCCGACTCGACCATCGAGGAGATCGTCGACGAGATCTTCCTGCCCCTGGTCCGCGCCTGATGCCGGTCCTGCGAGCGACCGCGCTGGTGCAAGCCCCGGCCCGGACCGTCACCGGCGCCCTCATCGACGCGATGTCCCGGCGCGCTTCGGTTGTGTCCGTGTCGGATTTCGCGGCTTCCGCTGTGCTGCCGCCTGGTCCGTTCCGCTCGGGTGAGGTCAGCGGGGTCTGCGTCCAGACCGGCGCGGGGACGTTGCTGACTTGTTCTTTTTCTTGGGAGGGCGGGGTTTTCTGGTTCCGGCGGCCGGTGCTGTCCTTGCTCGACGGACTCGTCGACGGGGTTCAGGCGCGCGCTGAGACACTTGCCGACGCGCGTGTCGTGGTGGGCGCCGCGGTTGTGCGGGATGGGCTGCTTCTGGCTCAGCAGCGGGCGTTTCCGGACTCCGCCGCGGGGAAGTGGGAGCTGCCTGGCGGTCGTGTCGACCCCGGTGAGACCGACCACGAGGCTCTGGTTCGCGAGTGCCAGGAGGAACTCGGCGTCACGGTCTCCCCGGCTGATCAGCTCGGACCCGACGTGATCCTCCCCAATGACAAGCTTTTGCGCATCTACCAGGCCACG
The DNA here is from genome assembly GCF_040675465.1 of Actinocrispum sp. NPDC049592. Classification (NCBI taxonomy): domain Bacteria; kingdom Bacillati; phylum Actinomycetota; class Actinomycetes; order Pseudonocardiales; family Pseudonocardiaceae; genus Actinocrispum; species Actinocrispum sp. NPDC049592. The sequence continues at coordinate 193,861 of NZ_JBFAPA010000021.1, read as the reverse complement.
ATGCCCGCCGACGCGACTCCGGTCGCCGTGGAGCACAAGGACGTCCGCTGGCTCACGGAGTCCGAACTGGACGGTATGGACTGGCTCCCCGCCGACCGCGTCCTGCTGCCTGCGCTGCACGCCTTCGTGAGTGGTTTCGCTCGTTGGGACAAGCAAAACCACTCACGAGGCGCTTCAACCGAGGCCGGCTACTCTGAGGGCGGCTTCGAGGCGGTGTGAACCTCGTTCGGCGGCGTGCGCGGCCCCGGTGGCCCGGATCCGGTCCAGCTCGGCCGGGTCGTCGAGCAGGTCCAGGGTTCGTTTCCGGATCCCGGACAGCTCCTCGATGACCGCGTCCGCGGCCTGGTCCTTCAGCGCCGAGTAGGTCGTGATGCCCGCCGCGGCCTCGGCGGGGGACCGGCCGGTGCAGGCGCCGAGGATCTCCAGCAGGTTGGCCACGCCGGGCTGCTCGTCCGGCCGGTACTCGACCCGGTTGGCGGTGTCGGTGACCGCCCGGCGGAACTTGCGGCGGACCAGGTCCGGGCTGTCCAGCACGAACACCACGCCCGCGTCGTCCCGGCTCGACTTGGCCATCTTGCGGCTGGGGTCGGCCAGGTCCCGCACCCGCGCCGCGACCTGCGGCACCACCAGGTCCGGCACCACGAAGACGTCCCCGAACGTGGTGTTGAACCGCCGCGCCAGCGCCCGGGCCAGTTCCACGTGCTGCGACTGGTCCTCGCCGACCGGCACCTCGTCCGCGCCCTGCAACAGGATGTCCGCGGCCATCAGCACCGGATAGGTGAGCAGGCCCAACCGGACCGTCTTGGCGCCCGCGGACTTCTCCTTGAACTGGATCATCCGGGCCACCTCGCCGAACGTCGACGTGCACTCCAGCACCCACGTCAGCGCCGTCAGGTCGCGCATGATGTCGGACTGCACGAACACGCTGGCCGGCCTGATGCCCGCGCCGATCAGCACGGCGAGCATCTCCCGGGTCAGCGCGCGCAGGCGTTGCGGGTTGTACGCCGTGGTCATGGCATGCAGGTCACTGACGAAGTACAGGTCGTCGGCGGTGCCCTCGGCCGCCCACCGGCGGATGGCGCCGAGGTAGTTGCCGAGCTGGGCGCGGCCGGACGGGGTGGCACCGGAAAGCCTGGTCATGGGGTCCTCCTTGGCTCGTCGCCACCCGCCGGAGGACATCAAAAAAAGCCGCCCGGTCGGGCGGCCCTTGGCTGGTTGAGCTCAGCTCACGTCAGGTCGGCCGCCTCCGCGGCCCACCAGGACTGGAGCTGTGCGCTGTGCATGGCGTGAGCGTATCAGGTCAGGGCTCGTATAAAGAACGCGTATATGCCGGAATCGTTTCGTACCCGGACCGAGGGCACCGGCGTACCTTAAATGGCATGTATATCGTGATGCTGGCCTACAAGGCGCCCCGGGAGGAGATCGACTATCTCCTCCCCGATCATATCGAGTGGCTCACCAGGCAATACGACGCCGGATACTTTCTGTGCTCGGGCCGTCAGCCCTCGCACAGCGGCCGAGTGATCATCACCCGCCCGATGCCCCGCGGCAAGCTCGAGGCGCTGCTCGCGACCGACCCGCTTGACCTGGCCAAGATGGTCACCCATCAGGTGGTGGAGTTCGAGGCCACCCGGACCGCGCCAGAACTCGCGAGGGTGAACGAGGCCCTTGCCAGCTGAAAAGATTCGGCCAGTATCGAACTGCCCGGATCGACCGTTCGCCGGTCCGGGCCTGACCTCGCGGGAAATTGCACACGAGGTCTTGTTGACCATTCTTTTACCTTTTTCCGGCGAATTCCATCGCCACGTGCACCCGCACGTGCACAATGCGTTTCCGGGGGCGTCGCGCCCCTGTCGCGGACGCTGGCGCCGATCTCCATCCGTGCCTTGGAGCATCCCCCTGTCCCCGCGCATGTCAAGCGGACACACCCGGGTGTGGCCGGGCCGCTGACGGCGACCGGCGGGGAAGTGGTTGGACGCCGGGCAGGTGAAGTTCGCGGGTCTAGGCGGCCAACTTGGCCTTTGCCTTGCGCAGCGCGAGAACCGGGCATTTGCCGCACCGGTCCGAGGACCGGCAGCACTTCTTCTTGACCTTGCCGGCCTTCATCAGGCGTTTCACCCGTTCTTGCGGGGTCTCGCCCTTGTGCTTCTTCTTGCCCACGCGCGCTCCAGGTCGGTCATACAGACGCCTGACTGAGGCTAGGCTAACCTCTCTTGATCGTCCTGTGGGGCTGGTCACACAAGATCTCAGGGTACCCTTATGAGCGGGCCCGGCAGGGTAGCTGAGGCCTGCCTCCAGCACGATGACCTACAGGAGCCCCCGCGTGCCCGCATCAGCCACCGTCAGCAGGACCAGGACGGACCTGCGCAACGTAGCAATCGTGGCACACGTCGACCACGGCAAGACCACGCTCGTCGACGCGATGCTGCGCCAGTCCGGCGCGTTCAGCGAGCGCGCCGAGCCGGTCGACCGGGTGATGGACTCCGGTGAGCTGGAGCGTGAGAAGGGCATCACGATCCTGGCGAAGAACACCGCCGTGCACCGCCAGACCCCCGACGGGGCGGTGACCATCAACGTGGTCGACACCCCGGGGCACGCGGACTTCGGCGGTGAGGTCGAGCGCGGGCTGGCCATGGTGGACGGCGTCCTGCTGCTCGTGGACGCCAGCGAGGGCCCGCTGCCGCAGACCCGGTTCGTGCTGCGCAAGGCGCTGGCCGCCGGCCTGCCCGTGGTGCTGGTCGTGAACAAGGTGGACCGTCCGGACGCCCGGATCACGGAGGTCGTGGAGGAGGCCCACGACCTGCTGCTGGACCTGGCCGGCGAGCTGGAGCTGGAAGACCTGGACAGCGTCCTGGACCTGCCGGTGGTGTACGCCTCGGCCAGGGCCGGCCGCGCCTCGCTGACCGCGCCCGCCGACGGCGGCCTGCCGGACAGCGAGAACCTCGACCCGCTGTTCGACGTGCTGCTGCAGCACATCCCGGCGCCGACCGGCGACCCGGACGCGCCGCTGCAGGCCCTGGTGACCAACCTGGACGCGTCCAGCTTCCTCGGCCGGATCGCGCTGTGCCGCATCCACGCCGGCAAGATCCGCAAGGGCCAGACCGTCGCGTGGCTGCGCGCGGACGGCTCCGTTTCCAACGTGCGCATCGCCGAGCTGCTGATCACCGAGGCCCTCGACCGCGTGCCCGGCGAGTTCGCCGAGGCCGGTGACCTGGTCGCCATCTCGGGCATCCCGGAGATCACCATCGGCGACACCCTGGCCGACCCGGACGACCCGCGGCCGTTGCCGCGGATCACCGTGGACGAGCCCGCGATCGCCATGACCATCGGCGTGAACACCTCGCCGCTGGCCGGGCGCAACGGCGGCACCAAGCTGACCGCGCGGGTGCTGAAGTCGCGTTTGGACAGTGAGCTGGTCGGCAACGTGAGCATCAAGGTGCTGCCGACCGAGCGCCCGGACACCTGGGAGGTCCAGGGCCGCGGCGAGCTGGCGCTGGCGATCCTGGTGGAGACCATGCGCCGGGAGGGCTTCGAGCTGACCGTCGGCAAGCCGCAGGTGGTCACCCGCACCATCGACGGCACCCTGTGCGAGCCGTTCGAGCGGCTGACCATCGACGCCCCCGAGGAGCACCTCGGCGCGATCACCCAGCTGCTCGCCTCGCGCAAGGGGCGGATGGAGCACATGGGCGGCCACGGCACCGGCCGGATCCGGATGGAGTACGTGATCCCGGCCCGCGGCCTGATCGGGTTCCGCACCGAGTTCCTGACCGAGACCCGCGGCACCGGCATCGCCAACCACATCTTCGAGGGCTACCACCCGTGGGTGGGCGAGCTGCGCACGCGGCACAGCGGCTCGCTGGTCGCCGACCGGACCGGCCCGATCACCGCCTACGCGATGATCCAGCTGGCCGACCGCGGCACGTTCTTCGTCGAGCCCGGCCAGGACTCCTACGAGGGCATGGTCGTCGGCGAGAACCCGCGCGCCGAGGACCTGGACGTCAACGTGGCCAGGGAGAAGAAGCTCACCAACATGCGTTCGTCCACAGGCGACGAGCTCGAGCGCCTCGCCCGCCCGCGCAAGCTGGGCCTCGAGGAGGCCCTCGAGTTCTGCGCGAGCGACGAGTGCGTCGAGGTCACGCCGACGGTGATCCGGGTGCGCAAGCTGATCCTGGACCAGACCCAGCGCGCCCGCGCCCGCTCCCGCGCCAAGACCCAAGCCTGACCGCCGGTCCACAGAGGACAGACAAAACCCCAGCTGACCCCTCGGGAGTGGTTTCGGTCGTTCCAACGGCCGAAACCACTCCCGAGGGGTTTATGCGTGAATTCGTGGGTTCACAGGCTGCGCTCAGCCGGACCTGGGAAACTCGGGTGCATGGGTTCGGCGAAGGTGGAACGATTCGGCCTGACCTGGGGAGGGCGAAGCGTGCGGGGAGCCGTTGCCGTAGTCGCGGCCGTGCTGATGCTGGCGGGGTGTTCCAACACGCCTCCGGCCCCGGTCGTCGGCACGGTGGCGCCGCGCCCCAGTGCCGCGCAGCCGGCCAAGCCGGGCGAGATCGTCGTGGGGGTCGACAGCATCACGGGCGGCTACAACCCGCACGTGCTGGCCGACCAGTCGACGATCACCACGGCACTGTCCACTTTGCTGCTCCCGTCGGCGTTCCGGCCCGCGGCCGACGGCACCCCCCAGCTCGACCGCACGCTCATGGTGTCCGCGGAGGTCACCAAGACCGAGCCGTACACGGTCACCTACCGCCTGCGGGGTGACGCGTCCTGGTCGGACGCCTCGCCGATCGCCGCGGAGGACTTCCTGTACCTGCGCGAGCGGATGCGCGACGAGCCCGGCGGTGTCGACTCGGCGGGCTACCGGCTGATCTCCGACATCAAGTCCGACGAGGGCGGCAAGGTCGTCCAGGTCATCTTCTCCGCGCCCTACCCCGGCTGGCGCTCGCTGTTCTCCAACCTCCTGCCCGCGCACATCCTCAAGGACGCCCCGGGCGGGTGGGACCAGGTGCTGGAGACCGGCTTCCCGGCCACCGCGGGCCCGTTCTCGATCAAGCAGCTCGACGTTCCCCGCGGCGAGATCGTGCTGGAACGCAACGAGCGCTACTGGGACCAGCCGACGATAGCCGATCGGGTGATCCTCCGGCGATCGGACGCCCCGGGACTCACCGATGCGTTACGAACCGGCCACGATCAGCTCGTCGTAGCAAGGACCGACGCGGCCGCGGTCGGACTTTTCACCGCATTGGGCGACAAAGTCGCCGTCAAGGCCGCACCCAGGCCAACAGTCGCCACCATCGTGCTCCGCCCGGTCGGACCGGACCTGCAGGACGAACGCGTGCGCACCGCGATCACCCAGATCCTCGACCGGGACGCCCTGATCAAGGCGGGCACCGGCGGCGGACCCGGCGAGCGCGTGGACGCGCTGACCCTGGCGCCCTCCCAGGTCGGCTACGCCGCGACCGACCCCCAGCCGCACGACACCGCCGCCGCGCAGACGGGCCTGACCCAGGCCGGATACACCCTGTCATCGGGTCTCTGGACCCGGGAGGGCAAGCCGCTCAGCGTGACCCTCGGTGCCCCCGCCGACAAGGAGCCCTACCTCAGCATCGCCAAGGAGGCCCAGAAGGAGCTCGCAGGCGCGGGCATCCAAGTCAAGTTCGTCACGCCCACCGCCGACCAGCTCTACAAGCCGGCCACCGAGGCCAGCGCGAACATGCTGGTCGCGCCGCGTGCCGTCGGCGACAACCCGGCCAGCGTGATGGCCTCGATGTACGGCTGCCCGGCGCCCAAGCCGGTCGACTCGAACGTCACCCCGCCGGGCAACCTGGCCGGGTTCTGCGACCAGAGCCTGCAGCCGGCCATCGACGCGGCGCTGACCGGGGCGATGTCGCTGCCGGACGCGATCGGCATCGTGGAGCCACGTGTGTGGCGCCAGTCGGTTGTGTTCCCCCTCTACCAGCTGGCCGATTCGGTGGCCGTCCGATCGGAGTTGTCGGTCGGCGAACTGACCGCGCCGCTGAATGCGCCATTCGGATCGGCGGTGACCTGGCACAGAAATCCGAATTGACACCAACGCGCGCTCCGTACCGGATCGGCTGCGTTTTCATACCCGCCGGTAACGGAGGCGTTGCCTTCCGCTATCGACGTGTCACCCTTTGGTCACGATCGGCCCGTCACCGGTGACCCAGACCATTTGGGTTCCTAGCGTTCTGGCGCATGCGCTGACCCACGGCCGTTGGGCGCGTCTTAGAGTGATGGGTCCTCCATGAGCGGAGATCGGCTCTACGGAGGAACCCTGTGCTAGGAGGGCACGTGTCAATGAGGAGATCAAAGGCAGTCTCCGCGATCGCGCTGTTCGCCGCCGCGTCGCTCGTGCTGGGAGCCTGCGGCTCCAGTGGCGACAACTCTGGTGGCAGTGGCGACTCCAACCAGCAGCAGAACCAGAAGCCCGGGGAGATCGGCGGCGCCGACAAGGTCTACAAGCGCCCCACCGTCCCCGACATGGGCGAGGTGACCACCGTCGTCGAAGAGGGCTTCCACGACTACAACAACCTCATCGGCGCGACCAACAACGCCTCGAACCTCTCGGCGACTGTCGCGATCCTGCCCTCGCCGTACGTCGGTGTGTACGACAACGGCCAGTTCGAGCAGCAGCTCGATGGTGACCTGATGGACTCGGTCACCGTGAAGTCGAAGGACCCCCAGGTCGTCGAGTACAAGTTCAAGAAGGAAGCGAACTGGGAAGACGGCCAGTCGATCGGCTGCAAGGACATCTACCTGCAGTTCCTGGTCCGCGGCAAGGAGACCGGCACCAAGTTCGACTCCTCGACCGCGGGCTACGAGGACATCAGCAAGGTCGACTGCGCGGACAACGACAAGACCGCGACGCTGACCTTCTCCAAGCCGTTCGCCGACTACCGCGGCCTGTTCTCGTTCACGAACAACGACGCGCTGCTCCCGGCGCACATCTGGGAGAAGCTCGCCGGCGTCGCCGACGTCACCAAGCTGCAGCGCACCAGCCCCGAGCTGGTGGCCGACAAGGCCGTGAAGGCCTACACCGAGGGCATGCTGGGCTGGGACCCGTCGTTCGGCATCTCGGGCGGCCCGTTCAAGATCGCGAGCACCGACAAGCGTGACACGCTGGTGCTGGTCCGCAACGACAAGTACTGGGGCCCGAAGACCGGTCCGTCCAAGGTCACCATCCGGACGAACACCAACGCCCAGTCCGCGTCGCAGCAGCTGCAGAACAAGGAAGTCCAGGCGATCAACGTCCAGGCCGACGGCCCGACCGCGATCCAGCTCAAGTCCGTCCCCTCGGTGAAGACCATCGCCCAGGGTGGCCAGACCTACGAGCACATCGACTTCAACATGGCGCGTCCGCTGTTCAAGGACAACCCGGAGATCCGGATGGCCGTCGCGAACTGCATCGACCGCGGCGCGCTGCTGGACAACCTGATCAAGGACATCGACCCGAACGCCAAGCCGCTGGGCAACTTCGTGTTCATGCCGAACGAGGCGGGCTACGAGGACCACTACGGCGACATCGGCAAGGGTGACACCGCCAAGGCCAAGAAGCTGCTCGAGGACAAGGGCTGGGCCCTCGGTCCGGACGGCATCTACGCCAAGAACGGTGTGAAGGCCGAGTTCACCCTGGGCTACAAGACCATCGACCGCCGCAACAAGACCTGGCAGCTGGTCAGCCAGAGCTGCAAGAAGGCGGGCATCCAGATCAACAGCGGCCAGAAGGACCAGTTCAACGCGGACGACCTGCCCGCGAGCGCCTTCGACGCGGCCCTGTTCGCCTGGGTGGGTGGCCTGACCAAGTCCAGCGCCTTCCAGAACTACCAGACGAAGGAAAAGGGCGGCAACGCCAACTACAACAACTACTCCAACGCGCAGGTCGACGACCTGTGGGCCAAGGCCAACAGCAACCTGGACTTCGCTGACCGCACCAAGCAGCTCAACGAGGTCGACAAGCTGATGGCCGCGGACATGGCCTCGGTGCCGCTGTTCCAGCTGCCCGACTACGCCGCCTACGACGGTGGCATCGGCGCCATGGGTCCGGACGGCAAGGTGGGTGACCTGTCCTTCCTCAACTTCGAGGGTGGCATCACCTGGAACCTCTGGGCATGGACCAAGCGCTGATCATCGGCGAGGTTTCCGACTGGTCATAAGCGAGGGGGCCGGTGCCACGAGCACCGGCCCCCACTCGCATGAAATTGTGCCTACCCTGGTGCACACACTGCCGGGGGCGGTCCTCTAGGAGTAGAAGTGCTGCGTTATATCGTGCGGCGGATCCTGATCTCGATCCCGCTGCTCATCGTGGGCTCGTTCCTCGTGTTCGGACTGGTTCAGGGCATGGGCGACCCGCTCGGCGAGTGGAAGCTGCAGAAGCCGAGGTCGCCCCAGGAGATCGAGCTGGCCTACCAGCAGACCGGGTACAACGACCCCTTCTTCGAGCGCTACGTGAACTGGGCGGGCGGGTTCGTCACCGGGGACTGGGGTAAATCGGTCATTCCCGGCAGTGGGTCGAAAGATGTGAAGGAAGAGGTGTTCCACGGCCTGTGGACCACCGCCCGGCTGGTGATCGGCGCCGAGGTCCTCGCCCTGCTCATCGGCATGGCGATCGGTGTGATCGGGGCGGTGCGGCAGTACTCGATCTTCGACTATTCGGCCACCGGTGTCGCTTTTGTGCTGTTCTCCATGCCGGTGTTCTGTATCGGCCTGATGCTCAAAAGCGCGGCAATTCCCTTCAACGACTTCCTGCAATCTCTCGGTATGGAGAGATGGATTACCACCGCCGGACCACCACCAGGTGGGTTCAGCGGTGGTTTCGGTCATCAGATAGGCCAGTACGTCGGCACGTTCCTGTTGCCGACGTTGTCTCTCCTGGCCATTCAGTTCGCGCTCTACAGCCGTTTCCAGCGGGCGTCCATGCTCGACGTGCTCGGCCAGGACTATGTGCGCACGGCGCAGGCGAAGGGCCTTTCCAGCGGCCGGGTCATCTTCCGGCACGCGTTCCGCAACGGCCTGATCCCGGTGATCACCGTGTTCGCGGTCAACTTCGGCCAGCTCATCGGCGGGGCGGTGATCACCGAGACGGTGTTCAACTGGTCCGGCATGGGCAGGCTGCTGATCCGCAGCATCAACGAGAAAGAGCCCTACATGGTGCTCGGCGTGGTCATGGTGACCGCGATCGCCGTAGTCATCTCCAACCTGATCGCGGACATCCTGTACGCGTACCTCGACCCGAGGATCCGTCTTGGCTGACCCAGTAACCACCACGACAGCGGCGCCGTCGGCCACGGCGGCAGCCGGCCTGGACATCGCCAAGCCGCGCAAGCAGTGGCAAGTGATCCTTCGCCGCTTCTTCCGGCACCGGGCCGCGATCGGCGGCCTGATCATCTTCGTGCTGCTGATCCTGTTCATCTTCGTCGGCGGCGCCATCTGGAAGTACCAGGCCGCCGACCTGAACCTGGGCCGCTACAAGGCCCCCAGCGGCGACCACCCGTTCGGCACCGGGCAGATCGGTGACGACCTGTTCGCCAAGGTCATCCGCGGCACCGGGTTCTCCATGCAGATCGCCATGGTCGCGGCCGCTCTCAACACGATCCTCGGTGTCGTGCTCGGCTCGCTGGCCGGCTACTACCGCGGCTGGGTGGACAGCGCGGTCAGCCGGCTGACCGACCTCGTGCTGGTCATCCCGACCTTCCTGATCGCGGCGGTGCTCTCCCGCGGCACGTTCTCCACCGAGGAGATCGCCCGCGGCGGCGGCGCCAGCAACTGGTTCCAGGTCGCCATCATCCTCGGCTTCACCAACTGGATGACGGTGTCGCGGACCGTGCGCGGCATGGTGCTCTCGTTGCGGGAGAAGGAGTTCGTCGAGGCCGCCAAGGCGCTCGGCGGCGGCCCGACCCGGGTGATCTTCCGGCACATCCTGCCCAACACGATGGACGTGGTGATCGTCAACGCCACGATCTGCGTGGCCCAGGCTGTGCTGCTGGAGTCGGCGCTGTCCTTCGTCGGCCTCGGGGTGAAGTACCCCGACACCTCGCTGGGCCTGCTGATCAACGAGAACCAGAACGAGCTGATCGTGCACCCCTGGCTGTTCTACTTCCCGTTCCTGTTCATCGTGCTGATCTCGCTGTCGGTCAACTTCATCGGCGACGGCCTGCGGGACGCGTTCGACCCACGGCAGAAGAGGGTGCGGGCATGACCGACGACTTCGGCGACTTCGGCGACACCGCGCTCAAGGCCGGTCAGGCGGATCGCGCCACCGAGCACCTGCTGGACGTGCGGGACCTGTCGGTTGACTTCAAGACCGAGGACGGCGTGGTGCACGCGGTGCGCAACGTGTCGTTCTCCCTGGCACAGCGCGAGGTCCTGGGCATCGTCGGCGAGTCCGGCTCGGGCAAGTCGGTGTCGTCCATGGCGCTGATGGGCCTGCTGCCGCGCACGGCGAAGGTGACCGGTTCGATCAACTTCCAGGGTGACGAACTGGTCGGCCTGACCTACAAGCAGATGCGGGCCTACCGGGGCAACAAGATCGCGATGATCTTCCAGGACCCGATGACCTCGCTCAACCCGGTGTTCACCGTCGGCTACCAGCTGGCCGAGGCGTACAAGGCGCACCACAATGTGTCCAAGGCGGCGGCCTGGGCCAAGGCGGTGGAAACCCTTGCGCTGGTGGGTATCCCGCAGCCGGACCGGCGGGCCAAGCAGTTCCCGCACGAGTTCTCGGGCGGTATGCGCCAGCGCGCGGTGATCGGCATGTCGATCATCAACGACCCCGAGCTGATCATCGCCGACGAGCCGACCACGGCGCTGGACGTGACCGTGCAGGCGCAGATCCTGGAGACCCTGCTGGAGATCCGGGACGAGACCAACGCGGCGATCATGATGATCACGCACGACCTCGGTGTGGTGGCCGGCATGGTCGACCGCGTGCAGGTGATGTACGGCGGCACGATCGTGGAGACCGGCGGCGTCAACGAGGTGTTCGAGACACCCCGGATGCCTTACACGGTGGGGCTTCTGGGGTCGATCCCGAACCCGGCGATGCTGGGCAGGCGGCTCACCCCGATCAAGGGCGCGCCGCCGTCGCTGATGAACCTGCCCAGCGGCTGCTCGTTCTCGCCGCGCTGCCCGCTGGCCGTGGCCGAGTGCCACGACGGTGAGCCCGAGCTGGTCGGCACGGGAGCACCGGGCCACAGTGCCAGGTGCATCCGGTGGCAGACGCTGGCCGGGATCGAGGATCCGCGCAAGCTGTTCGCCACCGAGGAGATCGGCGTGGTGGAGAACCCCGCCGGCCTGGTCGAGGAGCTGCCCGACATCGTCCAGGTCGAGGACCTGGCCGATGTGGAGAAGCGGCTGGAGCAAGCCGAGGAGAACTCATGACCGCCCAGGCACAGGCCACCGCGGCGCAGACCGGGACCGCGCCGCTGCTGGAGGTCAAGGACCTCGTCAAGGAGTTCCCGGTGCGGGGCGGCGGGATCATCCCGCGCACCGTCGGCTACGTGCACGCCGTCTCCGGTGTTTCGTTCACGGTCGCTGCGGGGGAGACCCTCGGCCTCGTCGGCGAGTCCGGCTGCGGCAAGTCCACCACCGGCCGGGCCGTGCTGCAGCTGCACAAGCCCACCTCGGGTTCGGTGAAGTTCGACGGCCGGGAACTGACCACGCTGGGCGGCCGCGAGCTGCGCGGGGTCCGGCGGGACATGCAGATCGTGTTCCAGGACCCGTACGCGTCGCTGAACCCGCGCTGGCAGATCAACGACATCGTCGCCGAGCCGTTCAACATCCACGGCCTCGAAGGTGGCGCCGCAGCTCGTCAGCAGCGGGTGGACGAGCTGCTGGAGCTGGTCGGGCTCAACCCGGAGCACCGCAGCCGCTACGGCCACGAGTTCTCCGGTGGCCAGCGGCAGCGCATCGGCATCGCCCGGGCGCTGGCGCTCAACCCGCGCATGGTGGTGCTCGACGAACCGGTGTCCGCGCTGGACGTGTCCGTGCAGGCCGGTGTGGTGAACCTGCTGGAGGAACTGCAGGAACGGCTCAACCTCGCCTACCTGTTCGTGGCGCACGACCTGTCCGTGGTGCGGCACATCTCGCACCGGGTGGCGGTGATGTACCTGGGCAAGATCGTCGAGATCGGCCCGCGCGAGGACATCTACACGCGCCCGACGCACCCGTACACGCAGGCGTTGCTGTCCGCCGTGCCCGTTCCCGACCCGCGCGCGGAGAAGGAACGGCAGCGGATCGTGCTGACCGGCGACGTGCCCAGCCCGGTGAACCCGCCCTCGGGCTGCCGGTTCCGCACCCGCTGCTGGAAGGCGCAGGACATCTGCGCGACCGAGGAGCCGCCGCTCGTGGCCCACGGGTCGGGTGGGCTGGTCTCGGCGTGCCACTTCGCCGAGGAACGCCAGGTCCTCTGAGGCGCTCACCCGGAACGGGACACCGGCGTCCCGTTCCGGGTGAGATCGGCGTTCTCGCGGGTACTCCGAGGGCTCGTGTCCCTCGTACCCGGAGGTCCGTCATGCCAGCCTTCCTGCGGCAACTGCCGTTGCGCCTGACCGCGGGCGCCTACATCCTCAACTCGGGGCTGTCCAAACGCCAGGCGGACGAACTGTCCGCCAAGCACCTGCAGCAGATGGCGTCCACCGCGTACCCGGCGATGGCTCGCATGGAGCCCGCCCGGTTCGCCGCCCTGTTGTCCACAGCCGAGGTTGTCCTGGGGAGCGCCTTGCTGGTCCCGTTCGTTCCCGGGCGGGTGGCCGGCGCCGGGCTGACCGCGTTCGCGGCCGGCCTGCTGGGGCTGTACCTGCGCATCCCGGGCCTGCGGGAGAAGGGCGGCCTGCGGCCGACCGAGCAGGGGATGGCCCTGGCCAAGGACGTGTGGCTGCTGGGAATGGGGCTTTCGCTGACGTTTGGCGAGTGACCTTAGGCTTGCGGGGTGACGTTGACTGCTCCACCCCGGCTGCTCATGGTGCATGCCCACCCGGACGACGAAAGTCTGTGGACCGGCGGCACCATCGCCCGGTACGCCGCCACCGGTGCCCAGGTCACGCTGGTGACCTGCACGCTCGGTGAGGAAGGCGAGATCATCCCGCCCGAGCTGGCCCTGCTGGAGGCGGCCGAGGCGGACCAGCTGGGTGGGTACCGCAACGCGGAGCTGCGCAACGCCTGCGCGGCCCTCGGCGTGGTGGACCACCGCTACCTGGGCGGGATCGGCCGGTGGCGGGACTCGGGGATGGTCGGCGTCGCGTCGAACGCGCACCCCCGCGCGTTCATCCAGGGCGCGCTGGAGGTGCAGGTCGCCCAGCTCCGGGAGATCCTCGACGCGGTGCAGCCCGACGTCGTGGTCACCTATGGCCCCGACGGCGGCTACGGCCACCCAGACCACATCCGCGCACACGACATCACCATGGCAGCGTGCACATCCCAACGGGTTTTCCACGTCGTGACGTCCAAAAAGGCCACCGACGCCGGAGTCCAGGAGCTGTCGGCAGTACAAGACCTGCCCTACCGCCTGCCCTACCCGGGCGAACTCCCCGTAACGGACGACGCCAAGATCACCTGCGTCGTCAACATCGCGGACCATCTCGACGCCAAACTCCGGGCCCTGCGTGCCCACCAAACCCAGATCTCTGTGTGGCAGGACGACTCCGGCTGGTCCTGCTACGCCCTGTCCAACGGCATAGCCCAGCCCATTGTGGACAGTGAGTACTACATCCTCGCCCGCGGCGACGGCACCGACGCGTCCACGGACCTGTTCGGCGGCCTCTGATGAGCGTGCGGACCCTGGTGCACCTCGCCGGGTTGGTGGTGCTGAGCCTGGTGCTGGCGATCCTGGAGGTGCTGTACCTGCCGCTGCGGTTCGACGGGACGTTCCTGCCCAACTGGGACGGGTTTCCGCTGCCGATCACCGTGGCCGTGGCGTTGGTGACCATGCCTTGGTTGGTGGGTCGGGCGGGGCGGCTCTCGCCACGGCTGCTGGTTGCCGGGGCGCCGTTGGGCGTGTGGCTGGTGTTCGTGCTGGTGTCGGCTTTTCCCGGGCCGGGTGGGGATATCGTGCTGGTTCCTGACTGGCGGGCGCTGCTGCTTTTGGGCGGTGGGGCCTTGTCGGGGGCCGTGGCTTTGGGTGGCGTTTTGGGGCGGGCTGCTCGGGCCGCCGCTGGGAAGTCTTCGTCCTGAGTGGACACCCGGTTTTTGGACCTGGTCGGCCTTGTGGGTGGACAGGGTGGCTCCTGTGGCTGGGGCGCGGTTCGGTTTGACATGGGTCCCGTCGATGGCCCTGCGGCGGTCCATAGTGGGGCTACGCCTAGTGCTCACGGTCGGTCAAGGCCGAGTTGGGACCTGCCGCGCTGGAAAGCTCAGGACCCTCGCCACCCATGTAAAACCGAACCGCGCTCTGTGCCTGCTCCACGTCGACATGGCCCGCTGTACGTCGATGCCGTCTGCTGCGCGTTGACGCGGCCCGCTGCGCTTCGACACGGGCTTTCGTCCATGCCGATGTTCCCGTTCCTATCCGCTTGGGGCCTCGTTATGCCTGTGTCTCAACACCGCTGCGAGTCCGCGCCCGCGTTCTGCACCCCGAATCGATTTGGTTTCGTCCGGGTCCGAGTTCCACCAAGTCTGCGTGTCATCCCCGAACTGGTTCCTGACCATGCCTCAGCACCCGCCGCGAGCGTGCGTTTGGCATCTCGAGTCGCTTTGGGTTGTCCCGGTCCGAGGCCGCAGTGTCTGCGTGTCACCTGAACTGGTTGCCCACCATGCCGCAGCATCGCCACGAACTCGCGCTCAGGCTCAGCGCCCGAACCATGCCCGCTCTCATGTAGCACGCGGATCGAACGGTGCCTGTCCTCGCTCCGCTGAGTAGGCACTCGATCCGGTCCGGGCTGAAGATCGCGGATCACCCGGACGCCTCCGGCCCCCGGAATCCAGCCTACCGAGCAACTCTGAGCCGACTCCGTGCTCAACGCGGATCTGTGGACAACCACGACACCTGTGGACAACTGCCGCCAATTCGATCTTGCCGCTCCGATCCTGTCGGTGCCTGCCGATAGTGTCGATTTCGGGGGCCGGAGGCAAGGCTCACGCAAACCGCCGCGTCGGCCCGGGATGGGCCATGCTGGGGGTATGAGGGTGACGGTGCTGGGGAGTTGTGGGGCGTGGCCGGAGGGTGGGCGGGCGTGTAGCGGGTTCTTGGTGGAGCATGAGGGGTTCCGGGTCGCGTTGGATCTTGGGTTTGGGGTGGCGTCGCGGTTGTTCGAGGTGTGCGGGGCCGAGGGGCTTGGTGCGGTGGTCATAACGCATGAGCATCCCGATCACTGCGTGGATCTCAACGCGGTGTTCCGCGCCCGGTACTACGCGAAGGCGCCCAAGATCCCGTTGTTCTGCACCCCGGGTGTGGTGCGGCGGCTCAGTGTCGTGGAGCCCAGTCCGCCGCTGGACCAAGCCTTCGACATCCACGACCTGCCCGGCGAGTACAGCGTGGGTCCGTTCCGGCTCACGGGAATGCCGCTGCCGCACCACGTTCCCAACGCGGGCATCCGGATGTCCACAAAGGACCACACGCTTGCGTTCACCGGTGACACCGGGCCCTGTGCAGCCCTCGAAGAGCTGGGGCGCCAAGCGGATCTGTTCATCGTCGAGGCCACGGTCACCGAGCCCCAGGAGTTCCTGATGACCGCGACCCAGGCCGGGGAGGCCGCCGCGAAAGCCGGGGCGAAACGGTTGATGCTCACCCACTTCTGGCCCGGCTCGGACCGCGACCAGGCGGTTGCCGACGCGCGGACCACGTTCGGCGGTGAGGTGATCGCGGCGAACGAGGGCATAACCGTCGAACTGGGCGGGTACCCTCCCAGCCGTGGCTGAGGCGATCTCCGATGAGCGGGTGGCGGCTGTGCTCCGCGTGTTTGTGCGGGGCTGTGCGCCGATGGTGCAGCGGTTGCGGGAGGACGGGGAGCCCGTCGAGATCGACGCCGACGAGGCCGAAGTGGACCGGAGCCTGCTCGACAAGGTCAAGGACCAGCTGGCGCAGGTGAAGTTCCCGGGCTCGGACGCGTGGGCCAGGATGAACCCCGACGACCGGTCGGACTGGTGGGTCAGCCGCGTCGGGCGGCTGACGGCTCTCGTCGCGTCGTTCACCGGGCTCGCGGGCGCGATCGGGGACCGGTTCCCGCTGCAGGACATGCTCGGGTCGGCCGGGCAGGGATTGTTGTTGTGCGCCATCGCTTCCGAGCACGGGGTGGACGACCGGGGCACGCGAGTGCGGCTGCTCGCGAGTGTGTTGTTCGAACGGGACATCGCCCCGGAAGTGGCGCGGGGCAAGGGGGATGACGCCGCCGACGAGGAGACGGTGCAGCAGCTCGCGGCCGATGCCACGGTCGGTGAGGTCGAGGAACCGCCCAAGGGCAAGAAGTTCGGGCTCAAGGCGGCCGCGAAGATCCTGTGGCGGCAGGGCCGGATGCTGATGGCCATCTCCGACGAACTCGGCAAACGCCCGCAAGGACGCTTCTACCACAAGGCTTTGGGCATGCTGCCGGTCGTCGGGATGGCGGGCGACTACCTAGGCGAACGCTCAGCGCTCAAGCGCGCGGCCAAGGCGGGCAACAAATGGCTGGTCCGTCACGCTGCTGGCACCCAGTAGCGATACCTGTGGTGCTCGGCGCACCCTAGGCGCTTGTACAGCTCGATGGCAGCTGTATTGCCTGTAGCAACCTGTAGTGCCTGCCGTTGAGCCCCACGCGCCACAGCCCACGCGTACAGCACACGCAACAACCCACCGGCGAGACCGAGCCGTCGGTGCGACGGGCGCACGGCAAGTCGCGAGACATGCAGCAAGTCCCCGATGACCGCGCCACGCACGGCACCCACGACAGCCTCGTCGTACGACACGACGCCGTAGCCAACGCAGGGGTACGAACTGAGCACGTGTCGCTGAGCGTCACTGGGGGTCGTCGAACCGGCGGTGAGTTCCCACCATTCGGACGAAGGTGTGGCGTTGACCACGGCGCCGGGGAATTCTCCTGGGCTCAGCGGGCCGGTCATCACCAGGGACTCCGCGCCGCCCGGATGGGTCTCGTCGACGTGCCAACCGGCTGCTTCGATACCCGCCTCCGCGGGCGAGCCCACGACCACGTGCGCGCACGGCCCAATGCCGTGCGCGTGAGCGAACTCGACCGTCCTGACCAGCGCATCCGCGATCGGCATCCCAGGGTTTCCCAAGGTCAGCGTGCTGTTGGCGCGCCCGGTGAAGCCGCCCGCCGCCCGCATCCGCCACCCACCCAGCGGTATGTCCACCTGAGCAGGCCAGACCGAGGCGCAGTCGCGTTCTAGTCGAACAATGGGTTCCACGTGCCCCATTGTTCAGAGGCCCTCACTGAGATCCGGGTCACGCTGTGGCACCGGGTCTCCGCCGACAGCGGCGACGGGGGATACTGACGGCAACGCGCTTCCCGAACGGCGCGTGAACACCTGCTGGGAGAAGGAGCAGAGCACCGTGACCTACGTCATCGCCGAGCCCTGCGTCGACTTGCTCGACAAGGCGTGCATCGAAGAGTGCCCGGTCGACTGTATCTACGAGGGTGACCGGATGCTCTACATCCACCCTGACGAGTGCGTCGACTGCGGTGCCTGCGAGCCGGTGTGCCCGGTGGAGGCCATCTACTACGAGGACGACGTCCCCGACCAGTGGAAGGAATACACCAAGGCGAACGTCGACTTCTTCGACGAGCTCGGCTCGCCCGGCGGCGCCTCCAAGGTGGGCAAGGTCGCGGCCGACCCGCAGTGGATCAAGGACCTCCCGCCCGTGGAACACGAGCATTGAGCCTGCCCGACTTTCCGTGGGACTCCCTGGCCGGGGCGAAGGCCCGGGCCGGGGCCCATCCGGACGGCATCGTGGACCTGTCCGTCGGCACCCCGGTCGACCCGGTGCCGGACAAGATCAGGGCCGCGCTGGCGTCCGTCTCCGACCGGGCCGGCTACCCCACCACCCACGGCACGCCTGAGCTGCGCCAGGCCGCCGTGGACGCCCTCGGCCGTCGGTTCGGCATCGGTGGCATCGACCCGGTGTCCGTGCTGCCCACGATCGGCTCCAAGGAACTCGTCGCGTGGCTGCCGACGCTGCTCGGCGCCGGCCCCGGCGACCTCGTCGTCATCCCCGAGCTGGCGTACCCGACGTACGAGGTCGGCGCGCTGCTGGCCCGCGCGGAGGTGCTCCGCGCCGACGGCCTGACCCTCGTCGGTCCCCGCCGTCCCAAGATCATCTGGCTGAACTCGCCGTCCAACCCGACCGGCAAGGTGCTGCCCGTCGAGCACCTGCGCAAGGTCGTCGACTGGGCCCGCGAGCGCGGCACCATCGTGGTGTCCGACGAGTGCTACCTGTCGCTGGCCTGGGACACCCAGCCGCTGTCGATCCTCGACCGGGACGTCTGCGGCGGGGACCTGACCGGCCTGATCGCGGTGCACTCGCTGTCCAAGTCCTCCAGCCTGGCCGGCTACCGGGCGGGGTTCGTCACCGGCGATCCCGCGCTGATCGCGTCCCTGCTGGAGATCCGCAAACACGCCGGGATGATGGTGCCCCGCCCCGTGCAGGAGGCCATGACGGCCGCGCTGTCCGACGACGACCACGTCGACGTGCAGCGCGAGCGCTACCGAGCCCGGCGCGCGGTCCTGCGGGCCGCGCTGGAGCGCGCTGGGTTCCGGATCGACCACTCACAGGCCGGGCTGTACCTCTGGTCCACCCGCGGTGAGGACGCCTGGCAGACGGTGGACTGGCTGGCCGAACGGGGCATCCTGGTCGCGCCGGGCACGTTCTACGGCCCCACCGGCGGCCAGCACGTGCGCGTGGCGCTCACCGCCACCGACGAGCGGGTCGCGTCAGCCGCCGAACGTCTCTGAGAACTCGTCCACGGCCGCCCACTTGTCCCGCCACTGGGCGCGGTAGGCGACGCGGCGGGCGTGTTCGCGTTCCACCAGGCGACCGGCCACGAAGATCACCTCGGGGTCCTCGTGGCCGCCCATCAGCCGGCGGATCGTGTCCTCGGCGACGGCGGCGTCCTGGTGCTCGCCGAGCACCTCCTGGAACCCCTTAGTGGCCTTGATCAGATCCTTCGCTGGCTGCCCGACGAGCTCGGCGGCGTAGCGCAAGCGTTTGCCCTTGATCCGCAGCGCGTGCAGGTCGTCGTCCGGCGGGTCCTCACTCAGGGCACGGACGGCCTTGCGCAGCTTGCGGTAGGGCCGGTTGATCACGTCGACGACGGCGGAAGCCTTCTTGGCCTGGCCGTTGGCCGCGGGGGTGGAGTTGGCGGCGTCCGCAATGGACACCAGCAGCGCGGTGTAGCGCTTGGTGCGCAACGCGGCGAGCATCCGGCGGCGGGCCGCGCGGCGCTCGGCGACCAGACCGGCCAGCAGCCGCTCCACCGCGGCGCGTTCGTCGTCCTCGAACGCGGCGGCCTCGGCGCGCAGGCGTTCCAGTTGGACGTCGATGTCGCGGACCGGGCCGAGCATGTTGCCCAGCCACTTGAGCTCGGCCTGCAGGTGCGCGGCGGCCTCGCCGAGGGCCCCGCCCTCCGCGGCGACCGCGGCCCGCAGGCGGCGGACGGTGACCCGCATCTGGTGCAGGTCCTCAGGATCCACTCCGGACCGGGTACCCGCCTCGTACGCCAAGAGCGCGCGCAGCTGGGAGTCCAGCCGCGCGCGCACGTGTACAGCGGGCGGGTCCTTGCGTCGTGCGGTGGTCGGTTCCGGCCCGAGGCCGAGCTCGACAGGGGTGAGGAAGGTGGTCACCCCATGAATGGTAGGTGAACGGAAAGTGTGCGCAGGGGATCAATCGTTGGCGTGCAATGCGGCGTTCAGGTCAATCCCGGTTCCCTTGCGGGGCACCACCTCGACCGCGCCGGTGCTCGAGTTGCGGCGGAACAGCAGTCCGTTGGAACCGCTGAGGTCCTTCGCCTTCACCAGCCGACCGTCCGGAAGGGACACTTTGGTGCCCGCGGTGACGTACAGGCCCGCCTCGACGACGCAGTCGTCGCCGAGGGAGATGCCGATCCCCGCGTTGGCGCCGAGCAGGCATCGCTCGCCGATGGTGATCGTTTCCTTGCCACCACCCGAAAGTGTGCCCATCACTGACGATCCGCCACCGATGTCGGACCCGTCGCCGACCACAACCCCTTGGGAGATCCGGCCCTCCACCATCGAGGAGCCCAGCGTCCCGGCGTTGTAGTTGACGAAGCCCTCGTGCATGACCGTCGTCCCGCTCGCCAGGTGCGCGCCGAGCCGTACCCGGTCGGCGTCGGCGATGCGAACACCCGTAGGCACGACGTAGTCCACCATCCGGGGGAACTTGTCGATCCCGTGCACGGTCACCGCGCCACGGGCACGCAGCCGCAGCCGCGTCTCCGAGAACCCCTCGACCTGGCACGGGCCGTGGTTGGTCCACACAACGTTGGACAACAGGCCGAAGATCCCGTCCAGGCTCACCGTGTTCGGCGTGACCAGCCGGTAGGAGAGCAGGTGCAGGCGCAGGTAGACCTCGTACGCGTCGTTCGGCGGGTCGGCCAGCGACGTGATCCCCGTCCGGACCGCGATGACCTCCACCCCCCGGTCGTCGTCCGGCCCGAGCAGCGCCGAGATCCCGGCGCCCAGCTCCTCGGCCGCCTCCTGCTCGGACAGCCGCTGCGTCCCGGGCGCGGGCGCCTCACCGAGTTTTGGCTTCGGGAACCACGTGTCCAGGACCGTTCCGTCGACCGTCACCGTGGCGAGGCCGACGCCGAACGCGCCCCCCACCTCAAGACTCTGCTCACTCACACAGCAACGGTAACCAACGCCAGTTCACAGGCCCACGAACGGGTTGCTGATGGTCAGCGTCCCGAACGCACGGCCGTCCTGGAGATCCTCGGACAGCAGCGTCGTGGCGCCGGAACGCAACGCGGCCTCGATGATCAGCGAGTCCCACCAGGAGATCTGGTGTTTTTCGGCCAGCGCGCTGGCCGACACGAGCAACTGGGCGTCGGTGTGCATGACGCACCATTCGCTGTAGTCGGCCATGAGCTGCCGTGCCTCGCGGTGGCTCAGCGGCTTCTTGATCTTCTTGGTGGCAACCGAATAGAACTCCTGCAGGACTTGAGTGCTCAGCACGCCGCGGTCAGACCGCCACAGCTCCCGGATGATCCGCTCGGCCACCGGCCCGCGGACTGCGTCGGTCTCGTCGTAGGCATGGACAAGGACATTCGTGTCGACGAACACCAAGTCGTCGGTCATTTCCATCGGTCGTAGAGATCTTCCCTGGTCCAGGTGCGTGCGCTGGGCTCCCCAGCTGAAGAGTCGCGGTGCGCGGGCAGTGCGGCCAACGCGCGTTGCCGGGCGTCTTCGTAACGCCGTGCGGCTTCCGTCATCGAAACGATACTTTGCGTCACCAAGCCGCTGACCGAGGTGCCCTTCTTCGCGGCGAGCACCTTGGCCTCCTGGATGACCTCTTCATCCAGCTGGATCGTGATGTTCCGCTTCATGGGCCACAGGTTAGCGCGTGGACCACGTGAAACGCACGTGCCGTAGCGTTGCGGGTGTGACTGTGGAGCTGGAGCTGGGTGGGGATCCTGTCGAGCTGACGCGAGTGCTGGTGGACATTCCCAGTGTGTCCGAGACGGAGCAGGAGCTGGCCGACGCCGTCGAGCGGGCGCTGGCGAAACTTGGCCACCTGGAGGTCACCAGGTCGGGCAACACGGTTCTGGCGCGCACGAACCTGGGCCGCGCACAGCGCGTGATCCTCGCCGGGCACCTGGACACCGTCCCCATCAACGACAACCTGCCGTCCCGCCGCGAGGGCGACATCCTGCACGGCTGCGGCACGGTCGACATGAAGGGCGGGGACGCGGTCATGCTGCACCTCGCCGCCACGGTCACCGAGCCCCGGCACGACCTGACCTTCGTGTTCTACGACTGCGAGGAGATCGAGGCCGCGCGCAACGGTCTCGGCCGGATCGAGCGGGACCTGCCCGAATGGCTGACCGGCGACCTGGCAGTTGTCTGTGAACCGTCGAATGGGGTCATTGAGGCCGGGTGCCAGGGAACTATTCGGGTGGAGATCCGTACCTCGGGCAAGCGCGCGCATACGGCGCGGGCATGGATGGGCGTGAACGCGATTCATGCGATGGCGGCCGCGTTGCGGCGGCTGGACGAATACGAGCCGCGCATTGTCGATATCGATGGCTGTGTGTATCGCGAGGGTCTGCAGGCGGTGAAGATCAGCGGCGGGGTGGCCGGGAATGTGGTGCCCGACGAGGCCGTGCTCACCATCAACCACCGGTTCGCGCCGGACCGTTCGCCGGGGGACGCCGAGCGGCACCTACGGGAGGTGTTCGACGGCTTCGACCTGCGGGTCACCGACCTCGCCGCGGGCGCGCTGCCCGGGTTGCAGGCGCCGGCCGCGAAGGAACTGGTCCAAGCGGCGGGCGGTGAACCCGTCGCCAAACTCGGCTGGACGGATGTGGCCCGGTTCGCCGCGCTGGGCATGCCCGCGGTGAACTTCGGACCCGGCGACCCGACATTGGCGCACACCCAACAGGAGCACGTGGATGTCCGCCAGATCAGTGAGTGCGCTCGTGTACTCGTGCAATTCTTGAGCTAGTCACCGGATGGACGGACCGGCGGGCCTAGAATCAAGACGATGACGATAAACGAGGATCGCCCCAAGGAAAAGCAACGGGGCCCGGTGACCCTGCGCAGGGCGCGCAGTGACGAACCGACCACAACAGACCAGCGCCTCCTGGACTCCCGCGGCCCGTCCGCGTGGGTGCACACCGACCCGTGGCGGGTCATGCGCATCCAGGCCGAGTTCGTGGAGGGCTTCGGCGCCCTGGCGGAGGTGCCCCGCGCGGTGACGGTGTTCGGCTCCGCCCGCACCCCGCGCGAACACCCCGAGTACGAGCTGGGCCGCAAGATCGGCGCCGCGCTGGCCGAGGCCGGTTTCGCGGCGATCACCGGCGGCGGCCCGGGCACCATGGAGGCGGTCAACCGCGGCTGCTCCGAGGCCGGCGGGCTGTCCATCGGCCTCGGCATCGAGCTGCCCTTCGAGCAGGGCCTCAACCCGTGGGTCGACCTGGGCGTGAACTTCCGGTACTTCTTCGTCCGCAAGACGATGTTCATCAAGTACGCGCAGGCGTTCATCTGCCTGCCCGGCGGGTTCGGCACCCTGGACGAGCTGTTCGAGGCGCTCACCCTGGTGCAGACCAAGAAGGTCACCAAGTTCCCGATCGTGCTGTTCGGCACCGAGTACTGGGGCGGGCTGCACAGCTGGCTGCAGGACGTGGTGTTCAAGAGCGGCAAGGTCGGCGAGAAGGACCTCGCGCTGGTGCACGTGACCGACGACATCGACGAGGCCGTGCACGTCGTCGAGGACGCCTACCGGGCATGGGAGGAAGTCCACTAAACCGCTCGACACCCGATGGGATCATGCTGGGGTGAGCGATCTCGCGGTGTGCGTGTTCTGTGGTTCGACCAACGGCCGGGGCGAGCGGTACGCGGAGGTGGCCGCCGAGGTGGGGCGGCTGCTCGCCGAGCGTGGGATCACCGTGGTGTACGGCGGTGGCCGGGTCGGGACCATGGGTGTGGTCGCCGACGCGGCCATGCGGGCCGGCGGTGACGTCGTGGGCGTGATCCCGGACGGTCTGTTCGACCGGGAGATCGCGCACTCGGACGTCACCGAGCTGCACGTCGTGGCGAACATGCACGAGCGCAAGGCGAAGATGGCCGCGCTGTCGGACGCGTTCCTGGTGCTGCCCGGCGGGATCGGCACGCTGGAGGAGCTGTTCGAGGCGTGGACGTGGGCGCATCTGGGCATCCACGGCAAGCCCATCGGCCTGCTCGACGTCGACGGCTTCTACCAGCCGCTGGTGCAGATGGTGGACCACATGGTCACCGAGGGGTTCCTCAAGGCGGAGTCCCGTGATTTCGTGCGGGTCGGCACCGATGCGGCGGAACTTGTTGACGCCCTCGTGCGTTGACACGAGGGCGTTGTTCACCAATCGCGATCAGGCTCCCGCGAGCGTGCGCAATGTGCTGATCGACGGTGCGAAGGCATAGATCGTTCCCTCCGTTCGCACGAATTGGGCGAAATGGAGCCTGGTGCCTTCCGGCTTGCTGTCGAGTTTGAGCGTGACGTCGCTGTCCTTACCGATCACCGGGTCGGTTCCGGCGTCTTTTCCGGGTGGGAAGCCGACGTTGTTGATCCACGCCTGCTGCAGGAACTCGAACTGGCCGGCGAGGTCGGACATATAGGCGATGAAAACCAGGCCGCGGTCGGCATCCGGACCATGTCCGGCGCCGCTGGCGGGGTCGAATGGTTCGCCGTACGGAATTCCTCGGCGCATGATCCGGCGCGTGTCGGCCACCACATGACCGGGTTCGAAATGGTCGCGCGGGTTGGTTTTCCGGATGTGCGCGAAAACCGGCGTGGTGTGGCCGTCGGGGTCGTCGGCGTAGCTGATCAGGTTGTCGTCGGGCGCGCCCGGCTTGACCGGCGGCTCGGCGTTCGGGTTGTGCGCGACCGACGCGCCGGACCGCCAGCGGCCCACCGCCCGCGCGGCGACCCACTCCGCGCCGGAGTCCGGCGGCAGCGCGACCTGCTCCTGTTCCAGCTTCTTGCGGGCGGCCTCGACCTGCGCCCACCAAGCCGGAACGTCCTGCGCGAGGCGCCGGACGACCTGGAACGAGCCGTTCTTCGTCCACTCCGGCAGCGGCAGCGGGTCGCCCGCCTTACGGGGGAAACCCAGCACGAAGTCACCCGCTGGGATGATCCGCGTGCCCGGCTTGCCCGCGACCTGCTCGGGGTGCTGCGGGTCGGGCCGGTCGAAGCCATCGACCCCCGGCTGGCTGATGCCGTCCTTGAACCCGAAGTGCTCGTGACCGCTGCGTTCCCCCGGAAGAGTGGCCCCCACCTGCTCGAACACCACCGTGAGACCCGCGCGGGCGGCCGCGACCCGCAGCTCGGCGGCCCGGACCTCCAGCAGCTGCGGGGAGTCGGATGCGACCGTGAGCACGGCGTGCACCGGCTGGTCGGGCTTGCCGAACAGCCACCGCTCCGGCGCGCTGTCGCCCTCATCACCGTTGATCGCGGCACGCGCAAAACCACCCTGCACGAACGCCTCGACGGTGGGAATGGTCTGGTCGGGGAAAGGTTCGGAGCCCATCAGGAACTTGAGCCCGGGATAAGTGAGACTCAGGTTCACCCAAGTGGCTTTCAGGCCGATGGGGTCGGTCCCGGCGAGATTGTGCCGGGCGGTGCTGAACTCGGTGTTGAATGCGGCGACCTGAAGCGTGGTGGCCAGCTGCGGAATGAGTTTGGCGAGCCATTTCCGCACGGATACCGCGTCGTCCGGGAAACGGAGGAGGACCACGTTCTCGTGGTCCTTGCGGAAACCGGCAAGAATATCGCCCTGGATCTCGGTGGAGGTGCGGAGTGGCAACTTCTGGGCAGCCGCGTCCGCGGGAACATCAGTCATGGTAAATCCCCCTGATGGTGGGTGGACGAATCCCCTTGTGGTCGTCCCCCTTACTTCCAGTGAGCCGAAAACCCGGCGCACCGTCAAGGCGATTCGCTCGTTCGAGCAAAGAATAGTCCAGTTGGCCCCAGCGATGTCTACTCAAAGGCACAAGGCCGCCACCGCGCTAGATTCGCCATATGAGCAGCCGAATCGCAGTCGTCACCGGCGCCAACCGAGGGATCGGCCTGGAGATCGTGCGCCAGCTGGCCGCCGCAGGAGACACGGTCCTCCTCGGATCCCGCGACCTCACCAAAGGCCAAACCGCCGCAGCCCACCTCACCGCCGCCGCGCCCCGGGGTGACGCGGCGCGATCGCCCGGCGCGCCGCAACTTGGGGGTGGCGCGATCCGGGGTGAGGCAACCCACGTTGAGGGCGGCGCGACCTGGGGTGAGGCGCCCCATATCGAGGGCGCCGCGACTTGGGGCGAGGCAACCCACGTTGAGGGCGGCGCGATGTGGGGTGAGGCAACCCACGTCGAAGGCGGCGCGACTTGGGGTGAGGCGGCGCGACCGCACGGTGCCGCGAC
The DNA here is from genome assembly GCF_040675465.1 of Actinocrispum sp. NPDC049592. Taxonomy (NCBI): domain Bacteria; kingdom Bacillati; phylum Actinomycetota; class Actinomycetes; order Pseudonocardiales; family Pseudonocardiaceae; genus Actinocrispum; species Actinocrispum sp. NPDC049592. The sequence goes on along the minus strand of NZ_JBFAPA010000021.1, from coordinate 167,794 downwards.
CAGAGGCGGTGCGGCCCAACCCGACGGCGGCGCCACCGATTTCCGAGGTTCTGTAGGCCCTCCGCAGGGTGAGGTTCACCCCATCGAACTCGACGTGGCCAACCCCGCCCACGCGGAGGCGTTGGCGCGGACCCTCGAATCGCGCTTCGGCCGCCTCGACATCCTGGTGAACAACGCCGCGATCCACTACGACACCTGGCAGTCCGCGAGCGGCGCGGATCTCGACGTGGTGCGGGAAGCCTTTGAGACCAACGTTCTTGGCGCCTGGCAGGTGACCCAGGCGGTGTTGCCCCTGCTCCGCCGCAGCGAGCACCCGCGGATCGTCAACGTTTCCAGCGAGGCGGGATCCCTGGCGAGCATGGGTCCCTGGGCGCCGGCCTACAACGTGTCGAAAGTGTCCCTGAACGCCCTCACGGTAATGTGGGCCAAGGAGCTTCGCGGGATTCTGGTCAACTCGGTGTGCCCGGGGTGGGTGGCCACGGACATGGGTGGGCCTGGTGGGCGTCCGGTGCGGGAGGGTGCCGCCAGCGTCCTGTGGGCGGTCAACCTCCCCGACGACGGCCCGACCGGCGGCTTCTACCGCGACGGCCACCCCATCCCCTGGTAGCCCAGCCCCTTCGATTCCAACTCCGCTGACCACACGCCTGTCGACTCCGGGTCCGCCTGCGTGTCCGCCGGGTCCCCCGCCGACTCTCGTCGGGTACTGCCTCGACCCGCGTGGCCACCAGGCCCGAGAGGCCCCACGAGATCGCTGACCTGATCACGATCCTGATGTCCGGGCAGACCCCTGGGCCCGCGGTGACTCACGTTCCGTTGGAGTGTTTCCCGCGGGTCCGTGGCGTGGTCGGCAGTGGGGCGAGGCGCGGCTCGGTGGGTGAGTGGAGTTGGGGCCGGGTGGGTGGGTGTTGGGGTGGGTGTGTTGCGCGCTCGCTGCGTTCCTTGCTTACAGAGCGCTGTACTGGCGAGTATCGGACGTGACCGGCGTCACATGTGGATAACTCGCTCAGGGAGACTGTCAGGCGGCTGCGTCGGGGCGCTTGTGGTAGGTGTCCACGTATTCCTGGCCGGAGAGTTCCATGATCGCGTACATGATCTCGTCGGTGGCGGCGCGGCGGATGGCGGGGGAGGCGGCCATGCCGTCGTACCGCGAGAAGTCGAGGGGCTTGCCGATCCGCACGGTCACCTTCGCGGGCCGCGGCCACTTCTGGCCGGGACGCTGGATCTTCTCGGTCCCGATCAGCGCCATCGGCACGACCGGGGCGCCGCTCGTCAACGCGAGCTGCCCCACGCCGGTGTGGCCTCGGTACAGCCGGAGGTCCAGCGACCGGGTGCCTTCCGGGTAGATACCGAAGATGCCTCCGCGAGCCAGGACCTCGCCGGCGACGCTCAGCGCCTCGAGGCCCGCGCGCGCCTGCCCGCGCTGCACGGGGATCTGGCCGATGGTCCGCATGAACGCGGTGCGCAGCCGTTTGATCGGCGACTTGCCGACGAAGTACTCCTCCTTCGCCAGGAAGTTCACCTGCCGCGGGATCACCAGCGGGATGATGATCGAGTCCATCACGGACAGGTGGTTGCTCGCCAGGATCACCGCACCTTTCGCCGGGACGTTCTCCACCCCGGTGATGTCCGGCCGGAACACGACCTTGGCGATCAGGCCGAGCAGCCACTTGAGCGCGCGGTACAGCACGATGAGCCTCCTGCGGTGAGCGTGCTTCCACTCTAATCGTCGGCCCATGGGTGACCGGTTAAACACTGGTTGCAGTAGGTAACCGATCTATGGTCGAAGGGTGGATCGCGCGGCGAAGGACTGGTTCGGCACCCGGACGTGGCAGGACCCCAGGTGGGCTGACCTGCCGAAAGGTGGCCGCACGGTCAGTGTGGTGCTGCCGGCGCTCAACGAGGAGAAGACGGTCGGGCAGGTCGTGGAGAGCGTGCTGCCGCTCGACGGTCTAGTGGACGAAGTCGTCGTGATGGACTCCGGGTCCACCGACCGGACGGCGGAAGTCGCTGCTGCTGCCGGAGCACGGGTGGTGCGCCGGGAGGAGGTCCTGCCGGGGCTGGAACCGTTGCCGGGGAAGGGGGAGGTGCTCTGGCGGTCGCTCGCCGCGACGACCGGCGACCTGATCGTGTTCCTGGATGCCGACCTGGTCGAGCCCGATCCGGGGTTCGTGCCCGCTTTGCTCGGTCCGTTGCTGACCGTGCCGGATGTCCACTTGGTGAAGGGTTTTTACCGCAGGCCGTTGCGGCTGGAGACCGAGCACGGCGGCGGCCGGGTCACCGAACTGCTTGCGCGGCCGTTGTTGTCGGCGTTGCGGCCGGAGCTTTCCGGTTTGGTGCAACCACTTGGCGGCGAGTACGCGGGCACCCGCGAGTTCTTGGAGAAGGTCCCGTTCGCGGCTGGGTACGGCGTGGAGATCGGGCTTCTGCTGGATGCGCACCGGCTCTACGGGCTGGACGCGATCGCGCAGGTCAACCTGGGTGTGCGCAAGCACCGCAACCGCAACCTGCAGCAACTCGGTGTGATGGCCAGCCAGATCCTCGGCACGATGCTCACCCGCTGTGAGATCGACGCGCAGACCAGGGAGTTCACGCAGTTCGTGCAGGTCGCGGGCGAATGGCTGCCCGACACAACGGACATCCTGGTGGCCGACCGGCCGCCGATGCGCGAGGTCAGCGGGTCAGCCGGAACTCCAGGCGTGCGGGGTCGTTGGGGAGGGGCTGCTGCTCGCCGGTGCGACGGAAACCAAGGGTGACATAGAGCTTCTCCGCACCCGGGTTGTCCTCCGCGACCCACAAGCCGACGCTCGGCCGGTCGGCGGCCCAGTTCAGGACGGCCTCGATCGTCGCACGGGCCAGGCCGGTGCCGCGTGCGCTCGGATGTGCCCATACGCTAACGATTTCCGCGGTTCCGTCAGGCTGGGGCAGGCCGACGGCCAGGGCGAGGAGCTTGCCGTCGCGGTAGCCGAAGAACGTCGCGGAGTTCTGCAGGCGTTGGCGCCACTCGGTTTCGGTGAGCGCTGTCTCGCGGTCCAAAGTAGACGCGAAGGCCTGCGGTGCGTCGGTGAGCGCGGCCAGCCGGATCTCCCGGTAGGCGCTCCAGTCGTCCGGTCCGGCAAGCGTCACCTCGTTCACACGGCCGACTCTATGCGGTCCTGGGAAATCATTTTCGCGGAACCGCGCCAAGTGATCTCGCCATCGGCCATCGTCACGACATCCTCGAAGCCACGAATGTGCTCGGGCCGGTGGGTGACCAGGACGACGGCGCGGTCTCGGTACCGGGCGAGGATGTCCGCGAGGATTTCGTCGCCTTGCTGGGGTTCGAGGCTTTCGACGGGCTCGTCGAGCAGCAGGATCTGCGCGTCGGCGAGCACGGCGCGGGCGAGGACGAGGCGCTGACGCTGGCCGCCGGAGATCGTCTCAGCGGTGATCTCGGTGTCCCAGCCGTCCGGCAGCGACCCGATCCACCCGTCCAACCGGACTAATCGGGCGACTTCGTCCAGGTCGGCCTGGGTGATCCCCTCGCGGGCGAAGGTCAGGTTCGTGCGGACGGTCGTGGTGAAGATGTGTGCGCCGGCCATCGCGCCGACGGCGCCCGGACAGCGCCTCGCGATCGCCTTGAGGAGGGTCGACTTTCCGGCTCCGCTGGGTCCGATGACGGCGATGTGCTTTTCGGGGACCAGTTCCGGCGCCGGACGGTCCGGGGTGGACGGTCCGGTCAGCAGTTCTCGGACTCGTTCCACCGACGGACGCACCTCAACCCAACGCGCGGCGGCGGCCGTCAGCGGAACGAACACCTCCAGTCCGGCGAGCACCGCGAGCGTGATCGCGGCACGCGCCGGAGCCGACGCGTCGGTGGTCAGCAGCACGGCAAGTACTGTTCCACTGTGGACGGTCGTGGACAGTGCGCCAAGTGGCAGTGTCTGCCGCTCGGCATCGGCCAGCACCTTCGCCGCGGCCTCGGCCTGCCGCAGTTTCCGTTCGGTAGCGCCGTAAACGGCGAGTTCCGGGGCTCCGCGCTCAAGATCCACGGCGTGGTCTGCGAGCCGTGCCCGCGCGGCAACACTCCGCTGCCCCGCGCGTCTGCTGGCCATCGCCGACAGCCCCGGCAACACAATACCCGTCAGAACCAAACCGCATGCGAGTACAATTGAACCCGTCACCGCTATCCCTGCAATACCAACGACAGTGGCAACCATCGCGGGAACCAGGCACCGCAACAACGCGTCCTGATAAGCGTCCACATCGGACACAACTCGGGTGAGTGCGTCGCCTTCCCGGACGTCCCGTCGACGCACCAAAGCCTCATAGACCCGGCCTCGAAGCTCGGCAAGAGTTCGCAGCACAGCGGAATGCCCAGTCAGGCGCTCGACATAGCGCAAACACCCACGGCTGACAGCCAATGCTCGCACCACGACAACCGCCACCGAGAGCGCGGCCAGAGGCGGCTGTTCGGACGCGCGCACGATCAACCAGGCAGCCGTTCCCGCGAGCGCGATTCCCGCGACCTCGGCAAGAACGGCTGCGCAACCGGCCAGAACGAGTCTTGTCATCCGATGCGCACCACCCGGTCTGTTTCCGGCAGGATCGCCGGGCGGTGGGCCACGACGAGGGCGGTTTTGCCGTGGAGAATCCGGCGGCTGGCGCTGAGCACCGCTTGTTCTGTTGTCACGTCGAGTCTTGCGGTGGGCTCGTCGAGAAGGGCCAACGACGTGTCCGGGCGAACGAGCGCGCGGGCGAGAGCGACTCGTTGACGTTCACCGCTGGACAATTCGCGGCCCTGAGCGGTGAGCGGCACGGTCAATGCGGCTTGCCTTGCGGCTTCGGCGATCTCGTCATCGGTCGCATGAGGGTGCGCCAAACGGATGTTGTCGGCGATGGGAGCGGCAAGCAGCCACGGATTCTGTGGCAGCCACGAAATTCTGGTGTGCCAATCGGAAGGGGCGATCTCACGGAGGTCAGCGTCACCGATCAGGACGCGGCCCGACACGGGTTCGGCGAGGCCGAGGACGACAGACAACACCGTGCTCTTCCCGGCGCCGCTTGGTCCGACCAGAGCGATTCGGTCGCCTGGGGCGACCGTCAGCCAGAAGTTGCGCAACGCTGGTGTGTCACGGCCTGGGTACTGGACGGTGACGTCCTCCAGGGTGATCTTCGCGGTCCGCAGGTCGGGTGGGCGCGCAGTTGTCGTTGTGGTGCAACGAGGTTCGGGCAGAGCGAGGACCTCCTTGAGGACCGCGAGGCCCTCGGCGGCGGCGTGGAACCGGGCTCCAGCTGCCCGCAACGGAACAAAAGCCTCTGGTGCCAACAACAACACGAGGAGTGCCGTATGGAGATCAATGCCACCTGACAGCAAGCGCAATCCGACAGGGACTGCCACCAAGGCGATCGACAGGGTCGCGACGAGCTCCAGAACCAGCGACGACAGGAACGCGATCCGCAGAGTGCGCATGGTCGCGGTGGCGTGCTGGTGGGCGATCGAGCGAACGATCCCGGCCTGGAAACCGGCCCGTTTGAACAGCACCAACGTCTCCAGGCCGCGTACGACGTCCAGGAAATGACCACCCAGCCGGGAAAGCAGCGCCCACTGGCGTTCGGTCCGGCGCACGGTGTGCTTGCCGACCAGGATCGCGAACACCGGTACCAGCGGCATGGTGGCGGCGATGATCAGCGCGGAGGTCCAGTCGGCGACGAACAAGCAGGTCAGCACGGCAATCGGCACGACCGCGGACACCACGAGCTGCGGCAGGTACCCGGTCAGACAAGGCCCGACGGCGTCGATCCCGCGGGTCACCAGCACGGTCCGCTCGCCGCTCCCCGACCGCAGCACCCGGGAGCGCAGGAAAGTCGTTGTGGCGGCGGCGAACCGCGCGGAAGTCCGCTCCTGCGCCCACACAAGCAACCCGCGGCAGGCCAAAGCGGCGACAGGCAACGCCAGCCAGACGCTGCCGGTCAGCAGCCGGGCCAGAAATTCCCCTTGTACAACGATCGCGCACGACGTGCATACAGCTTGTATACAAAGTGTATACAGGTACCGGCGTAAGCCGGGGAGCGAGGGCATGGCGGCCTACCAGAACAATCTGGCGCGATCGTTGCGGAACGCCCACCACGTCATCACCTGGAACGCGATCACCACCGGGACCACTGGCAACGCCAGCCAGCCGACCTGTGACAACGTCTCCGCCGAAGAACTCGCCTCGGCGAACGCCAGATCACGGCCACCATCCAAAGAGGACACCAGAATGTCCGGCGAGTGCGCGATCCCCACCACCAGCACCGGCAGCCCGCAAGCGAAAGCCATACACACGAAGGCAGTCCGCGAACCCATGGTCCACCCCGCGGCCAGCACCAACAGGATCACCGCGAATGCCCCGGCCAACGCCCACCCAGGCTGAGCGACCTGCACCGACAGGAAAACGCTGCCCACAGCGGCGACAATCGCGACCACACAAGGCAGCACGAGCATCCGCCCGACCCGGGAAGCCCGCCGCGCCAACACCTCCGGCGCCCGCATCGCCAGAAACGCGGCCCCATGCACGGTGAACAGCGCGAACATCGCCACCCCGAAAAGCAGCGACACTGGCGTCAACAAACCCGAGAAGTCCCCGGTCGGATACCCGTTGTCCCCCAACGGAAGCCCCTGCAAAACCGCCCCCAACACAACACCCCAGCCGACACTGGTCACCACCGCGCCCACGGTGATCAGCATGTCCCAGAACTCCTTGCGCCCCAGAGCGAGCCGGCCGCGCAACTGCACCGCCACGGTGAACACGACCACCCCGAGAACGGTCGCCAGCACTACTGGATAAGCCCCGGCGAACAGCCGCGCCTCCAGCTTGGGGAAAATCCCCAGCAACACCCCGGCGAACGCCACCAGCCACACCTGGTTGCCGAGAAAGAACGGCCCGCCGGCGCCGAGAACGTGCCGCCGCTGGTCCTGGTCCCGCCCGATCAGCCGGAGCAGAACCCCAGTCCCGTAGTCGTATCCCGCCAGAGCGAAGTACCCGGCCGCGAGCACGGCCAATGTCACAGTCCACATGGAACAGACCTCACAGACTCATGGCGGGAACCGGAGGAAGGGCTTCCAGCGTGTCCGGCTGAGGACCGCGGCGGGCCACCCGCGCGATCAGCACCCAGTTGGTCACGGCGAGCCCGATCAACACAGCCGTGAAAGCGATGAACGAACCCAGCATCGTGCCCGGCGAGACATCTGAAACCGCGTCCGAAGTTTTCAGAAGACCGTTGACCACCCAAGGCTGCCGCCCCATTTCGCGGAAATACCACCCGCACAAGGCCGCGATGAACGGCAGGGGGATGGTTCCCACGAGGACGTACATCGGGATGCGCCACCGCTCGATCCAGCTCCGGAAGCACAGCACCAAAGCCACCGCGACGATCAGGTACAGCAGGAACCCGAGGTTCATCATCACCTCGAGAAACGTCCCGATTCCCTTGGGCGGCAGGTAATCGCCCGGCCCGAACCGCGCCTCGCCGATCGCCTGCGCCGCGGCGCGTTCGGCGTCCGAGCCCAGTTTCGCCGGCTGAACCCGCCGGAGCACGTCGAACTGGCTGAAGCCAAGGCCGATCACCATGGTCGCGCCGACGGTGGCGGCCACCAGCCCCAGCCGCAGTGACCGCCGGAAGAACTCGATCTCCTTGGTCCGCTTGAGAAAGTGGTAAGCACTGATCCCGGCCACCAGCACGCCACCGGCCAGCAGCGCCGCCGACAGCAAGTGCCCCAACGCGGTCCACAGGGCCGGGTTGGACATCAACGCGCTCAACGAGGTGAGGTGCGCGGTGCCGTCGGAGACCGTGTACCCCACCGGGTTCTGCAGGAACGAGTTCGCCACCATGACCCACAAGGCGGACGCGTAGGCGGTCGCTGTCACCAGCCAGATCAACGCCAGGTGCAGCCCGCGCGGCAGCCGTCCCCAGCCGAAGATCCACAGCCCCAGGAACGTGGACTCCAGGAAGAACGCCACCAGCGTCTCGATGGCCAGCGGCGCGCCGAACACGTCCCCGGCGAACGCGGTCAGCCCGGTCCAGTTGAGCCCGAACTGGAACTCCATCACGATCCCGGTCGCGATCCCCAGCACGTAGTTGATCACGTAGATGTGCCCCCAGAACCGCGTCATGCGCAGGTGAACGGGGTTGCGGCTGAAGTGCGCGCGGGTCTGCGACACCGCGACGAGCGTCACCAGCCCGAGGGTGAGCAGAACGAACAGGAAGTGCAGCGAGGTCGTGGTGGCGAACTGCAGTCTCCCCAGAGTGACTGTGCCCATGTCGACAAGCTACATGTAGCGGACCTACTTATCTACTGATTCGGGGTGGGCGATGTGACCTTCAACCCGTAGACTCGCTACGTATGAAGCCGGATGTGCTCCGAGGACATCTCGACGCTCTGCTGCTGGCCACGCTCGACGGAACGAGGCTGCACGGATACGCGATCATCGAGGCATTGCAGCTGCGCAGCGGCGGTGCGCTCGACCTGCCCACCGGAACCGTCTACCCGGCGCTGCGCCGGCTCGAGCGGGCCGGGTACGTGGCCAGTGAGTGGAGCACTGTCTCCGGCCGTCAGCGCCGTACCTACCATCTGACCAAGGCCGGGCAGCGAGCGCTGATGCAGGAACGCACCGCATGGCGCGAGTTCACGGCGGCGATCGAGGGCGTACTCGGGGAGGGCCCATGGCCGGCGCAGGCGTGATCGAGGACTATGTCGCCGATCTGGGCTTACGGCTGCGCGGGGACAAGCGCGCCAAGCTCGACCTGCTGACCGAGGCCCGCGACAGCCTGGAGGACGCCGCCGAGTGCTATCGCGAGGCTGGGCTGTGCGCGCAGGACGCCGAACGCCGGGCGGTCGACGAGTTCGGCCCCGCGCCGCAGATCGCCCGTGACTACCAGGCCGAACTGGCCGTCGCGTACGGCGCCCGCACGCTGCGGTCGATCCTGCTCGTATTGCCGGGGGCGAACCTGCTCTGGGAGCTGACCCGGATGATCTGGTTCGGCCCGTGGGAGAACTTCCCGGGTGTGCCGCCGCCCAGCTGGTACTACATCTTCACCCAGCTCAACGACACCATGTCGTGGGCGGTCGCCGTCGCCACCGCGCTGGCCCTGCTGGTCGGCCGGTTCTGGTCCCGCCGCACCACCGACACGTGCCTGGTCGCCCGTTGTGTCGCCGGTGTCGCGCTGACCGCCATGACGGCCGCACTGCTGGCCAGTACCGCGCTGTTCGTCGCCACGGCCTGGTTCGACCCGGGCCGGATGTTCAACTCACCGGCGCTGTTCCTAGCCGGGGTGATCTCCTTCACGGCGCTCATCCGGCTCACCGTGATGGCCCGTAGAACGGCCAGCTTCTGCGTGTGACGCGGAATGTCGTACCCGGGTGGCAAGATTGCGCCCGTGACCACCGCTTTGTTCTACCTCGTCGTCATGGTCTTCGTGGCGGCGGTGGTGTTCCTGCTCGCGTCGGTGCTCTTCGGCCGTGGGGAGGAGCTGCCGCCGTTGCCGCCCGGCGCGTCACCGACCCGGCTGCCCGCCGAGGACATCTCCTCGGATGACCTCAGGGCGGTGCGGTTCCAGATGGTGCTGCGGGGTTACAAGATGTCCGAGGTGGACTGGGTGCTGCGGCGGCTGGGCGACGAGATCGACGGGTTGCGCGCCCGGGTCGCCGAGCTCGAGGAGCAGCACGACGAACAGGCGGCGGCCCAGTGAAAGAGAGGGTCCGCTGTGCCTGGGCGAACTCCACGCCGGACTACGTCGCCTACCACGATGACGAGTGGGGCACACCACTTCATGGTGTGAACGCGATGTACGAACGGCTGTGCCTGGAGTCGTTCCAGTCCGGCCTGTCCTGGATCACCATCCTGCGCAAGCGGGAGAACTTCCGGGCCGCCTTCGCCGGGTTCGACCCCAAGCTGGTGGCCGAGTTCACCGACGCCGACCGGGACCGGCTGATGGCCGACGCCGGGATCGTGCGCAACAAGGCCAAGATCAACGCGGCCATCCACAACGCCAACGCGGTCGCCGAGCTGGACGTGCCCTTGGACGAGCTGCTCTGGTCGTTCGCGCCCAGGCGGCACCGGCGGCCGAGGTCGATGGGGGAGGTGCCCGCGGTCACCGACGAGTCCAAGGCCATGGCCAAGGAGCTGAAACGAAGGGGTTTCGTGTTCCTCGGACCGACCACCTGTTACGCGCTGATGCAGGCGACTGGGATCGTCGACGACCATATCGCCGCGTGCTGGCGGGCGAAGTCGAAATAGCCGGGAATTCGGTGTTGTCCATCGTTGGCAACAATCGTGAGGATGGTGTGAGAGCGTGACCAGCTCGTTACCGAACGGCTGTGAACAATCGGTTCCGGCGTGTCGCTCTTCGGCGTGTCGCGGCGCGCGCCCGGTGTGACCGGATGTTGTCGCATGTAGACGCCCCACCAGGAATCCGTCACTGCCGGTCGGCCGGTGGTAACCAAACGACACGCAAAAGATCGGTTCGATTTCGTCGCGGTGAGTGGATAGGAGAGAATGTCGACTAACCACGACTGGTGGACCCGGTCGCGGTGGGCAGGCTATGACGGAGGGAGCACGCTATGGCGGCCATGAAGCCCCGGACCGGTGACGGTCCCCTCGAGGTGACTAAGGAGGGTCGGGGCATCGTGATGCGCGTCCCACTGGAGGGTGGTGGGCGACTCGTCGTGGAGATGTCACCGGACGAGGCCAGCGCCCTGGGGGACGCGCTGAAAGCCGCCGCCGGCTGACATCGTCCAAGGCCAACCGCGCCCCGGTCTCCCTGCTGGAGCCGGGGCCGCGTCACGTCTCAACCCAAGGGGGTAGTTGGTTTTGCGCACGCCGGTGCCGTCGTTACCGAGCCCGATGCCGGACATCGAGGTGGCCGTCCAGCCACGTCGTGGCCTGCCCGTCGTCGTCCTCGCCCGCTCGGGTGAGGACGCGTTCGCACCGCTGCTCGGGCCGGGCGGTGCCGACCTCGGGCCCGACTGGGCCGAGGCGGTCGGGCTGACCGGCAAGGCCGGTGAGGTGCACACCGCGGCCACGCACGGCGCCGGGATCCGCTGGGTCGCGGGGATCGGCGACGGCGAACCGCAGCAGTGGCGCAAGGCCGGTGCCGCCCTCGTGCGGGCCTTCGAGTCGCGGGCGTCGTCCGACGCCGACGCGGGCCGCCGGGTGACGCGTGCGCTCCAGCTGACCCTGCCGCCCGAGGCGGGCGCGGCCGAGGTCGCGGAGCTCGTGCTGGGTGTCAGCCTGGGCGGTTATCGGTACCTGGTGAGCGCGAATGCGCCCAAACCGCGGCTGCGGACGCTCCGGTTGGTCGTGGGGGAACCAGGCCAGTTGGAACCCTTGCGGACGGCCGCGTCCCGGGCGTCGGCGTTCGCGGCGGGCACGACGGCCACGCGCGACATGGGCAACACCCCATCCAACGTCAAGGACCCGGCCTGGCTGGCGAACACCGCGGTGAAGCTGGCCTCGCAGCTGCCCGGGCTGACGGTGAACGTGTACGACGAGAAGTGGCTGGCGGCCGAGGGGTTCGGCGGCGTGCTGGCGGTCGGCGGCGGCTCCTCCCGGCCGCCGCGGTTCGTCACGCTGACCTGGTCCCCGGCCAAGGCGGCCGGCCCGCACATCGCGTTGGTGGGCAAGGGCATCACGTTCGACACCGGCGGCATCTCGATCAAGCCCGCGGATGGCATGCACCTGATGCGGACCGACATGTGCGGCGGCGCATCGGTGATCGCCGCCCTGGTCACGGTCGCGCGGCTGGGGTTGCCGGTGCGGGTGACCGGGCTGGTCCCGTTGGCGGAGAACCACGTCTCCGGGTCGGCGTACCGGCCGGGGGACATCGTGCGGCACTACGACGGGCAGACCACGGAGGTCAGCAACACCGACGCCGAGGGGCGGATGGTGCTGGCCGACGCGCTCGGGTACGCGGTGCGCAAGCTCAAGGCGGACGTGCTGGTCGACGTGGCCACGCTGACCGGCGCGATGAAGCTGTCGCTGGGCACGCGGATCGGCGGCCTGTTCGCCAACACCGACGACATCGCCGCGCGGGTCATCGACGCGGGTGAGCGGTGCGGGGAGGCCTGGTGGCGGATGCCGCTGCTGGCCGACCTCGACGACGACGTGGCCAGCGACATCGCCGACTGGCGCCAGTGCCCACCCGGGCCCGGCGGCATCACGGCCGCGTTGTTCCTGCAGAAGTTCACCGGCGGCCTGCCCTGGGCACACATGGACATCGCCGGCCCGGCCCGGTCGGACAAGGTGTTCGACGAGGTCGTCCCGGGCGCCACCGGCTTCGCCACCCGCACCCTCGTCGAGTTCGTCGCCTCCTACGCCTAGCCCGAACCCGCGTGTCCCACGTTCACGGCCCCCGTGTCCCACATTCGTGGCCCCCGAAATCTCCCCTCAACGGAGATTTCGAGGGCGGCGGGTGTGGGACACGGGGGCGGCGGGTGTGGGACACGCGGGTCAGTCGCGGGCTTTGGTGAGGGCGTAGTCGCGGAAGGCTCGGACGGCCGGGGCCAGGTGGTCGTGGGCGGGCCAGGCGAGGGCGACCAGGCGGGCGGCCTTCGGCGTCACCGGGATCTCGACGAGACCGGGCACCGGGTGTTCGGCCACGGGCAGCAGGGCAACACCGAGGTCGGCGGCGACCAGGCCGCGCACGGTGTCGCTTTCCTGCCCCTCGAACGTGATCCGCGGGGTGAACCCGGCCGCCGCGCACAGCTCGTCGGTCAGCTGCCGCAGCCCGAACCCCTGCTCCAGGCCGATGAAGTCCTCGTCGGCCAGCTCGGCGATGCGCACCTTGGTCCGCCCGGCCAGCCGGTGCCCGGCCGGCAGGATCAGCTTGAGCTCCTGGCGCTGCAACGGTTCCCAGGCCAGCACCGGGTCCTCCGGCGGCGGGCCGAAGAAGCCGAGGTCGACCTCGCCGGTGCGCAGCAGCTCGACGATCTCGTTCCGGCTCGACTGCACCAGCCGGAACCGGACGTGCGGATGGTGCGAGCGGAACGCCCGGACCAGCTCGGGCACCAGCGACCGGCCGAGCATGTGCAGGAACCCCAGCACCACCCGGCCGCACTCGGGGTCGACCTCCTCGGTGACCCGCCGGGTGCCCGCCTCCAGCGCGCCCATCGCCGATGTCGCCGCCTCGACCAGCAACAACCCCGCGCGGGTCAGCCGCACCCCGCGCCCGTCCTTGACCACCAGCGGCGAGCCGACCTCCTCGCCGAGGGCCACCAGCCACCGGCTGACCGTCGGCTGCGGCACACCGAGGCGTTCGGCCGCGCGGGTGATCGTCCCCTCGGTGGCGAGCGCACGCAGCATGGCCAGCCGCGGCGCGATCGACGCGGCCAGCCATTCCGACTCATGCGACGGCGTATCAATAACCACATCGTGCCGTATTGGACGTATGAATTCCACCGGCCTAGCGTGACCTTTCGTGGACCGGATAACCGTTGGTGTCACCGCGGGCGGACTCGCGAGTTTTGCCCTGCTGTACGCGCCGCAACCGGTTCTGCCGCAGCTCGCCGCCGACTTTGGGATTTCGCCCGGCCAGGCTTCGCTTGTCGTAGGGATCGCGACCGGTGCGCTCGCGCTCGGTGTGATTCCGCTTTCCCTGCTCTCGGAAATCACCGGGCGGCGGCCGGTCGTGCTTATGTCCGTCGTGATTGCCGCGCTGCTCGGTCTGGTCATACCGGTGCTGCCGTCGTTCGGGGCACTCGTCGCGGTTAGGGCGGTGCAAGGGCTGGCGCTCGCCGGATTTCCCGCGGTCGCCATGGCGTACCTGGCCGAGCAAAACAAAATCCACGCCATTGGCATGCTGATCGCCGGGAACACCTTCGGCGGGATGACCGGCCGGCTGGTGGCCGGGCAGGTCGGCGGCTGGCGGGAGGGCATCGGGATCGTCGCGGTGCTGGCCGCGGTGGCCACGATCGTGCTGATCCGCACGCTGCCCAAGGGCGATCCGCGACCGAAGCGCCAGGGCATCCGGCTGCGGCCCGCAGTGAACAAGCCGATCCTGCTGGCGCTCTACGCGGTCGCGGCGCTCGGGATGGGGTCGTTCGTGGCGCTGTACAACTCGATCGGGTTCCGGCTCGCCGCACCGCCGCTGGAGTTGAGTCCCCAGCTGGCGTCGCTGGTGTTCCCGTCGTACGCGATCGGTGGCGTGTCCTCGGCGGTGTTCGGGCGCGTGACCACCAAGCACTATGTCCTTTTTGGCGGGCTCGGCGTGATGGCTCTGGGCGTGCTGGTCACGATCGCCGATTCGGTCGTGGTGATCGCGGTGGGCTTTGTGTTGATCACAACGGGCTTCTTCGCGGCGCACGCGGCCGCGGGCGGGTGGGTGAACCTGGCCGCGCCGGACAAAGGCCCCGCCTCGGGCCTGTACACCGGCGCGTACTACGCCGGTGCGTGCGTCGGCGGGACCGTGGGCACCGCGATCTACGCGGCGTGGGGCTGGACCTCGCTCGCCTTGGTGTCGGGGTCCTGGCTGGCGCTCGCCGCGTTGGGCGTCTTGCTGGCCGGCCGCCGGAACACCTTGTCCAGGGCGAAGAACTTGAGCAGGAAGACCGGGGCACCGCTGGCCACGTAGGTGATCACCAGGCCGACGGTCCGCCAGCCGCGGTCGTCGATCAGCGGCGCCAGCACCCAGTCCATGCCGGTGGTGATCAGGATCGACAGCGCGCCACCCGCGGCCGTCACCACGACGTAGGCGACGATCTCGGTGGTACGCCCCTCGGCGCCCTTGTTGCCCCACGCCCAGTGCCGGATCAGGAAGAAGTGCGGCACGGCACCGACCAGGAACGCGACGGTGCTGGCGGTCATCGCGTTGCTCTCCCAGGTCCAGTACATGACCAGGAGGACGACCTGGCTGATGCCCGTCGCGAGCAGCGACGCCATCGTGTACCTGGTGAAGATCCGCCTCACACCTCGAGACTTCACCTCACTCACTGAAAGTGCTCTCAGGCAGGACCAACCTGTAGATATCGACAGTTTGGGCGGCGACTGTCGACCACGCGAACTCGTTCACCGCACGGTCCCGGCCGGCCTGGCCCATCGCCTGCGCCCTCGACGGATCCCTGAGCAACACGTTGATCGCGTCGGCCAGGCCCTCGCGGTACGCCTCGACGCTGTGCTCGTCGTAGTGCACCAGCAGCCCCGTGTTGTCGTGGTCGACGACCTCGGGGATGCCGCCGACATCCGACGCGACGACCGCGGTTCCGCAGGCCATGGCTTCGAGGTTCACGATGCCCAGGGGTTCGTACACCGACGGGCAGACGAACACCGTCGCATGGCTGAGCACCTGCCGGACCTCTGCGGGCTGCAGCATCTTCTGGATCCAGAACACCCCGTCGCGGGACTCCGCCAGCTCGGCGACGGCCGCGCGAGTCTCCTCGGCGATCTCCGGCGTGTCCGGGGCACCCGCGCAGAGCACCAGCTGTGCGCCCGGGTCCAGCCGGTGTGCGGCGGCGATCAGGTGGCCGACGCCCTTCTGCCGGGTGATCCGCCCGACGAACGCCACGATCGGCTTCTCCGGGTCGATCCCGTACGACTCCAGCGCGTCGGTCTCGGTCACCGGGTGGTACGCGGCCGAGTCGATCCCGTTGCGCACGACGTGCACCTTGGCCGGGTCCAACGCGGGGTAGCAGTCCAGCACGTCGGCCCGCATCCCCTCGCTCACCGCGATGATCGCGTCCGCCGCCTCGTACGCGGTCCGCTCCACCCACGAGGACAACCGGTAGCCGCCGCCGAGCTGCTCGGCCTTCCACGGCCGTCTCGGCTCCAGCGAGTGGGCGGTGATCACGTGCGGCACACCGTGCAGGATCTTGCCCAGATGCCCCGCCATGTTGGCGTACCAGGTGTGGGAGTGCAGCAGCTCGACACCGTCGGTCGCGGCCGTCATGGCCAGGTCGACCGACAGCGTCTGCAGCGCCGCGTTGGCGTGTTCCAGCCCCGGCGCGGGGTTGTGGGCGAACGCGTCCGGTCTCGGCGCCCCGAACGCGTGCACGTCCACCTCGATCAGTTCCCGCAGCCTGGGCACCAGGAACCCCACATGCACACCCGCACCGCCGTAGACCTCCGGCGGGTACTCCCGTGTCAGCAGACCGATTCGCACAGGTCATAACCGTAGTTGCTGAGGTGGCGGCAATGCTGCTCCCGGGTGAACATCACGCAATCGGGCTTTGGCGGGTATTTCGGCCTGGCAGTGATCGCGGACGCACGACTAGTGTGCCGAGGTGTGAAAGGTCAGCCTTCTGTCCTCGGAATCGTGCTCGCGGGCGGGGAAGGCAAGCGGCTCTGGCCGCTGACCGCCGACAGAGCCAAGCCGGCCGTCCCGTTCGCCGGCAACTACCGGCTCGTCGACTTCGTACTGTCCAACCTGGTCAACGCCGGCTTCCGCAAGCTGTGCGTGCTGACCCAGTACAAGTCGCACTCGCTGGACCGGCACATCTCGACGACCTGGCGGCTGTCGAACATCCTCGGCGAGTACGTCACGCCCGTCCCGGCCCAGCAGCGCCTCGGCAAACGCTGGTACACCGGCAGCGCGGACGCCATCTTCCAGTCGCTCAACCTGGTCAACGACGAGCGGCCGGACCACATCGCGGTGTTCGGCGCCGACCACGTGTACCGGATGGACCCGTCGCAGATGGTCGACCAGCACATCGACTCCGGGCTCGGGGTGACCGTCGCGGGCATCCGGGTGCCGCGGGCCGAGGCGCGCGCGTTCGGCTGCATCGACTCGGACGCCACCGGCAAGATCACCCGGTTCCTGGAGAAGCCGCTGGACCCGCCGCACGTGCCGGACGACCCGGACGTGACGTTCGCCTCGATGGGCAACTACATCTTCCGCACCGAGGTCCTCGTCGAGGCCCTGCGCGCGGACGCGGCCAACCCCGACTCCGACCACGACATGGGCGGCGACATCATCCCGATGCTCGTCGACGACGGGAACGCGGCCGTCTACGACTTCGACGACAACATCGTGCCGGGCGCCACCGAACGCGACCGCGGCTACTGGCGTGACGTGGGAACGTTGGACGCCTACTACGACGCCCACATGGACCTCGTGTCCGTGCACCCCGTCTTCAACCTCTACAACATGGCCTGGCCGATCCGCACGGCCACACCACCGTTGCCGCCCGCGAAGTTCGTCAACTCCGGTTCGGCGGTGGAGTCGATCGTGGGTCCGGGAACCATCATCTCCGGCGCCTCGGTGCGGGACTCGGTGGTCAGCGCGGACGTCGTGATCGACGACGGGGCGGTCGTGGAGGGCAGCGTCCTGCTGCCGGGGGTGCGGATCGGCAAGGGCGCCATCGTCCGCAAGGCGATCCTGGACAAGAACGTGATGGTCGCCGACGGCGCCCAGATCGGCGTGGACATCGAGGCCGACCGGGAGAAGTACACCGTCAGCAGCGGCGGCGTGATCGTCCTCGGCAAGGGCAGCCGCGTCAGCTGAGGCTCCTTGGCGCGGCGGGCTGCTCCGTTGCCTACCCGGACGGCCACGAAAAGCACGACCGCGATGACGACGGCAGCGATCACCACGGTCGGCGGGCAACGAGATCACGCTGCGGAACAACGGGATCATCCGGCCGCCGACCACCGAACTCGCGGTGGTCCAGGTCGAGGAAATTCATCAGGTCGACCGCCCATTCGGTCAGCGGAGCGGGCCGGACAATGAAGTACACCGCCGGGCCATACTGCGGAAAACCTCAGTCCGCTCGGGGGAGGGGGCCGCTACGTTGACCTGGTGGACCCGAGGAGCTGACGACACGCACGGTCCTACGGCGGCGGCGCCGGACTGTACGTCGTGACCTACCTCGGTGGCTGACCCAGCCTCCCCGCCGATCTGTGGCTGGGACGGTTCAGAGCTTCTTGGCCGCCACCAGCAGGCCGTCGCCCACCGGGAGCAGCACGGGCACCAGCCGGTCGTCGTCCCGGGCCAGCCGCGCGACGTCCCGCAGCGCCTGAGTGTCCGCATCCTGGCTGGTGGGGTCGGCCACGCGCCCGCGCCACAGGACGTTGTCGAACGCGATGACGCCGCCGGGGCGCAGCAGCCGCACGCCCTGCTCGAGGTAGCTGGGGTACTCGGTCTTGGCCGCGTCGACGAACACCATGTCGTAGGCCTCGTCGGTCAGGCGCGGGAGCACGTCCAGGGCGCGGCCCATGATCAGCCTGGTCCGGCCGGGGCCGAAGCCGCCCGCCGCGTACGCCTTCTTGGCCGCCGCCTGGTGCTCCGGCTCGACGTCGATGGAGGTCAGCACGCCGTCCGCGGCCATTCCGCGCAGCAGGTACAGGCCGCTGAGCCCGGCGCCCGTGCCCACCTCGACCACGGCCTTCGCGCGCAGTGTCGCCGCCAGGAACCGCAGGGTGGCACCGCCCGCCGGGCCGATGGGCACGCAGCCCAGCCGGGTGCCGGCCGCCCGTGCGGCGGCCTGCGCGTCGTCCTCGGCCAGGTAGTCCTCGACGTAGCTCCGCAGCCCGGCCGGCCATTCGGGTGTCACGACATGCGAGGTTAGCGTTTCCGGCCGCCGATCCTGCGGCGCCAGACCGCCGGAATTCTCAGGTTCTCCACAGCCTGTTCTCACGAGTCCCCTAACACGACCGGAGAAGCTATCGACATCAAGGGGAGTCTTTTCAGCCGAAGTGGGGAACACCGTGAACGACGCAGCCGTTGAGCAAGCGAGTGGGCAGTTGAGTCCGCGGGAGGATACCGACTTCATGACGAGCCAAGCCGACGTCGCGATAGCGGAGCCGGTCGAGCTGGACGACCAGCCGGCCTGGACGCCGCCGACCTGGGACGAGGTCGTTCGCGAGCACGCCGACCGTGTTTACCGGCTCGCCTACCGGCTGACCGGCAACTCCCACGACGCCGAGGACCTGACCCAGGAGACCTTCATCCGGGTGTTCCGGTCGCTCGCGTCGTACAAGCCGGGCACCTTCGAGGGCTGGCTGCACCGCATCACCACGAACCTGTTCCTCGACATGGCGCGCCGCCGGTCCCGGCTGCGCATGGAGGGGCTGCCCGAGGACACCGACCGGCTGGCCGGGGACGACCCGTCGCCGGAGCAGGTGTACTCCGAGACCCACCTCGACCCGGACCTGCAGGCCGCGCTGGACGAGCTGCCCCCGGAGTTCCGGGCCGCGGTCGTGCTGTGCGACGTGGAGGGTCTGTCCTACGAGGAGATCGGCGCCACTCTCGGCGTGAAGCTGGGTACTGTTCGCAGCCGGATCCACCGCGGCCGCCAGGCGCTTCGCGCCTCGCTGGAGCGCCGCCGCGCACTGACCCGGGAGGCGTCCGCATGACCGATCTGCGCGGGTGGAACCTGCCCGAGCAGCACCTGCTGCCGGACGCGATCGTCGCGTTCGTCGACGGGGAGCTTTCCCCCAGTGCCCACGCCCGGGCGATGGCCCACATGCAGGGCTGCCCGAGCTGCGCCACCGAGATCGCGGCGCAGCGGCAGGCCCGCGCGCGGGTGCGCACGGCCACCACGCCGACCGTGCCGCTCGGCCTGCTCGCCGCGTTGCAGGCGATCCCGCAGAACACCGAACTTCCCGAGCTGCCGGACGAGCTCGCGATGACCGCGGACGGCCAGCTCGTGGCCGTCCAGCGCCCGGACCGCGCCGGCCGCGCCGCCAAGACCCCGCTGGGCTCGCAGCCTTTAGGATCCGGGCCGCGCCTGGGACAGGGACCAACCGTTCTGGGCCGCGGCCGTCGGACAGCGCAGGGCGCGGGCGTCGTCGTGTCCGGCCTCATGCTGGGCGCCCTCGCCTTCGTGGCCCCTTCCGGCACACCGGCGGCGAGCACTGACACCCCGCGCGCGCCGCGCTTCCACCACACCGTGCCCGCCGCGGCGCCGGTGCTGGTCGCTCCCGGGGCGATCGTCCGCTAAAAGACCACTCTCGCAAGGCGGGGCCGGGCCGATCATGAGGTCCGGCCCTAAGACTTTCTCCGGTTGGAGCAATCGTCGTGACTGCTGGTCACACGATCTTGGGCAAGAGTGTGATGGCGTCCCACACCATCAGGGAATGGCCGGTCACTGACGGCACCCGCCACACTATGTGAATGGCGTTGACGGAATTGCAGAGCCGCAAACTCGACCGCGCATTCACCCAGGTCGATATCGACGGCAACGGGTACATCGAACGGGAGGACGTTCTCGGGCTCGGTGCCCGCCTCCTGGTCAATTTCGCCGAGGCGCCCACCTCGGCCAAGGGCAGGTTCGTGATCGATCGGTTCAGTGACCTGTGGGATGCGCTGGTCGGCGAACTGGATGTCAACGGCAACGGCCGGCTTTCGCCGGAAGAATACGCCGAGGGAATGCGTGCCGCCTTTATCGAGGGTCCGCATTTCGCCGAGGTTTTCCTGCCCGCGGCCGAGTCGATTGTCGAATTGTGCGACACCGACGGCGACGGCACGATCGAGTTCGCCGAGTTCCAGGCCATGCAGGAGGCGTTCGGCACCGCCACCGAAGATGCCGAGGCCGCGTTCGTCCGGCTCGACCGGGACGTCAGCGGCTCGATCAGCACCGACGAGCTCAGCGAGGCCGTGCGGGCGTACTTCACCGGCGACGACCCTGGCGCCCCAGGGAACTGGCTGTTCGGGCCGCTGCCGGGCCGATGAGCGTTGCCCCGCTGCTGGCCCTGACCTCGGCGGATCCCTGGCTGGCCGCGCCGAGTCGCAGCCACCGCGACGTCCCGGCGGTCGCCGGCGCCGCGCTGCGGTGGGCCCAGCGCAACGGCCTTCGTGACAGCCAGCGGTTCATCGAGTTCGCGAGCCGGGCCTTCCCGGAGACCAGACCGGACCGGGTCGCCTTGTTCGCCGAATGGCTGATCTGGGTGTTCCATTTCGACGACGAACTCGACGAGGGTGCGCTCGGCCGCAATCCCGCGGAGGTCGCACGATTCTGTGCGAACCTCGCCGAATCGGTCCGCTCGCCCAGTGAGAACCCGTTGCAACGCGCGTTCGCCCAATTGTGGAACCGGACCGTCCCTGGAATGAGTGAGGTCTGGCGGCAGCGGTTCGTCGACGATTTCCTGCGTTATGTGCAGGCCATCGAAAAGGAGGCGGAGAACCGGGAGCTGAAACGTGTCCCGGATCTGGCCGGGTATCCGGACCTGCGCCGCTGTATCGCCGGGCCGTTCATGTACGACCTGATGGAACCGGTCATCGGCGTCGAAGTTCCACCGGAGATCGCCGAAACCGATGTCTGGTGGACATTGGTGAACGGCGCCATCGACGTGATCGCCTGGAGCAATGACATAGCCTCACGAGAAAAGGAAACCGCACATGGGGACGTGCACAATTACGTGCTCGTCGCCGCTCACCACCTGGGCCTGGACGACGCCGCGAGCTGCGCGTGGGTGGTGGACCGGATCCAGGAACGCCTGCGGGACATGCACACCGCCGCCCGGCAGCTGCCCGCCCTGCTGCGACCGTTGCCACACAAGCAGGCCCGGGACACCAGCAAGGTCGCGTGCACCCTGCTCGGCGCGCCCCGCGGCCATCTCGACTGGCTGTGCGAGTCACCGCGCTACGCGGCTGACTCACCGGGCTTTCACCAGATCGGGGCGATGCTAGGCGGTGATGAGCCAGCAGCCTGAGCAGGAGCCGCGTCCCGAGTCCGGCGCGGACTCGTCGCCCCCCGACCGACTCGGCCCGCGGCCGTTGCGGCAGCCGCCGGTGGACCCGGCGTCGGCAGCGGTGTTCGGGCGGCCCTCCGGGGTGGACGGTGCGTTCGCGCGGTCGTCCTCGATGAACGGCAGCCACCCGCAGATGCGTTCGGCGCCGCCGCCTGCGGACGCGTTGGTGGACGCGTTCAGCCGGCCGCCGGAGCTGGGCGACGTGCTGCTGCAGCGTCCGCCGGTGGATCAGCAGCCGGACGGGCAGCCGGAGTCGCCGCTGTGGTCTCGTGGCGGCGACCCGTGGCGTGACCCGGGTGCGGGCGCGATGATCGGGCCGCCCGCGGTGGGTGCGCCCGCCGAGGAGGCGGAGAGCAAGCCCAAGCTGGGGCGCGGCTACCAGTTGAGCGTTCCTGAGCTGCTGTTCGGGCGCCGGGTCAAGCCGACCGCGTTGATCGTGCTGGCCGTGGTGGTGCTGGTGATCGCGGCCGCAGGTGGCGGTGTCGGCTGGTGGATCGCGCAGGCGGGCAACGACCTGACCAGCGACGTCAGCCTGGTGCCGGTGGACCAGAACGCCAGCCCGGACCGGTCCGCCGACTCGATCGCCGGGGTCGCCAAGCGGGTGGCGCCCGCGGTGGTGTCCATCGAGTTCCGCAACGACCAGACCGGCGGTGTCGGTTCCGGCGCGGTGATCGACGGCCAGGGCTACATCATCACGAACAACCACGTCGTCGAGTCGGTCGCCAAGGACCCGACGATGAAGATGACCGCGGTGTTCCAGGACGGCAGCCGCGCGGACGCCAAGATCGTCGGCCGCGACCCCAAGACCGACCTGGCGGTGATCAAGGTGACCGTGAACAACCCGACGGTCCTGCAGTTCGGCAACTCCGACCAGCTCGCCGTCGGCGACCCGGTCGTGGCCGTCGGCTCGCCGCTGGGCCTGTCCAACACATTCACCCAGGGCATCGTCAGCGCCCTGCACCGGCCGCGGCTGCTGCCCGGCAACGGCGGCGATCCGCCCGTCGCGTACGACGCCATCCAGACCGACGCCGCGATCAACCACGGCAACTCCGGTGGCCCGCTGGTGGACATCCACGGCGCCCTGGTCGGGATCAACTCGTTCATCGTGGCGCCGAGCGAGGACGGCGGCTCGATCGGCCTCGGGTTCGCCATCCCGGCCAACGACGCCCGCGTGATCGCCGAGTCGCTGATCAAGACCGGGCAGGTCAAGCACGCCGAGATCGGTGTGAACGCGGTCACCGACGTCAGCGCGGGCAGCTCCCAGGGCGCGCGTGCCGCGAACGTCGCCGACAACGGTGCCGCGGCCAAGGCGGGCATCAAGGAGGGCGACGTGATCATCAAGGTCGGCAACCGCATCGTGCGCAACTCGGCGGAGCTGACCGTGGCCGTGCGCGCGAACAGGATCGGCGACACGGTCCCGGTCGTGCTGGTGCGGGATGGCCGGGAGATGACAATCAACGTGGTCCTGCAGTCCGACTGAAGTCGGTAAGCTGGGCGGGGGCGACTGCGGAGGTTGAGCGATGTTCGACAGCATTGGCTGGGGCGAGATCCTGGTCCTGTTGCTGGCCGGTCTGTTCATCCTCGGCCCGGAGCGCCTGCCCGGCGCCGCGGCGTGGCTCGGGCGCAGCATCCGCAAGGTCCGCGAGTTCGCCACCGGCGCGCGTGACCAGCTGCGCAACGAGATGGGCCCCGAGTTCGACGAGCTGCGCAAACCCCTGGAAAACCTCCGCGAGCTGCGCAACTTCGACCCCAAACGCATGGTCACCCAGCACCTGTTCAACGACGAGCCGGCCAACGGCACCAAACCCAACGGCTACACCCCTCCACCCGCCGCGCCCACCACCCAGCCCCCGCTGAGCCCCGGCGAAAAACCCCCCTTCGACCCCGACGCCACCTGACCGGCGGCCGTCAAAGGCCCTCCATCATCCGGCGGAGCCCCACCGCGCTGAAGGCCGCCTGAGCGGCCCCCGAACCGCCTCGCCTACCCTCCGCCATCCCGCCGAACCCAGCCACGCCGAAGACCACCGTCCGGGCCACTCATCTGCTGCGCACCGCAGCCATCGTCCCGGCGGAGCCGCTGGAGGCCGCCGGATCGGCTATCCGATCGCCGAGCCCAGGCGCCGCATCTGTGCGGAGGAGCAGCCCGGCGGTCGGCATCCGCTTCGGTCAGGGCTGTGGCCGACTCTTCCCATCCTGCGAGCCCGGCCATCCCGCCGGTAGATCGATCACGCGGCGACGCACGCCAGCTGCTGCCGCAGGCCCTCCGCGGCCATGGTGCGGCACTGTTCGACGTACAGCCCCAGCGCCTGCCGCCAGGTCCGCTCGGCCTCGGCCTTGTGCCCAAGCGCGCAGTGCAGGCGGCCGAGGTGTTCCAAGGTCTCGGCCTCCTCGTACCGCGCGCCCAGTTGCTGGCACAGCACCAGCGCGTCCCGGTAGAACCGCATCGCCTCGGCCGGCGTTCCGGATCGGTGCGCGATCAGGCCGAGGCTGGTCAGTGCGGAGGCCCGGCCTTGGCGGTTGTCGTTTTCGGTGAACAGCGCCAGGGCCTGCTCGCAGGCGGGGCGGGCGTTGGCCAGGTCGCCGAGCATGGCGCGGTGCCAGCCGATCCGGTTGAGCGCCTCGGCCTCCCAGACCGGGTTTCCCATGGGGCTGAACAACTTCAGCGAACGGCTGGCGTGGTCGAGAGCGATCTCCGAGTCGGATGTGAGCCAGCTGAGGTCGTAGTGGGTCCGTGCCTCGCCGACGCGGTCGCCGATCTCGCGGGTCAGCACGAGGGCCCAGCGTAGGTGTTCCTTGGCCTCGGCGGTCAGCCCCGCACGGATGGCGGTCTGGCCGAGCAGCCGGTGCGCGAGGGCCTGTGCCGGGAGGTCGAGGCGTTGGGCGGCGGCCAGAGCGGCGCGCCAGGTGGTGAGCTGCTCGTGGATACGCCCGCGCCGCCACAAGTACCCGTGCAGCACCCAGGCAAGCTCCCACACGAGGGGGTCCCAGCGGTGCTGTGAAGCTGTGGCCTGTGCTGCGAGTAGACACGGGAGTTCCGCGTCGAACCACGCCATGGCATCGGTGTCTGTAGCGAACTGGGGTACTGCGTAAGACGGGCCGCAGATGGTGATGGGGTAGCGGTGGGGGAACAGCACGCGCTCACCGACGTGCGCCGCGTGCACGTAGTACGACACCAGGTTGCGCACTGCGTCTAGACACGTGCCCTGTTCCGCCGCATACAGCCGTACAAGGTCGTGCATGCGGTAGCGCCCGGGTGCGTACTGCTGCACAAGGTGCGCGTTAGACAGGTCCTGTAGGACTTCGCGGGCTACGGGCTCTGGTAGGTCGGTCAACGCGGCTGCCGCAGGCAAGGTGATGCTCGGTCCGGGGATGTGGCCCAATGCGCCGAACACGCGGGCCGCCTGCTCCGGAAGTGCCTGGTACGACCAGGACATCACCGAACGCAGGTTCGCGGACAGCTCGCCGCCATTGAGGACATCCAGCCTGCTGTCCTCGAGTTCCTGCGCCAACGACTCCAGCCGGAACTCGGGATGCATCGTCGCCCGCGCTGCCACAATTCCCAACGCCAACGGCAGTCCCGCGCACTGATACATGAGCTGGGCGACTGCTATGGGTTCGTCGGCCATACGGCGACTGCCAATGTGGCCCGCCAGTAGCTCGTACGCCTCTTCGTCGTCGAGAACGTCCAACTCGACCGGACGTGCACCGTAGCCCACGACGAGTCCCGTCAGCCTGTGGCGCGACGTCACCAACACAGTGCACGTAGAACTGCCGGGCAGCAACGGTATGACCTGTGAGCTGTCCACCGCGTTGTCGAGCAGGATCAGCATTCGCTTGGTGGACACCATGCTCCGGTACAACGCCGTCATCGCGTCCAGGTCCACAGGGATGCTAGTAACCCCTAACCCATCTAACAGCCCACGAACCGCTGTATGCACCGGCGTCGGCGCCCCAGACGGGTCAAACCCCCGCAGGTTCACATACAACTGACCATCCGGGAACTCATCCAACCGGTCCTTCGCCCACCTCAACGCCAGCCACGTCTTCCCGATCCCACCCATCCCACTGATCGCCGAGATGCCCATTGTGGACAGTTGGGCCAGCGCGGTCCGGCGCCCGGCGAAGAACGGCGGGATCGAAGGAAGCTGCCGCGGCACGGACAGGTTCTGCTGCAGTGGAACGGGTTTTGCCGCTCCAGGCAGCCTGATCCACGCTGGCACGGTCGTCTCCTTGACCGTGACCGTCTCCGGACGGTAGGTCTCCGGGTGGCTCGCTGGGTGGTGGCGGATGACATCGGTGAAGAAGTAGTCGGAAGCGATCATCGCCAGCACCGCCCGCGACCCGGCCAGCGCCGCCTTCAACGCGGGCGCATCCGCCAGCCGGAACGCCAGGTTCACCGCCGCCGAAGTCACCCCGTGCCCGTCGTAGTTCACCTCACCTGCATGCAGCGCCAACCGCATCCGGATCTGCTCCTCGGGCCGCCGTCCGCGGTTGTGCGCCTGCAGCTCCTCGACCAACGTCCGGGGCAGATCCACACAGAACCGGGCCTTCGCAATCCCAGGCGGCGCCAGCAGGAACACCCCGTCCCCGCGGTCCTCCTTGCGGCAGACCTCCCACACGATCCCCGCCCGCGCCAATGCCCGACGCAGGACGCGGTACATGCCGTCGCGGATCCGGAGCTGAAGCCGGTTCGTCCGTTGTGGATCGCCAAAGCCCGCCACATCAACGACTACGATCGTGCGGTGCACCGCCGAGCAAGGTCTGGGCCACCACGGGGACGTCATCACGGCGTTCACATGGCGCGCGAGCCAGTTCACGCCGCTGGCCAGCAGTTCTGATGCAGGGTCGCCCTCGGATGCGTACATGGCCGCTCCTCCAACACCCAGATCGGTCTCGGCGCGCCCTCCGGAAGATCGCTGGTGCTAAGTGTTACGTAACACTAGAATAGCAACTACGTTGCTTAATTCTCGGGGACAAATGGGTGCAATTCTGGAGGCTACGTGGCTGGCGGCGTCCCCACCGTTCCCCGGCGGCTGTTAGGCGATGCCATCCGCAGGCTGCGCCAGCAGTCCGGTAAGACCCTTGACGAAGCAGCCGCGGCGATCGACAAGAACCGCGTCCAGCTGATCCGCGTGATCGAGGGCAACGGCCGCATCACCGCCGAGGACCTGGCGACCCTGCTGGACTACCTCGGGGCCGGGGCGAAGGAGAAGCGGGAGCTGCTCGAACTGGGCGTCGAGGCCCGCAAGCGCTCCTCCCGCAGGCGGTACGCCGATGCCCTGCCAAGAGAGTTCGAACGGTTTGCCCAGATCGAGACCCTGGCCACCGAGATCTGGCACTACAGCAAGGGAGTCATTCCCGGTCTGCTGCAGACCGAGGACTATGTGCAGGCGCAGATGTCCATTGGGGACGGTGTGTGGTGGGAGCCGTCCTGGAAGGAGCGTCGCAACCGGATCGACTACCGCCTCAACCGCCAGCGCGAGATGCTTGGTGCCGACCCGCCCAAGGCCCTGCGGTTCATCATCACCGACGACGCCCTGCGGACCGAGATGGGCAGCCCGGAGGTGATGCGGGCACAGTTGGCACACCTGCTGCACGTGATCGACCGCTACCCGAACATCGACATCCGCGTGATCTCGTCGACGGTGCCCGGCAACCCCGCGCCCGAGAGCGGGATGGTCCTGTTCTTCTTCGCCGAACCGTTGCGGCCGATCGGCAACATGCCAGTGTCCTACGGCCCCTCGAACTTCTTTGAAGAGACCCCCGACACGCACAAGATGGCGGTGGCGTTCAACCTGCTTCAAGAACTCGCCATGAGTTCTGCGGAATCGCGATTCATGATCGAGGAGCTGTTGTCGGACGGGTAATTTCCGCACCTTTTTGGCAGGCTTTCGAGAATTTCGGCTGAGACGCCCGCCCGGTCGTCAGACCGAAATTTATGGTGATAAAATCAGAGAATAACCTCGACTGGTCGGACCACTCCTGCGTTATCGTGTGGCAGGTGTCGTTGCGGGGATCGGTCACGTTGCTGCTGGTGGGTGGCGTGGATAGGCAGGTCGCTCACGGGGAACCAATGGTTGGTCTAGACCATTGCGGCTTTGTCCGGCTTATCCTCAACAGGATATTGTCCTATACCTCGTAACATGGCCGCATTTGGGGTGCCCTGAAGTGAAGTCGGAAATCGGGCCAAGCTAATTTGCTCCTCTATCCTTGTTTTCTTGAACGATCTAGGAGCAAGCGGCCATGGCACGAGCCAATGTTTGGTTCACGAGTAGCTTCAGCGGGCCTGGCAGCCCGAACTGCGTGGAAGTGAAGATCACCGCGCAATCTGTGCTCGTGCGGGACACCAAACATCGAGACGGCGGCATGCTCCACATCGGACAGCAGGCGTGGGCCTCGTTCGTCCGGTTGACCGCAGGCCAGTAGGCCCCTGGGGCGGACCCCAGGGGCGCAGCGATCACCTGCCCGCTGGGGTCACCGAAAGCATGCGGCCTGCCAGGCCCCGCGCCCGGACCGTGAGGCGCTTGGCGATGTCCTTGAGCACGACCGACGCGGGTGCCTCAGGCTCCGAAGTTACGAGCGGGGTGCCGGCGTCGCCGCCCTCCCGCAGCCGGGTGTCCAGGGGGACCTGACCCAGCAGGGGGACATCCGAGCCGACGGCGCGGCTCAGCGAAGAGGCCACGGTCTCGCCTCCGCCCGTCCCGAAGATCTCCATCTTGGAACCGTCCGGCATCTGCAGCCACGACATGTTCTCGATGACGCCCGCGATGCGTTGGCGGGTCTGCAAGGCGATCGCCCCGGCGCGCTCGGCCACCTCGGCGGCGGCTTGCTGGGGGGTGGTGACCACCAGGATCTCGGCGTTGGGGATCAGCTGGGCCACCGAGATGGCGATGTCGCCAGTGCCCGGCGGGAGGTCGAGCAGGAGAATGTCGAGGTCGCCCCAGAACACCTCGGCCAGGAACTGCTGGAGGGCACGGTGGAGCATCGGGCCGCGCCACACCACTGGGGTGTTGCCGGGGGTGAACATCCCGATCGAGATCACCTTCACGCCGTTGGCCTGCGGCGGCATGATCATCGACTCGACCCTGGTCGGTTTCCCGGTCGCGCCGAGCATGCGCGGCACCGAGTGGCCGTAGATGTCGGCGTCGACCACGCCGACGGACAGTCCCCGCTCGGCCATGGCCACGGCGAGGTTCACAGTGATGCTGGACTTGCCGACCCCGCCCTTGCCGGAGGCGACGCAGTACACGCGCGTCATCGAGCCCGGCTCGGCGAATGGGATCTTCGGCTCGTCGCCGCGCAGCGACTTGCGCATGGCGGTGCGCTGCTCGTCGTTCATCACGTCCAGCTCGACGCGCACATCGGTCACGCCCTCGACGGCGGACACGGCGGTGGTCACATCGCGCGTGATCTTGTCGCGGAGCGGGCAACCGGCGACCGTCAGGTACACCGCCACGTCAACGGCACCGCCGGGGTGCACGGTGACGTCCTTGACCATGCCGAGGTCGGTGATCGGCCGGTGGATCTCCGGGTCCTGGACGCCCGCGAGCGCCGTACGGACCGCTTCGACAGTTGGTAGCACCTTTCTCATGCTACGGCGGCCAGAACGCGACCAGCCGGGCCGCCCGTACGACAGGGCACTGTGCAGTCACTTGCGCGCGTTCCGTAACATCGGGAAATGTGCCGGAGTTAGCGGCAACCCGGTTGCCCAGCCGAAGCGAAATCGACGCTTGGCGCTCCTTCCTGCGCTCGCACGCGAAGGTCACCCGGTGCCTGGAGGCGGAGCTGCTCGCCGAACAGCGGCTTTCGCTCGGCGCGTACGACGTCCTCGCCCAGCTCGCCGAGGCCGCTGACCAGCGGCTACGCATGGCCGAGCTGGCCGAGGCGGTGCTGCTGTCAAGATCAGGAGTGACCCGGCTGGTCGACCGTCTGGAACGGGCGGGCCTGGTCATCCGGGAACGCGTCGACGGCGACGGCAGAGGCGTGGTCGCACGCCTCACTCCGGCGGGCGCGAACCGCCTCGGCACCGCCGCGAAGACACACCTGGCGGGCGTCGTCCAGCATTTCGTGACGTTGCTGACCGAAGAAGAACTCGCCACCATCGGCGCCCTCTGCGAACGCATAGCCCAAGCCCAGCACTGACCACCATTAGCGGGCTCACCCCAGCACCAGCGCGACCCAGCCTCTGGATGACGCGCCCCTCACCTCTGGGTGATCGGCCGTCAAAACTGTCGGTGGCCTGCGGTAATGTTGAAATTGGGGGAACCCCGGGTCGAGAGCACCGATCTCTCCCTGGAGCGTTGGGCTATCCACAGTCCCGCCGCTCTGTCCACAGGGCCGCTGTTTCAGTACAGCCGTCGCGATCTGGACCATGCCGACCCGTACAGTCTCGTCGGTTAGCGCCGCGCCGACCCGATCTGCACCGTCCGGTTTACGCATAGTCCGGCCGCTGGCCGCAGCCCCGGCACGGCCGACAAGGTGTCGTTTGTGCCGCGGTGGCCGAGCCTTCCTGTGGCCGCGCAGTCCGGAATCCACGCAGTCCGGAATCGTCGCGCGATCCGTGTGGCTGACCCTCTCGCGGATTCCGGAATCGCGCCGGAGCCACCGTCAGTTCGCTCGGTCCTGCCAGGCGGGGTTGTCGCGGACACGCTCCGCGGTCGCGCGGGTGGTGCGGGGTTTGACGTGGAGGTCTTTGCGGAGTTGGTCGAGTTCGCCGCGGAGGTAGTCGCGGGTGGCGACTTCGCCGACGGCGATGCGGAGGGCGGCGAGTTCGCGCGCCAGGTATTCGGTGTCGGCTTTGGTCTGGGCGGCGCGTTGGCGGTCTTCTTCGAGGGAGATGCGGTCGCGGTCGTCCTGGCGGTTCTGGGCCAGCAGGATCAGCGGTGCCGCGTAGGCCGCCTGGGTCGAGAACGCCAGGTTGAGCAGGATGAATGGGTATGGGTCCCAGCGCAGGGACACCGCCGCGAGGTTCAGGCAGATCCAGATCACCACGATGAGGGTCTGCCAGAACAGGAACTTGCCGGTGCCCAGGAACCGGGCCAGGCGTTCGGAGAACCGGCCGAACGCCTCCGGGTCGATCTCGAACCGCAGCCTGCGCGGCCGCCGCGGCTGGTCCAGCCTGCGGCGGGTGGTCACCTCAGGCATCGGCGCTCGCCTCCCACAACCCGTTCTCCCGCCAGCCCTCGGGCAGCAGGTGGTCCAGCACGTCGTCCACGGTCACCGCGCCCAGCAGGTGCTCGCCCTCGTCCACGACCGGCGCGCACACGAGGTTGTACGCCGCGAAGTACCGGGTCACCTCGGCGAGCGATGCGGTCGGCGGCAGTTTCGCCAGCTCGGTGTCGAGGGCACCCGCGACGAGTTCGAACGGGGGTTCACGCAGCAGTCTTTGTAGGTGCACGCAACCGAGGTAGCGGCCGGTTGGCGTCGCGGTGGGCGGCCGGGTCACGAACACCATGCTCGCCAACGCCGGGGTGAGGTCGGGGTTTCGTACGCGCGCCAGGGCTTCCGCGATGGTGGCGTCGTGGCTGAGCACCACGGGTTCGGAGGTCATCAGACCACCCGCGGACTCCGCCGAGTACTCCAGCAGGCGCTTGACCGGCGCCGACTCCTCCGGCTCCATCAGGTCCA
Source organism: Actinocrispum sp. NPDC049592 (assembly GCF_040675465.1). Classification (NCBI taxonomy): domain Bacteria; kingdom Bacillati; phylum Actinomycetota; class Actinomycetes; order Pseudonocardiales; family Pseudonocardiaceae; genus Actinocrispum; species Actinocrispum sp. NPDC049592. The sequence continues at coordinate 136,532 of NZ_JBFAPA010000021.1, read as the reverse complement.
GCAGGCGGTTCTTGTCCAGTTCGGACAGTTCCGCCAGCAGGTCAGCCGCGTCGTCCGGGTCCATCGCCTCGAGGATGTCGGCGGCGCGTTCCTCGTCGAGGTGCGCCAGCACGTCCTTCTGGTCCTCTTCGGGCAGTTCCTCGATCACGTCGGCGAGCCGTTCGTCGTCCAGCGCGTCGGCGACCTCGTAGCGGCGTTTGGCCGGCAGGTCCCGCAGCGCGACCGCGACGTCGGCCGCCCGCATGTTCTCGAACGTGGTCAGCAGTTGTTGCGCCCCTTGGGGTTCGGACTCCATGATGCCCGGCCCGCTGACGTCCTCCCACTTGATGACCCGCACCGGCCCGCGCCGCCCGAACCGGCCCAGCCGCTCGCGCACCGCCACCCGGCCGAGCACCCAGTCGCGCGTGCGGGTCGGCTCCATGCCCACGTCCTCGATCACCGCGGTGGTCTCGTCCGCTTCGATCACCACGTGCGCGTCCAATAGCTGGCCCAGCACGCGGATCTCGTTGATGCGCTGGTGGAAATGCCGCATGTTGACCGAACCGGTGGACAACGTCACCGCCGACGGCTCGATCGACGTGACCCGCAGCATCGGCACGAAGATGCGCCGCCGCGTCGCCAGCTCCACCACCACACCGAGCACCCGGGGCGGCTGCCGGTCCGTGCGGAGCCCGGCCACGATGTCGCGGAGCCTGCCGATCTGCTCGCCGTCCGGCCCGAACACCGCCAGACCCGCGAGCTGCGCCGCGAAAACCCTGTTCGTGCCAGCCACGTCCCCAGGCTAGCGGCCACCCGATCACCGCGCCCGGGAGACTGGGGGCATGGACGCAGGCAGCTGGTACGTGCTCGTCGAGACCAACCACACCGGCCAGGAAGGGCAGAACCACGCCGGCGCGATCACCGAGACCCGGCCGTTCCGCACCCGCGAGGAGGCGCTGGCCGATGCCGCCCGCCTCACCCAGACCTACCTGAAGCCCAGGGTGATGAAGGAGAAGGGCCGGTGGATCTTCCGCACCGGCCCGGAGTCCTGGCTGGTGCTGAGCCAACGGGCCATGCACCGCCCGTACTTCCGCGTGTGGGTGGCCTACCTGGAACAGTTCATCCCCAGCTGATCCCGGGAACGGCCGCGCAGGCCCACGCGTCTGAGTGGCATGTCGAGACCGCAGGATCCCGTACCGGTGACCGGGTGGTACGTCCTCATCGAGGAGACCGTTGGTGGCGGCGACAGCCAGCGGTGGTCGCTCACCACGATCCGGCGGTTCGCCAACCGGGACGAGGCGCGGTGGCACGCCGCTGATTTCGCGCGCACCTACCAGCCGCGGCACCCCGCCATGCCGCGCAACCGCAGGGTGTTCAAGATCGGCGAGGACAGCTGGGTGGTGTACATCGAGGGCGCCATGCGCACCTACCACTTCCGGATCTTCGTGGCGCAGTCGGAGGAATGAGCCCGGGCGGCCGGCATGGAGGGGGTGCCGGCCGCCCGCCCCGGCTACCGCGTGCTCAAGACCCGCTGGTCATGGACCGCGTACCGATCGCGAAGAACCCCGGCGGGCAGCCGCTGGGCCGGCGGGTGTGACCGCCAGCCGATCATCTGCCTGCGCCGCTTTCTCAGGCGTAGCATCGGAACCACGAGAGAATCGGTGGTGCACATGCTCGTCGAAATTCTCCTGGGGATCGCGGCGCTCGGCGGGGTCTGGCTCGGTAGCAGCGCGCGGGTGGTCAAGCAGTACGAGCGCGGCCTGGTGTTCCGGTTCGGGAAGGTGCACAAGCAGCCGCGGGATCCGGGACTGGCGTTCCTGATGCCCGTCGCGGACCGGATGCGCAAGGTCAACATGCAGGTCGTGGCGATGCCGGTGCCCGCGCAGGAGGGGATCACGCACGACAACGTCACCGTGAAGGTCGACGCGGTGGTGTACTTCCGCGTGATTGACCCGGTGCAGGCGATCGTCAGCGTGGAGGACTACCGGTACGCCATCGCCCAGGTCGCCCAGACCAGCCTGCGGTCGATCATCGGCAAGAGCGAGCTGGACGACCTGCTGGCCAACCGGGAACGGCTCAACGAGGGCCTCGAGCTGATGATCGACAGCCCGGCGCTGGAATGGGGAATTCACATCGACCGGGTCGAGATCAAGGATGTCGCGCTGCCCGAGTCGATGAAGCGTTCGATGTCCCGGCAGGCGGAAGCCGAACGGGAACGGCGGGCGCGGGTCATTTCCGCGGACGGCGAGTATCAGGCGTCACAGAAACTCTCCGAGGCGGCGGCGGTGATGGCGAACACACCGGCCGCATTACAGTTACGTCTGCTCGAGACCGTCGTTGAAGTGGCTGCGGAGAAGAATTCGACACTCGTGCTGCCCTTCCCGGTCGAGCTCTTGAGGTTTCTCGAAGGTGCCGCAGGCGCGAACCAGAAACCAGCGGCGGAGATCACAGAACAATCACAGGAGAAATCCGGATAACTACTCGCTGTCGATGGTTGTTATGAGCCCGGCCACAAAAAGCGTGATCAATTTGCCATTTCCGGGGGTCGGCGGGCAACGCTGGTCGGCATGAGCAGACGCATTCGGATCTTCCGCCGGCGCGAGCAGGACGACCTGCTGGAGCGCAGCCTGCGTACGTGTCCTGCCTGCCACCAGGACGTGCACGTGTTCGCCGCCGGCTGCCGGCACTGTGGCCAGGAGCTGGAGCTGCTGGCCGGCTGAGAGGCGCTTCACACTGCGGGACTCGCCCGAACGGCGATACTCAGCGGTAACTGACGCCGACGAGTAGGGAGCGGATCATGGCTCGCCTTGCCCAGACCGCCGGGCTGACCGACATCCAGCGCGAGATCCTCGCGACGGTCCGCGGCTTCGTGGACAAGGAGGTCATCCCGCACGCGCAGGAGCTCGAGCACGGCGACACCTACCCGGCCGACATCGTCGAGGGCATGAAGGAGATGGGCCTGTTCGGGCTCACCATCCCCGAGGAGTACGGCGGCCTTGGCGAGTCCCTGCTGACCTACGCGCTGGTGGTCGAGGAGATCGCCCGCGGCTGGATGAGCGTGTCCGGCGTGATCAACACCCACTTCATCGTGGCGCACATGATCAAGCAGCACGGCACCGAGGAGCAGAAGCAGTACTTCCTGCCGCGGATGGCCACCGGCGAGGTGCGGGGCGCGTTCTCGATGTCCGAACCGGACCTCGGCTCGGACGTCGCGGCGATCAAGACCCGCGCCAAGCGGGACGGTGACGAGTACGTCATCGACGGCCAGAAGATGTGGCTGACCAACGGCGGCAGCTCCACGCTCATCGCCTTGCTCGCGAAGACCGACGAGGGTGGCGAGAAGCCGCACCAGAACCTGACCGCCTTCCTCGTCGAGAAGCCGTCCGGGTTCGGCGAGGTGCTGCCCGGGCTGACCATCCCCGGCAAGATCGACAAAATGGGCTACAAGGGCGTGGACACAACGGAAGCGGTGTTCTCCGGCTTCCGGGTGCCGGCGAACCGGGTGCTCGCCGAGGCGCCCGGCAAGGGCTTCGCCCAGATGATGGACGGCGTCGAGGTCGGCCGGGTCAACGTGGCCGCGCGGGCCTGCGGCATCGCGATCCGCGCGTTCGAGCTGGCCGTGGACTACGCCCAGCAGCGCCGCACCTTCGGCAAGCCGATCGCCGAGCACCAGGCCATCGCGTTCAAGCTGGCCGAGATGGCCACCAAGGTCGAGGCCGCGCACCTGATGATGGTCAACGCCGCCCGGCTGAAGGACTCCGGCGAGCGCAACGACGTCGAGGCCGGCATGGCCAAGCTGATCGCCTCGGAGTACTGCGCCGAGGTCACCCAGGAGTCGTTCCGCATCCACGGCGGCTACGGCTACTCCAAGGAGTACGAGATCGAGCGGCTGATGCGGGAGGCGCCCTTCCTGCTCATCGGCGAGGGCACCAGCGAGATCCAGAAGACCATCATCAGCCGGGGCCTGCTCCGCGAATACAAGAGCCGCGGGTAGCACACCCCCGGACGTTCCTCTCACCACACCATTAGCGTGTTGTGTCCGGAGTTGGCAGGATGGACACATTCTGCGTCTGGTGGGAGAGGTGAACGGGCGTGACCGGTGGTTTTTCCGGGCAGGGGCGGCCCAATCCGGGGTTGCCGCGGCTGCCGACGCCGCCGACGGGCTGGCCGATCGGGTCGTACGAGACCTACGAGGGCGCGCAGCGCGCCGTGGAGCACCTGGCCGGTGCGGACTTCCCGGTCACCGAGGTGACCATCGTGGGCGTCGACCTGATGCTGGTCGAACGCATCGTCGGCAGGCTGACGTGGAGCAAGGTACTCGGCACGGGCGCGCTGTCCGGCGCGTGGTTCGGGTTGTTCGTCGGCATCCTGCTGGCCTGGTTCTCCACCCAGTCGGTGTCGCTGATCCCGGTTCTGGTCGGGGTGGCCGCCGGTGTGGTTTTCGGACTGACTTTCGCCGCGGTGAGTTACGCCTCCACTCGCGGGCGCCGCGATTTCGCGTCGGCCAGTCAGCTGGTGGCCGGGCGATACGACGTGCTTTGCCAGCCCCGTAACGCCGAACGGGGCCGGGACCTGCTGGCCAAGTTGTCAATGCGCCCATCGGGTGGTACCCGATAACGACTTGATGGAAACCTAACCTTCGCATTCGGCGAACCGCTTGCGAGGGGTGATCAAGCCGCCTAGGTTCAGTGAACCTGAACGCGTTACAGGTGAGATTGGGCACATCGCGTTCCGGGGCACAGCGAGGTGCCGGGCAAGCGGGGCAGCCCGGCTTCTCGCCAGAACGAGGAGGCAGGGTTCTGATGCGTAGCGCCGGCAGGGGCAGGCGCCTTGTCGCGGTGATGGGAACGGCATTGCTGTCCGGTTCCCTCGTCACCGCATGTGGGTCCAGTTCGGGGATAACGCTCAATGTCTACACCGCTCCCGAACAGGTCTTCGACAAGGTCGTCGACAAGTGCAATCAGCAGGCCAATGGCAGATACACCATCGTCTACAACAAGTTGCCACGTGACGCCGACAGCCAGCGTGAGCAGATGGTCCGCAGGCTGGCGGCCGACGACTCCGAAATGGACATTCTCGGTCTCGATGTGGTGTGGACGGCCGAGTTCGCCGAAGCGGGCTGGGTTCTGGAGTGGACCGGCCAGGACAAGGCGGAGGCCGAGAAGGACGTGTTCCCCGGCCCGCTCAAGACGGCCACCTGGAACGGCAAGCTCTACGGCGCGACGAAACAGACCAACGTCCAGTTGCTGTGGTACGACGACCGGCTGGTGAGCACCCCGCCGAAGACGTTCGACGAGATGATCTCGCAGGCGCAGCAGCTCAAGTCGCAGGGCAAGCCGTACCAGATCCTGATGACCGGCGCCAAGTACGAGGGCTATGTGGTGCAGTACAACACCATCGTGTCCTCGACCGGCGGACACATCCTGTCCGACGACGGCAAGAGCGTCGCGATGGACGCCGGCGCCATCAAGGGCCTGGAGACCATCAAGAAGCTGGCCACCTCGGGGGTCACCAACCCGTCGTTGAGCACCGCCAAGGAACAGAACATCCAGAACGGTTTCGAGGCGCCCAACAGCCAGGCGGCGTTCCTGCTGAACTGGCCGTACGCCTACAGTTCCATCCAGGCGGCCAACCCCGACCGCGCGGCCCACTTCAAGTGGACGAGCTACCCGGGCATCGACCCCGGCACCCCGACCAAGGTGACGGTCGGCGGGCTGAACCTCGCGGTGAGCTCGTACTCCAAGCACCCGGCCGAGTCGTTCGACGCGATCAAGTGCCTGCGCTCCGCGGACAGCCAGCGCTACCAAGCCATTCTCGAAGGTCTGCCGCCGTCGATCAGCACCGTCTACGACGACCCGAGGCCAGCCGACCCGTCGAAACCGGCGGACGACAAGAACAATCCGACGATGGACACCGCGTACCCGATGAAGGACGCGATCATCGACGCGTTGCAGGACTCGACGTCCCGCCCGCTGACACCCGCCTACCAGAACGTCTCCACGGTGATCTCCACCGTGCTGTCGCCGCCCGCGAGCATCGACCCGCAGAACACCGCGGCCCGGCTGCGCCGCGAACTGCAGGACGCTCTTGACTCGAAGGGGGTTCTGCCGTGAGCCACGCAGCACCCGAGACCGACGCCGTCGAACCGGTCGTCCCGGAGACACCGCCGAAGTCCAAGAAGCAGAAGGAAGTCCTGTCCGAGGGCAAGCGGGCCGAGCGCAAGCTGGGCTGGCTGCTGTGCGCGCCCGCGGCGATCGTGATGGTCCTGGTCACCGCGTGGCCGATCATCTACTCGATCTGGTTGTCGTTGCAGCGCTACGACTTGCGGTTCCCCAACGCCACCCAGTTCGTCGGCTTGGAGAACTACGCCACCGTGCTGAGCAACAGCTACTGGTGGGACGCGTTCGGCATCACCGTGCTGATCACCGTGATCTCCGTGGTGATCGAGCTGGTGCTGGGCATGGCGCTCGCGCTGATCATGCACCGCACCATCGTCGGCCGTGGGCTGGTGCGCACGGTCACCCTTATCCCGTACGGGATCGTGACCGTGGTGGCGGCCTTCTCGTGGAAGTACGCCTGGCAGGACACCACCGGGTACCTGGGCCAGCTGCTGGCGCCGGGCGACGACCTGCTCAGCGAGAAGGTGCCCTCGTTCCTGATCGTGGTGCTGGCCGAGGTCTGGAAGACCACACCGTTCATGGCGCTGCTGCTGATGGCCGGTCTCGCGCTGGTCCCGGACGACCTGCTGAAGGCCGCGGCGATGGACGGCGCGAGCGCGTGGCAGCGGTTCACCAAGGTGATCGTCCCGGTGATGAAGCCGGCGATCCTGGTGGCGCTGCTGTTCCGCACACTCGACGCGTTCCGCATCTTCGACAACCTCTTCGTGCTCACCGCGGGCACGTCGTCGGTGTCGGTGGAGACCTACAACAACCTGATCCGCGGGCTCAACCTCGGTATCGGTTCGACGATGTCGGTGCTGATCTTCATCACGGTGGCGATCATCGCGTTCCTGTTCATCAAAGTGTTCGGTACCGCGGCACCGGGCTCGGATCCGGGAGGTAAGCGCTGATGGCGACCGTCGCCGTACGGACACCGGGCCGGGTGACCCGGTGGACCATCGTCAACGTCATCGTCGTGGTCTACGCGCTGACGCCGGTGCTCTGGATCCTGTCGCTGTCGTTCAAGACGAAGGACACGCTCACCGACGGGAGCTTCATCCCGAAGTCGTGGACGCTGCAGAACTACGCCGACATCTTCCAGACCACGGACTTCCTGCGGGCGTTGCTCAACTCCATCGGCATCGCGCTGATCGCCACGCTGATCGCGGTGGTGCTCGGCACGATGGCCGCTTACGCCATCGCCCGGCTGGAGTTCCCCGGCAAGAAGGCACTCGTCGGGATCTCGTTGCTGATCGCCATGTTCCCGCAGGTGTCGCTGGTGTCCCCGCTGTTCAACATGGAACGCGGGCTGGGCATCTTCGACACCTGGCCGGGCCTGATCCTGCCGTACATCACCTTCGCGCTGCCGCTGTCGATCTACACGCTCTCCGCGTTCTTCCGGGAGATCCCGTGGGAGCTGGAGAAGGCGGCCAAGATGGACGGTGCCACCCCGGCGCAGGCGTTCCGCAAGGTGATCGCGCCGCTGGCGGCGCCCGGCGTGTTCACCACGGCGATCCTGGTGTTCATCTTCTGCTGGAACGACTTCCTGTTCGCGATCTCGTTGACGTCGACGAACGCGGCGCGGACCGTGCCGGCCGCGCTGCAGTACTTCACCGGTGCGTCGTACTTCGACGACCCGACCGGGACGACCTCGGCCGCGGCGGTCGTGATCACCATCCCGATCATCCTGTTCGTGTTGTTCTTCCAGCGTCGCATCGTCGCGGGGCTGACCTCCGGCGCCGTGAAGGGTTGATCATGGCTGAAATCGTGCTAGACAAGGTGACCAAGCGGTACCCGGACGGCGCGCTCGCGGTGTCCGAAGTGGACTTCCAGATCGCCGACGGCGAGTTCATCATCCTGGTCGGCCCGTCCGGCTGCGGGAAGTCCACCACGCTCAACATGATCGCCGGCCTGGAGGATATCTCCGAGGGCGAGCTGCGCATCGACGGGCAGCGGGTGAACGAGAAGGCGCCGAAGGACCGGGACATCGCGATGGTGTTCCAGTCCTACGCGCTGTACCCGCACATGAGCGTGCGGGAGAACATGGCGTTCCCGCTGCGGCTGGCCAAGGTGGACGATGCCACGGTCCGGGCGAAGGTGGAGGAGGCGGCCAGGACGCTGGACCTGACCCAGCACCTCGACCGCAAGCCCGGCAACCTCTCCGGTGGCCAGCGCCAGCGGGTGGCGATGGGGCGCGCGATCGTCCGCAGCCCCAAGGCGTTCCTGATGGACGAGCCACTGTCCAACCTGGACGCCAAGCTGCGCGTGCAGATGCGGACCTCGCTGTCGAAGCTGCAGAAGCAGCTCGGCACGACGACCGTGTACGTGACCCACGACCAGACCGAGGCGATGACCCTCGGCGACCGGGTCGTGGTGCTGCGCAACGGGTTGGTGCAGCAGATCGGGTCGCCGCAGTTCCTCTACGAGCACCCGGCCAACCTGTTCGTGGCGGGCTTCATCGGGTCGCCCTCGATGAACTTCCTGCCCGCGACGCTGGCGGAGGGCCAGGTGAACTCCCCACTCGGGCAGTTCGCGCTGACCGACCGCGTGCGCCGCCTGGTCGAGGCCGCCGACGCGCCCCGCGAGGTGATCCTCGGCATCCGCCCGGAGCACTTCGAGGACGCCCACCTCCTCGACGAGGCCGCCAAGGCCGGCGGCGGCACCTTCACGGCGCACGTCGACGTCCTGGAGTCCATGGGGTCGGACAAGTACGCGTACTTCACCGTGGAAGGCGACCAGGCCACCTCACAGGAACTGGAGGAGCTGGCCGCCGACTCCGGCTCCGCGGACGTCCCGGCAAGCGGCTCCCAGGTGGTCACCCGCCTGTCCGCCGCGTCTGAGGCGGCCGAGGGCTCGTCGCTGGAGATCTGGTTCGACGCGGACAAGATCCAGCTCTTCGACCCGGCCAACGGCAAGAACCTCACCTACACGGAGTAAACATCCCTCTCGTCAGGCCCGTGTGCTTCCGGCACGCGGGCCTGACGCTTCGTACCCGGAGATCACTCGTTCAGTCGCCGAAATCGGGCCCGCTGAAGTGCGACTATTACATGGGGTGATCTTCATGGCGGAGAATGTCACTGTGGGTTGGCAGGTGCCGGTCGATGTGACGGACTGGCAGCTGACGGTCGAGTCGCGGGCCCGGCGGGTGCGGGCGGATCTCGCCGCCCTGCCCGGCAACACCACGACGGAGGCGGCCAGGACGGCGGCGGCGGTGTCGCTGCGGATCGTGGACGAGGCGCTGCGCAGTGCGGACCGGAAGTGGTGGCGGTCGGGCGCTTCGTGGTGGTCGGGCTGGTACATCGAGCGGGCGTGGCGGGCGCTGCACGAGGCCGAGATCTACCTGGCGGCGGCCGATCCCGAGCTGGAGGCCCGGTTGCCGGGGCTCCGGGCGCGCATCGGGCTCTATCTCGAGGAAACCGACCCTCGGCGGCTCGCGGTCGAGGCGGAGAACCCTGACCGCGCAGTGGTGATCGACGCGCTGCGGGCGGCCTTCGACGCGTCGGACGACTCACACGCGGCGGCAAGAGCGTTGCGCAACAAGCTGTTCGTGATCAGCGTGGCCCTGTTCGTGCTCAACAGCGTGCTCGGCCTGATCGGCATCCTCAAGCCCGGCCTGATCCCGATGTGCATCCCACCCAACCGCGGCACGCTCATCGCCACTCTTTGTCCAACCGGGACGGCCAGCGCAAGCGGCTGGGATGTCTGGCTCGTGCAGTTGTTCGGTGCTCTGGGGGCGACGATTTCCGTTGTCCTGCTGTTGATCCGGCGCAGACCGGACCTGTCTCCGTACGTGCTGGTCGGATACCAGGCGCTGGTGAAGATCCTGCTCGGGTCGGCGCTGGCGGTGGTCGGCATGCTGGCGCTGGGCGCGGGTCTCGTCAGCGGCATCGTCTATGTCGGCTCGCAGGCCGCGCTTCTGTTGTGGGGAGTCATCTTCGGCTACGCCCAGCAGGTCGGCACCAGGCTGCTGGACAACTACGCGGACCGGTTGATGGACCAGGTCCGCCCGCTGCCGGAACGTTTCACACGGTAGCCAGCGCCAGCCGGCGAGCCTGCCAGTTGTCCACTTCGGAGGTGTCCGCGAGCTTGTACCGGTGCAGGGCGGCCATGTCGATCAGGTTCTTGTCCATCCGGGACATCGATCCCGTCACCAGGTCCAGACACGGCCGCACAATGGAGCCGACCGAAGGGACCTCCGTGGTGTTGTGGTAGTCCTCTGCCCAGGCAACGTGACAGGCGATCTGGCACGCGGCCATGGACGGGGACACCGCGCCCAGAGATTGGGCGTGTTCCCAGGCCCACACGCCGAACTCCACCTGGGTGGCAACGGGAACGTCCCACCACCGCACCAAAGCCATTGGGGTGACGGCCATGCAGTTCGCCAGCCACCACGCGTTCACGTCTTCTGGGCCGGGTTTGTTGAAGTAGAACCACTCCCGGCGCTTGCGCGGCGGCATCCGGCTCACCAGGGCCATCATGTCCCGCATGGCCCCTTCCTGGTTGCGGTACCGGTGGCGCACCACGGGAGAGTCGAGGAACGCCGATTTGAGCGACCGGACCTGCCCGTCCGCGCCCACCACGACGATCATCTCCGAGGACGGCTGCCAATGTGTCTGCACGCCGTCCAACGCCGTCGACACATGAACCAGCGGAACATCAAGCGCGGCAACCAGTTCGGCGAACGGCGCCCGGCTGACCCGGACCTCGAACCCCTGCCCCCACAGGCCGCGTTCCAGCGTCCGGCGGGCCCGGTGGAACGTGACCACGTCGTACTCACAGGCGGTCTCCCAGCACCTGTGGGCCTCGTCCCGCAGCACGCCGTGGATGACCTCCCGGCTGTGGCTCGAGTCGAGGCCGAACAGCGTGCCACTGCGGACAACCTCCGCGAGCGCGTCCATTGGCCCATTGTCCGGCCGGGAGAACCACTAGATCATCGGAAAGTCCGGTGGTTTCCCCAGTTCACTGGTCGCGGAGGGCGGCGATCACGTCGTCGTCCCACCGGTGTGTCCTCATCAGACGGTACCGGCGCTCGCTGACCGCCAGGTACGCCTCGGCCTCGGTCCGGCCGCCGACCAGCCCGGCCTGCCGCAACATCGCCACCACGGGGGAGTACTCCTCGACGTACCACCTAGCGGCGACCGTGGGCCGGTCCAGGAACCTGCACTCGTCCTGCATCAGCCGGAACCCCCACGCCTCAACGGTTTCGCTGAGCACCGTGTACCGCCACGGGTCGCTGAGCACGACCGCGGCCCGCGCGGCGCCGGACAACGGCACGCGTTCCAGGAACAGCCGCCGGTCCGCCTTGACGATCAGGTCGCCGCGGAACCGGATGCCCGCCGCGGAGATCTTGGTCTGCACCTCGATCACGTAGGCCTCGATGGTGTCCTGACCCAGCGCGAGCGCGACCGACACGCGGTGGTGCCCGTCGGACACGAAGTGCAGGTCGCCGACCCGGTAGACCTCGATCGGCGGGATCGGCTCGCCGCGCCGCTGCGCGACCGCGAGGCGCTCCCAGCGTTCCCGCATCCGCCCAGAGGTGGGCCGGAACCGGCGGTCGAAGTCGCGGGTGCGGTCCACGCTGCCGACGATCGAGTCCAGCCGGATCACCCGCAGCCCGATCCGCCGTTCGCCCTGCCGGCCGAGCGCGTCGACCACCTCGGTGAACGGCAGCATGATGTTGACGTCGTCGGGCTCCCGGCGCAGCCACGCGGCCAGCCGGGACAGCACCTGCCTGCGGCGCACGCGCAGGAAGTCGTTCTCCGCGTCCGCCCGCGGGAACCCCGTGTCACCGTGCACCTTCACCTCCCGCGCCCGTCCCTATCTCCAGGATCCGGTAACCGACAGTGTTGATCACCCGGGTCCCGTTCAGCCGCTGCTCCGGCAGGTCCTGCCCATGTGGGTGAATGTGGCCGTGCAACAGCACGGCCGGCCGCAGCTGGTGCACCGCTTCGTGCAGGCAGCTGAACCCCTGGTGCGGTGGGTCCTCCGCATCGCCGACGCCGCGCGGCGGCGAGTGGGTCAGCAACACGTCGACGCCACGCCCATCCCGACGGTACCTGCGCCTTGTCGCCCGGACGAGCGATTTCACCCGCCGCGCCTGCTGACGCTCCGTCCACTGGTTGGGCCCGGCGCTGTACCGGATCGACCCGCCCAGCCCGGCGATCCGCAACCCGGCCACGTCGACCACCCGGCCGTCGGAGTCGACCCAGCCCTGCGGGCCCGGCCAGCGCGCCGGGAACCCGCCGCGGGTCCACATCCCGTGCGAGCGGGAATATCCGCCCAGGTCAGCGTCGTGGTTGCCGGGAACGAGCACACACGGCCGTTCCAACGCGTTGGCCAGGTACTCCAGGTAGTCGAATGGAAGGTCACCGGCCGCCAGCACCAAGTCCACCGAATGGCGGCGTACCTGGTCGGTCCACAGTGCTTCTACGACTTCGTCGGAAACCGTCAGCACCCTGGGCATTGCCCGAGCCTACGGAAGGTTCCGGCCAGTTGCGCGGAAGTGATTCCTTCACCCGATCGCATGGACTAACGTCACCGTCGGAAACGATGGTCAGTGTCGCCATGAGGGAGGGCACACCCGTGCCGGCGAACCAGAGTGGACTCTTAGGCATTCTCGGCAACTACTACCAGGGGCTCATCCAGCGCGTCCAGGGACTGGGCCAGGGCTCGCAGCACCAGCAGCGGCTGACCGACGACCACTACGTCACCGGCGGCACGAACTGGAACGGCTACAGCCTCGAGACGCTGATCAAGTTCGTGGCCACCCAGGCCAACCCGGCGCAGCTGGAGTTCCTCGCCGACACCTGGCGGCGGCAGGGCGACAAGCTCTCGTCCAGCGCGGACAACCTGCAGCAGTCGCTCGTCCGGCTGATGCAGTTCTGGGGCGGCGCGGGCTCGGAGGAGGCGACCAGGACTGTCGCCCGCAACGCCAGCTGGATCCAGAGCCTGGGGCAGACCTCGTCGCAGATCGCCGAGCCGGTTGACGACTCGGGCGGCGCGTTGCGGTCGGCGCAGAGCACGATGCCCGGCGCGCCCAAGGGCGGGTTCTGGTCCGGGCTGGGTACCGCCGGCGGTGCCGCGGCCGCCGGGTTCGCGATCGGCGGCCCGTTCGGCGCGGCAGCGGGTGCGGTGCTCGGCGGGATCGCGAGCGCGTTCGGGTTCGGCAACAGCAAGAAGAAGCTGAAGAAGAAGGCCGTCCAGACGATGTCGCGGTACGAGACCGCGATCCTCGGCATCGACCGCGCCACGCCGCAGTTCAACCAGCCGCAGGACGGCATCGTCGACCCGATCTGGAACCGGCCCACGCCGCCGCCCGGCGTCGGCGTCCTGCCCCCGGGATACACCATTCCCGGCGTGGGCGGACCGATGCCCGGCCCGCGCGACCCCGGTGCCGGCCCAGGGACCCTGCCCGGCATAGGAACCTTGCCCGGCATGGGAACCACACCGTCCTTCGCGGACAATCCCAGTGCGCGGTGGAACTCGTTGACCGGCGCCGGCCCGTACGGCGGCATGGGCCCGGGCGGCGGCGCCGGGTTCGGCCTCGGCGCGACCGAGGACATGGCCGCACGCAACAGCAGGCTGCTGGCAGCGGGTGGCGCGGGGGCGTTCGGCGCCGGTGCCATGCCGCCGATGATGGGCGCCGGTGGCGGCCGGGGCATGGACATCGAACGCGGTGCCTCGCGGTACGGCAAGGCCGGTGGTGCCTCCGGCTACGGACCGGGCGGCATGGGCGCGGGCGCGAACAAGGAAGAGGACCAGGAGCACAAGCGGCGCTTCCCGGTCGAGGAGGACTTGTTCACCGGCGACCTCAAGGCCGCCCCGCCCGTCATCGGCCTGTAGGAGGGGACCCATGTACGACGACAGCCCGACCACGGCTCCGGCCCCGGTCCCTTCCATGCACGGGGACCAGGGGTGGGAGGTCTCACCGGAGATGGTGCGCGAGTTCGCCGCTGCCGTCGCCCAGGTGAAGGCGGACATCGACGCGGTGCGCCGCGAGGTCGCCGAGTTCCGGGACCCCGCGTTGGCGCCAATGCTCGGGACTTCACCGCCCGCCAAGGAGTTGTCGGAGAAGTTCGCCGACCGCATCGCGGGTGAGGCCGGCCTCGCGGGACAGCTCGAGACGGCTTTGGCCAACCTCCAGGAGTTCGTCGACGGCGCCGAGAAGACCGCCGCCAAGTACCAGGAAACGGACGCGGTCGCGCGCGATGGCTTCCGTGAGTGAAGACGCGGTGCTCCACCCGGTGGAAGTGGACCTGCTGTGCACTTTCGCCGAGGTGGAGGCGCCTTTCCCGTTGGAGATCCCCAGCTTCGGGTCCACTGACGCGGAGCGGGCCTTGCTGTTCCAGGGGGCCCGGGCGCAGTTGATGGAGCGCGGGCTCGCGGACGCCGAGGGACCGGTGGGGCTGGCGGACGAGTTCGTGCACCTGCTGCGGTTCGGCAATGGCGTGCTGGATCTCGTTGTGGCGCAGGAGAAGACCACTGTCGGCGCCTGTGTTCTGGTGGACCGGACGAGTGCGCTGATCGTGGTGCAGCGGGCGGAGGAGGAGACCGGCTCTGTCCTTTTGCGACAGTTGTCTTTGGACGATGCCGTTGATGAGCTGATGCGGATCATTCCGCGGCTGGATCCGGCTGGGATCGCGCCGTTTACGTTGCCGCGGCGGGCTTTGCAGCTGGCTTTTGATGCGTTGACGGCGTCACTGCCGACTGAGGACGGGGTTCAGCCGGTGCAGCTGGATCCTGGGCAGGTTGAGGAGATCTTCGCGCGGTATGGGGTTGACGATCGGGTTTCGCGGCGGATGGTTCAGTATTTGCAGCCCGTATGGGGGAATGGGCAGGCTGGGGTTGCTGTTCGGTCGAACGGGGCTGAGGAGGAGTGGCAGCGGGTTGGGGATGAGGTTCGCTGGCTGGACACTCCCCATGGGCGGTTTCAGCTGGCTGGGGACTCGGAGTGGATGAGCGTGAATCCTTTGGCTCCTGATGAGACCCGTGCTGCGCTGCGGAAGCTGGCTGCGCACCTCCGGTAGAGGGCGCTTCTTTGGCTGCGTCTCCTGGGTTGGGGCGCCTGAACATCCCGCGAGGCCCTTGGGGCGCGGGATGTCGGGGTGAGACGTAGGTGTGTGGGTGTTATCTGGGGGTGGTGATTTGGGTGTCGGTGGGCATTGTCTGGGCGCGGGCGCCGTTGGGGTTGTTGGCGATGGACATGGTGATCAGTACCAGCCACGCGAGGATGATGGCGATGGCCCAGAACAGGGGGTTGAGGATCAGCCGGGTCATGGTGATGACCTCCCTGGGGTGTACAGGGTTCCGATGGGGACTCGGGGGAGCCGGGCGCTGGGGCCCGGCTAGAGCCATCGGTTGCGGCGGAAAACCCGGTGCAGGAACAGGCACACCAGCAGGGTGAGCAGGCCCACGGCCGGATACCCGAACTGCCAGTGCAGTTCGGGCATGTACTCGAAGTTCATCCCGTACACACCCGCGACCATCGTGGGGATAGCGATGATCGCGGCCCACGCGGTGATCTTGCGCATGTCGGTGTTCTGCTGCAGCGTGATCTTGGCCAGGGTGGCGTCGACGAGGGTGTTGAGGAGGTCGTCGAACGCCGTGACGCGCTCGGCCACGGTGGTGAGGTGGTCGTCGACATCCCGGAAGTAGGACCGCACCTGTTCGGGGACCAGGGGGGTGTAGCCCTCGGCGAGGCGGCGCAGCGGGTTGGCCAGTGGGGTCACCGCGCGCTTCAGCTCGAGGACCTCGCGCTTCATCAGGTAGATCTGCTCGGAGCTGACCTGGGACCGGGGGGCGAAGATCCGCGCCTCCATGTCCTCGATGTCGTCCTCGAACTTCTCCGACACGTCGAGGTACGAGTCCACCACCTTGTCGGCGATGGCGTGCAGCACCGCGGCCGGGCCGACCTTGAGGCGCTCGGGCTCGTTGTCCAGCTCGGTCCGCAGGGTGGCCAGGCCGGAGTGGTTGCCGTGCCGCACCGTGACGATGAAGTCGTGGCCCAGGAACGCCATCAGCTCGCCGGTCTCGACGATCTCGTTGGTGGTGTCGGGAGAATCGTGCTCGACGAACCGGACTGTCTTGAGCACCATGAAAAGCGTGTCGTCGTAGCGCTCGAGCTTGGGCCGCTGGTGCGCCTGTACCGCGTCCTCCACCGCCAGCTCGTGCAGCCCGAAGGTCTCCGCGATGCCCTTGATCTGCTCGCTGTCCGGCTCGTGCAGGCCGATCCAGACGAACCCCTTGCCGCGCTTGCGAACCTCGGCGATCGCCTCGGCGTGCGTCCACCGCCCGGGCAGCCGCTCACCATCCCGGTACACCCCGCAGTTGACGACATAGGCCGACAGCGGGATCGGGATCGGCGCGGACGTGCGGCGGTCCTTGTTCCCGCGCAGACCGCCGAGCGGACGGAGCGCAGCCATGATGGCCTCCCTGGGTGTCGAGCTTCCGGGCGTGCGACGCGCCGGAGGGGACTTGTGGTCCAGACCTCCGGCCGCAAGCGTCCCGGCCGGTACTCCAGGGGCCTGTCGAAGGAGCTAAAGGGCCCTGCCGGAGGGGACGCTGCTGGTACTCGGTGCGCTATCTGTGCCACTCACGGAACGTCCTCACCTCCCAAGGCCGGGCCTGTGTGAGCGTTGGGTCGCTCACACACCAGTTGCACAGGATACTCCCGGTGCACCCACACTGTCGTCCACGCCCAGCTCCAGCGTTACACGGAGGTAGTTCAAGTGCAGTTCGGCCGGTACTACGAGGAATTCGAGGTTGGCGCTGTCTACAAGCACTGGCCAGGCAAAACGGTCACCGAGTACGACGACCACCTGTTCTGCCTGCTGACGATGAACCACCATCCGCTGCACATGGACGCGCACTACGCGGCGGAGACAACCGACTTCGGCAAGAACGTCGTCGTCGGGAACTACATCTACTCATTGCTGCTGGGCATGTCGGTCCCCGACGTGTCCGGCAAGGCGATCGCTAATCTTGAAGTGGAGTCGCTGAAGCACGTGAAACCGACGTTCCACGGTGACACCATCTATGGCGAGACCGAGGTGCTGGACAAGACGCCGTCGAAGTCCAAGGACGACCGTGGGGTGGTCTACGTGGAGACACGTGGGTACAAACAGGACGGAACAGTCGTGTGTGTCTTTCGTCGCAAGGTGATGGTTCCCAAGCTCTCCTACGGTGAGGCCCGCGGCGGCGAGCAGCCGGGCCGTCCGGAGCCGCACGCCTGATGGCCGCGCTCGAGCTCGCGAAGAAGCGGCTGCGGCACTTCGCCACCGAGGAGGCCGCCGGCATCTCGCCGCTGTACGAGCTGCTGGCCGGCCACGCCGCCGAGGACGACGAGGTAGCGGCCCTGCTCACCGCGGCGCCCGACCAGTTCGCCCACGGCACGCTGTTCTTCACCGCGGCACAGCGCCTGGTGCAGGCTGAGCCGTGGATCGAGCTGGCGAACTACTACCTGACGATGGGCGGCAGTTTCGGCCCGGACGACCGGGTGTGGCCGCTGTTCCGCTCCTTCGTGCTCGAGCGCGCCGGGAAGATGACCGAGCTCATCGCCACCCGGACCACCCAGACCAACGAGGTCCGCCGCGCCACGACCCTGTTCCCGGCGCTGGCGGACGTCGCCAAGCAGGTCAAGGGTCCGATCGGGCTGCTGGAAGTGGGCTGCAGCGGCGGGCTGCTGCTGGGCATCGACCGCTACGGCTTCCGCTACCAGAACGAGGACGGCGAGCAGGTCAACGCCGGCCCGGCGAAGACCCCGTTGGTGCTGACCTGCGCGGTCTCCGGCGCCCCGATGCCGCGGCTGCCGAAGAAGCTGGTGGTCGGCGCCAAGATCGGGCTGGACCGGCGGCCGATCGACCTGGCCGACGAGGAGGAGCTGGCCTGGCTGGAGGCGGGCATCTGGGCCGACCAGCCGGAACGCTCCCGGCGGCTGCGGGTGGCCGCGGAGCTGCAGCGCAAGGACCCGCCCGCGCTGGTCGCGGGCGACGCCGTGGACGACCTGGCCGCGGCGGCCGCGAACGTGCCCGCCGACCTGCCGCTGGTGGTGATCACCAGCCACGTGATGCCCTACCTGCCGGACGAGCGGCGCAAGGCGTTCATCGAGGCGCTGGGTTCACTGGCCGCCCAGCGGCCGCTGTGGTGGGTCACCCAGGACCACTACCGCGGTGCGATGGCCTACCTGGCCCCAGAACGCACGGAGTTCGTGCAGACGCTGGACAGCAGCTGGGGACTGCTCGCGGTCGTCCAGTGGGCCGCTGGGGCCCCTTCCGCCCGCTTCCTGGGACGCACCGGCGCGCACGGGCAAACCCTTGTGTGGCTTTAGATTCATGCGCGGGGAAGCATGTCCCACTCCCGCAATGTGGGAGCCAGTCCAAGTGTGAGCAAATTCGTCCGTTCGAGTGTGGTGAACGCCTCCAGGTCGACCCAGGCGGCGTCCGCGGCGTCGTCGCCCGCGGTCAGCGACCCGCCCGTGACCTGGCACTCGTAGTCGTGGATCTCGTACACCCGGCCGGCCGGGTGACGGTGCCGACCAGACGGCCTACCGTCACCGTCAGTCCGGTTTCCTGGACCAGCTCACGGACCACGGCCTCGCTGTCCGACTCGCCCGGTTCGACCCGTCCGCCCGGGATCGACCAGAGGCCTTTGCCTGGGTCGTGCCCCCGCTGGACCAGCAGGAGACGCCCCTGTGTGTCGTGCATCACCCCACCGACACACCTGATCTTACGAATCTGACCAGTATCCATGAACACGCAGCGTAGCGATCAAGGATTCATCCCACGACCCGCTGGACCAGGTGCGGTACAACTCTCGTCAGCCGACCGCTTAGTGCGGTACAACCTTTTCAACAGGCGCCATTGGGTGCGAAGAAGAGACGGGGTTGGTCATCGTGAACACGAAGAAAATTCTCGTGTTGACCGGAATCGCTTTGCTCGTGTTCTTCCTGGTTACTCAACCGACGCAGTCCGCGGGCATCGTGACGAACATCATCAACACGCTCAAGGACGCGGCGGAGGCGGTCATTTTGTTCGTGCGTAGTGTGTTCAGCGGCTAGGCACGAGATACTGGACACATGTTCGCGCCCAGGGATCCCGACGAGTACCTGCTCGACTCGGAACGACGTGTCATCAGGGTGCGCAGGCACTGGGCCGCCTTAGCGTGGGACATCTTCGAGACGGCGGCGCTGCTGGCCGTCGCCGTGATGGTGTCCTACGTCCTGCCGCCCGGGATGTGGCTCATCCAGAACATCCTCTGGTACGCCGCCTTGATCGTGCTGCTCCGGTTCGCCTACCTGGTCCTTGACTGGTGGGTGGAGCGGATCGTGGTCACGGACAAGCGGTTCATGATGACCACCGGGGTCTTCACCACGAAAGTCCTGATGATGCCCATCGGGAAGGTGACCGACCTCACCTACGAGCGGTCCTGGGTGGGCCGGCTGTTCGGCTACGGCACCATGATCGTGGAGTCGGCCGGCCAGATCCAGGCGCTCAACCGGATCAACTACCTGCCCAAGCCGGAACAGGTCTACGACGCCATCTCCGAGCTGGTGTTCGGCGACAAGAAGGCACAGGCCGAGCGGTTCTCGATGATCAAGGCCCGCAAGGCCGCCCTGGGCAAGAAGGCGAACGGTTAACGATCG
Organism: Actinocrispum sp. NPDC049592; assembly: GCF_040675465.1. Lineage (NCBI taxonomy): Bacteria > Bacillati > Actinomycetota > Actinomycetes > Pseudonocardiales > Pseudonocardiaceae > Actinocrispum > Actinocrispum sp. NPDC049592. Next base: position 116,756 of record NZ_JBFAPA010000021.1, on the reverse strand, counting down.
GTGAACCCGCATCCAGCATCATTGGATGCGTGGTCATCGACCTGCACACACACTCGTCCGTGTCCGACGGCACCGACACGCCTGCTTCGCTGATGTCCGCCGCGGCCTCGGCCGGCCTCGACGTGATCGCGCTGACCGATCACGACACCACGGCCGGCTGGTCCGAGGCAGCGGCGGCGCTGACGCCCGGGCTCACGTTGGTGCGTGGCGCCGAGCTGTCCTGTACCTCGCCGAACGGCAGGGGCGGGACGGCTACGGTCCACCTCCTGGCGTACCTGTTCGACCCGTTGGCGCCGGCCATCGTGACCGAGCAGTCCCGGCTGCGCGCGGAACGGCGGTCCCGCCTGCTCAAAATGGCCCGCCGGATGGCTGAGGACGGCTATCCGGTGGATCCGGACGCCCTGATGGCCTCGCTGCCGCCCGACTCGCCCGCCGGCCGCCCGCACCTGGCGATGGCGCTGGTGCAGGCCGGCATGGTCGCGACTGTCGACGAGGCGTTCCAGTTCTTCCTGAACTCACGCGGCCGCTACCACGTCAGCCGCCGCGACACCCCCGTGCACACGGCGATCCAGATGGTCGCCGACGCCGGCGGGGTGACGGTGCTGGCGCATGCGTTCGCGCACCACCGCGGGCCGACGGTGACCGCTGAGGTGATCAAGGAGCTGGCCGGTGCGGGGCTGACCGGTCTCGAGGTCGACCACCCCGACCACGACCTGGCCACTCGTACTCAGCTGGGCGCGCTGGCCGACGATCTCGGGCTGGTCCGGACGGGGTCGAGCGACTACCACGGGACGAACAAGACGATCCGGATCGGCCAGGACTCGACGTCCCCGGAGGCCTTCGAGGCCCTCGTCGCCCACACCACCGGCACCCCACTCATCACCGGCTGACCCGCGTGTCCCACATTCGCCGACCCCGTGTCCCACGTTCGCCGACCCTGTGTTCCGCATTCGTCCGCGCGAGCGGAGATTTCGGTATCGGCGAACGTGGGACACGGCGGCGGTGAACGTGGGACACGCGGGGGATCAGGGGTGTTTGGCGGGTTTGAGTTGGTGGAGGGTGTGGCCGGTCGCCAGTTTGAAGAGGCGTTCCGCCCGGGGGTAGCTGAGGCGGGATCGGCCGGTGGTGGGGCAGAGGTCGGCCGCGTCCGGGAGCCGGGCGGGGCCGGGTTTGCGGTCGGCGAGGAACAGCGGGCCGCGCGTGCGGTCGCCGAGCAGCTCCGGAAGGAGCCGTGCGGTGGCCGAACGCCAGCTCACGCCCGATGTCGCGCGGCGATCGTCGAGGTCGAGATCCTCGACGTCGAGGGCGAGCACGGCGGTGACGGCCGCGCCGGACTCGTGCAGCAACAACCACAACGCCTGTTCCCGCAACGGAGCCTGGCTGCAGGCCTCGTCGATCTGCTCGCGCGTCAGGGGTTCCGGTGTGGTCGTGTCCTCGGCGCGCCGCGGGAGGTCCGGTTCGAGGTCGAGACCGGCCCAGGCGAGGTAGGACCGGATCGTGGCCCGATGGCGGTTCCACGTCCGCGCGGCCGCTTTTCCCCAGCTGACCTCGAACACGCCCTCGATCTGGTCTTTGGTCAGGTCTGCCAACGGGATGTCCCCGATCCGGGAACACAGCCGGTTCAGGGTCTGCGCGTAGGACCTTCTCGTGACCGCGTCCAGGGTTTCCAGGTAGTCCTTTGTGGACTCGACGAGCGCTGGTCCGGTCCTCGCCGGGATCGCGGCGGCCCGGCGGAGCAGAAACGCTTGCTCGGCAACGTTCTTGGTCAATGAGGCGGCCCGCGCGAACTCCACCCGTGCTTCGGCGAGCCGTCCCAGCTTCAGCAGCAGGTCACCGCGAACCCCTGGCAGCAGGTGATAGTCCTGCAGGTGCCGGTTCGCCGTCAACGCGTCGACCAGTTCCAGCCCGCTCGCCGGACCATGAGCCATGCCAACGGCCACAGCGCGGTTCAGGTGGACGATCGGTGTCGGCAGCAGCCGGACCAATGCCTGGTACAACGCGGCGATCTGCACCCAGTCGGTGTCCTCCGCGCGTCGGGCTTGGGCGTGGCAGACGGCGATCGCGGCCTGTAAAACGTATGGGCCAGGCGTGCCACCGATCTCGCGTGCTTTCAACATCGCCGTGAACCCGCGGCGGATCAACAGCTGATCCCAGCGGCCGCGGTTCTGTTCGTGCAACTGCACCGGTTCGCCGGACGGGCCGGTTCGCGCCTTCTCTCGCGACGCCTGGATCTCCATCAGGGCAACGAGTCCGTGCACCTCGGCGGACCGTGGCGCGGCGGCGGCGAGCAGCCAGCCCAACCGCCTTGCCTCCAAACACAGTCCGGGGCGCATCAGGTCGTCGCCGGAGGTCGCCGAGTAGCCCTCGTTGAAGATCAGGTAGACCACTTCGAGGACCGAGTTCAGCCGCGCGTCCAGCTCGGACGGGACCTCGAACGGGACGTGCTGCGCGGCGAGCGTCTGCTTGGCCGCCGCGATCCGTTGGGAGACAACGGGTTCCGTGGTCAGGAAGGCGCGCGCGATCTCGGCCGTGGTCAGGCCGCCGAGCAGCCGCAACGTCAAAGCCACCCGGGCCTCCGTCGGGAGGACCGGGTGGCAGGACATGAACATCAGGCGCAGGACGTCGTCGTCTTCGGGCTCCTGCGTGTCCTGGTCGCGGACGAGCTGTTCCTGTTTCTCCTCGAACCGTTGCGCGCGGCGGATGTGGTCGATCGCCCGGCGTTTCGCGATGGCCATGAGCCAGGCGCCCGGGTTGTCCGGCACGCCCGACTCCGGCCACCGCTCCAGCGCCGCCACCAGCGCGTCCTGGGCGAGCTCCTCGGCGAGGCCCACGTCGTGCACCATCCGGGTGAGGCCCGCGATGATCCGGCTGGACTCGAGCTTCCAGACGGCGTCGACAGTGCGGTGGGCGTCCATCCTCAGGGCCCGAACACCTGCTGGATCACGCTCTTGCCGTCACCGACGATCCGCCGGAACCGCCGGCCCAGCTCGATCGCCTCCTCCTTCGAGCGGACCTCGACCAGGGCGAACCCGGCCACGGCCTCCTTGGCCTCGGCGAACGGGCCGTCCGTGACGGTGATCTCGTCGCCCGAAGAGGTGATCTCGATGCCGTTCGGGTCGAGACCGCCGGTGGCCAGCAGCACCCCCGCGGTGGTCATCTCCTCGATGAACTTGCCCATCTCGACGTACAGGTTGTCGTCCGGCGCGTAGTCGCTGGCCATCGACATCATCAGGTAGCGCATCGCTGTCTCCTCTGGTTCCCGGTCTGGGTGGTTGCGCCAACGCGTCGAACAAGCCGATGTGACAGGGAACGCATCCATTCCCTGTCAGATTACCCGGACGACGTGATGGCGAGAACCGAATCCACGCAGAACCCCAGAAGGGCAGAGACCATGACCGCCATCGCCAACACCCCCAGCACCGCTCCCACCAGCACCTCCCGCTCCGCTGCCCCGGCCGCCACCGACAGCGCCGCTGCTCCCACCACCACCCGCCCGGCGGCTTCCGGCGCGGCGGGGCGCACCTGGCCCGCGACCCGTGCCCTCCTTGCCTGCGGCGCGGTCGCTTCGCCGCTGTGGGCGGCTGTTTCCCTTGCCCAGGCCGCCGTCCGGCCCGGGTTCGACCTCACCCAGCAGCCGCTGAGCGCGTTGAGCATCGGCCCGTCCGGGTGGATCCAGGTCCTGAACTTCGTGGTCGCCGGGGTGCTCACGATCCTCGGTTCCGTGGGGTTGCGGCGGGCGATCGGCGGGTGGGCGCCGCGGCTGCTGGCGGTCAACGGCGCCGGGATGGTCGCGGCCGGGTTCTTCGTGATGGACCCGTTCGGCGCGCCGCTGACGTGGCACAGCTACGGCCACATGGCCGCCGGGACGATCTCGTTCGGCACCCTGATCGCCGCCTGCTACGTGCTGGGCCGCCGGTACCGCAAGGCCGGTGACCGGCGGAAGGCCGTCGCCTCGCGGGTGGCCGGGACGGCGTTGCTGGTGGGCGACCTCTATGCGATGAGCGGCAGCCCCGCGGGTTCGCTGGCGCTGGCCGCCGGCGCGATCGCCGCGATGCTGTGGGTGTCGTTTGTCGCAGCTGAGCACCGCTGAAGTGCGTCCCACGGGTCTGTCCTGTTTGGATGGGCCCGTGGCGCTCACCGACTTGTTCGACCCGCGGATGTTCACCGCGACGACCATCACCCTGGTGGTGATCATGGACCCGCCGGGCACCATCCCGGTGTTCCTCAGCCTGGTCGGGCGCAAACCGAGACTGGCACGGGCGAGGGCGGCACGACAGGCCGTCCTCGTCTCGCTCGCTGTCATCACCCTGTTCGCCGTTGGCGGGCAAGCGATCTTGGCCTACCTGCACATCGGAATCCCGGCGCTGCAAGGCGCGGGCGGGTTGTTGTTGCTGCTCATCGCGTTGGACCTGCTGACCGGGCGGGGGACGACCGAGCCCGAGGTGGTCGAGGACGTCAACGTCGCCTTGGTGCCGCTGGGAACCCCGTTGCTGGCCGGACCTGGTGCGATCGCGGCCACCATCGTGTTCGTCCGTCAGGCGGACGGCCGTACTGGAGCCTATGTGGCTTTGGGTGCGGCCATTCTGGCTGTGCACTTCCTGTTGTGGATCTGCCTGCGGTTCAGTGGTGTGGTCATCCGCTTGATCAAGGAGTCCGGGATCGTCCTGCTCGCCAAGATCGCTGGTCTGTTGCTCGCGGCGATAGCCGTGCAGCTGCTGGCGGACTCGGTGCGCGGCTTTGTCGGTGGGTCCGGGTAACTTGGTGTTCGTGCAAGGGCAGCTTGGCTTCGACAGCATGCCGAAGAAGCTTGTGCGGGTGACCCCGTCCAAGCTCGCGACGTGGGCGGACTGCCCGCGCCGCTATCGGATGACGTACGTGGACCGCCCGACGCTCCCGCGTGGCGGCGCGTATGCCCACAGCACCCTGGGTGCCGTGGTGCACAACGCGTTGCGCGCGTTCTTCGACTTACCGCTGGCGAAGCGCACCCCCGAGGCGGGGGCGGCGCTCGTGACCACGCACTGGAAGGACGACGGGTTCGCCGACGCCGAGCAGGCCGCCGTCTTCCGTTCGCGCGCCCAGGGCTGGGTCTCGGACTACCTCGCGTCCACCGACGTGTCCATCGACCCGGTCGGCCTGGAGCGCTGGGTGTCCGCGCCCGCGGGCACGATCGTGGCCGAGGGCCGGGTCGACCGCATCGACGACCGCGACGGCGAGCTGGTCATCGTCGACTACAAGACCGGCCGCTCGGTGCTGACCACCGACGACGCGCGCGGTTCGCAGGCGCTGGCGATGTACTGCATCGCGACCACCCGCACGTTGCGCCGCGCGTGCCGCAAGGTCGAGCTGCACCACCTGCCGTCCGGCACCGTCGCGGAGTGGGAGCACACCGACGAGTCCCTCGCCCGCCACCAGGCGCGTGCCGAGGAGGCCGCCGACGAGCTCCAGCTGGCCACCGACACGTTCCAGGCCGGCGGGGACCCCGAGGTGCTGTTCCCACCCCAGGTCGGCCGGCAGTGCGCGTGGTGCGACTTCCGCCGTCACTGCCCCGAAGGCCAGGCCGCCGGCCCACCCATCACCCCCTGGGGGTTGCTTCCGCAGTGAGGCCACCCCACGACCCCCACCACCACCCCGACGAGTTCGCCACCACCGAACTCCCACCCACCCCCGCGCCCACACCCCCGGAAACCACCCCGCTCGCCAAGGCCGCCGGTGAGCCACCTGTTGCGCCGCAAGCAAAAGGCGGCTGGCCTTCGGCTGAAGCCGCTGAAGGCGGCGGGCGCTCGAGTGCGGGGCGGGAGCGGCCGGAATCGAGGGCTGCCCGGCCCGCAGCTGATGGCGACAAGCGGTGGGGTGCTGGGCGGGAGGCGAGAGCTGCCCGGCCCTCAGTCGAGCGTGCCGGTGCCGACGGGGGAGACCGCTCGGATGCCGGACGAGAGCCAATGGCTGCCCGGCCTTCGGCGGCGCGGATCTCTGCTGAGGGCAGGACCGTGGACCTGCCTGGCCGGGGTTCCGGGGGCGCGGCGGGTGCTGGTGAGGCGGCGACTATAGGTCTGCCGGGGCAGGCAGGTGGTCGTGGGCGCGCGGCTGCTGACGCTGGCCGGACGGATCGGGACACTGCCGAGGGGCCTGAGCGGCGAGGTGCTGAGACGGAAGCCAGGGGCGCCTGGCCTTCGGCGGAGCCGGTCGCTGCTGATGAGGGCGAGCGGTCAAGTGCTGAGCGGAGGGCGAGAGGTGCCCGGCCTTCGGCAGCCCGTGCCTCCGCTGAGGGCAGGACGGTGGGTCTCCCTGGCCGGGTTGCTGGGGGTGCGGATCGGGGTGCGGCGGGTTCTGGTGAGGCGGCGACCGTAGGTCTGCCGGGGCAGGCGGGTGGTGGGCGCGCGGCTGCTGAGGCTGGCGGGGTGGATCGCGACGGCTCGGAGCGGCGAGATGCCGAAAGGGGCGCTCGGCGGTCGGCGGCGCGGATCTCTGCTGAGGGCAAGACTGTGAGCCTGCCTGGGCGCGGTTCCAGCGGCAGCGATCGGGACGCGGCGGGTTCCGCTCAGGGGACGACCGTGAGTCTGCCTGGACAGGCGGGTGGGCGTGCGGCGGCGGAGGCTGATCGGGCTGCGGGAGGCGCTGCGGAGGGTGCAACGGTGAATTTGCCTGAGGGTGGGCAGAGGGTGGCCTGGCCCGCGGCGGACAAGCAGCCTTTTGCCGGTGCGCAGCCGGGCGCCGACAACTCGGCGACCGTTCCCTTCCCCGAGCACAAGTCGGCGAGCGCTGCTCCGGAACCTCCCAAGCGGTCAGGGTTCTGGCGTGAGCTGGCCGGGGCGATGGCCGCGGGGGTGGTGATCCTCGCGGCGGTTGTGCTTGTGCTGGAAGTGATTTCGTGGTCGCGCGGGGTGCCCGGGCTGGGCGTTGTGGTGCTTGTCGGGCATGTGGTGGGGGCGGGGCTGGCTGTTTTCGCCCAGCGGCAGGTCGACCGGCGCACGGGGAGGGGTGCGTTGGTGGCTGGGCTGGGCGTCGGGGCTGTGGTTGTTGGGCTGCTGGTGTTGTTCTGGTGGACCTAAAGCCAGCTTCGCCAGGTGGGCAACAGGACGCTGAGCAGCGCCTGGGGGTTCTCGGTCGGGGGTGAGTGGCGGGCGTCGGGGATGACCGCGAAGTCGGCGTCGAGGCGTTCGGCCATGTCGCGTTGCGTGGAAACCGGCCAGGCGTCGTCCTCGGCACCGCACGCGACCAGGCAAGGCGCGCCAAGCGTCTCCAACCGGCGGCCCAGCGGCTCGACGAGATCCGGTTCGGACCGCAACCCCATCGCCATCCCCACCAAGGACTCCTGGCTGGTCAACCGGAACCGGTCCCGGTAGAAGTCCTTCAACGCGTCGGGCTGCGCCGCCCACACCGGGTTCTGCCGCTCCATCAGGTCCCGCATCTGCACCAACGCGGGCAGCCCGTGGGTCTGCAGCACCTGCTCGGCCAGGTCGAGCATCTGCCGCCGAGGCCCGGCCGGCAGCTCACTCGGCCCGGAACTCAACAAAGTCAGCCCCCGAACCGGAGCACCGGCGAGCACAGCAGCCCGCGAAACCAAGCCACCGTAAGAATGCCCAAGCAGCACAACAGGTCGGCCATCCGCGGCCAGCTTGCCGATCAGCTCGGACACCACAGCACCCAGCGGCGTCGGCAGATACGCGTCGGGATCCGGCGGCCCGCCCGCCCCGAACTGGCCGGGCAGGTCAATGGCGATCGGCTCCAGACCGGCGTCCGCGATGGGGTCCAGCAGTGGCGCGAAGTCCTCTTTGGACCCCGTGTAACCCGGTACCAGCAGGATGATCGGAGCATCAGCCGACGCCGGGCACCGCAACGCGGGCACCGAGCCGTACCGGCCGGTCAGCTCGACGCGCGTCGCCCGGCAGGGGGTGAGCTGGTACAGGTTCATCGCAGTGCCACCAAGGTCGAGCCGCGCTGTTCCAGGAGGATCGGGCCGACCACCGCGGACTGCACCGGCCCGGTGTAACCCTGGCGGTTCACCGGCGCGGTCGCCACCCGGGCACCGGTGTTCTGGTCGATCACCGCGATCGCGTCCTTGACCGGCACCAGCAGGTACCCGGCCATCACCGCGCCCGGCCCGAGCGTGTCGTCGACCGTCCACATCGGATGCAGATCCGTCAGTGACAGCGCGATCGTCTTGCTGCCGGTGAACCAGAACAGCGCGGCGGTGCCCTTGGTGGACCACACCGCCTCGCCCGGCGGGTCGCCCTTGAAGTCCGTGTCCGGTACCGAGACCGGGTAGGAGGCGACCGGTTTGCCGGTGGCGTCGAACACCTCGATCCGCGACGGGTTCGGCTCGGCGACCGCGACGTACTTCGGGCAGGTGTCCCCGCAGTCCGTGCGCGGCTCGGTGACCGCGAGAATGCGGGAACCGGTGGTGCCCAACGGAATGCTGAAGTCGACCTGTGGGCTGTCGCTGTCCTTCGCGGTCGGCTTGTAGACCGACAGCCGGTCGTTGTCGAACACCGTCGGGTCCGTCTTGGACGGGCACCGCTCGATCACACCGATCCGCCCGGACGCCACCGCGACGGACCCGTAGTTGCAGTCCGGCCGCGGCTGCTTGCCGGGGTTCACCGGGTCCGGGACGCTGCCGTACTCCATGGTGAGCACCATGTCGCTGCGCCACGTGTTGATCAGCCGCTTGCCGGTCGCGGTCATGTGCGTGCCGTCGAACAACAGCCGCGTGCCCAGCTCGGCGTCGCCGTTGCGCTGGCGGTCGCGCTCGCCGCTGCCGCTCTTCAGCGTGGTGACCTCGCTGCAGTTCCCGTCCTTGTAGCGAGCGCCGTCCGGAAGGTCCGTCTCGGTCCGCCGGTACACGGCGACGGCATCCTGCCACCCGGTCGAAACCGTGCACAACGGGATGTTCCGGGCATAACGCCACCGCTGCTCACCGGTCAGCGCGTCGCGGCCGATGACCTCGTTGCCGTTGCCGGTCACGACCGTCCCACCGGCGACGACGGGCACTGGCGTGGCCCCGCTCTCCGCCCGCCAAGTCTCACCGAACGTCGGCGGCAGCGTGGCCGGTTCCGCGGGCACCTCGACGATGCCGTCGGGTGCGGTCTGCGAGGTGGTCGCCGCGATGTCGCTGGACGTGCCGATCAGCACGCCCCCGGCCACGACGACCACGACCAGCACGACGACCGCGATGAAGTCCCGAGGCCGGTGGAACGACGTCCTCGGGCCCCGGCGGGGCTCCTCGGGCACCGGTCCGTCGAGAACGTCCTCCGACGGCGACGGTGGCGCGTCCGGCTCGTGCCCGTCCGACTCCGGCACGCCGTTCCTCCTAGCTCGCGGTACCTCAGTGCCTCAAACGTACTCAGGAGCCGTCGGCGGTGTCCGGCGATACCTCGACCCCACTGCGGCGCCGACGGCGGCGACGCGGCCCATCGGCCGTGTCGGACGCCTTGTCCTCGGCGGGTGCCGCGGCGGCGGTAGCAGTGGCCGGAGCCTCCTCGGGAGCCGTGCCGGTCACCTCGACGCCCGCACGACGGCGGCGCCGCGCGCGAGTCCGGCGGGGCCGCTCCTCGTCGTCCGACGGCGGCGCCTCGACGGTCGCGGGCTTGGACGACCCCGACGACGTGCGCTTGCGCGCCCCGCCAGCGCGGCGGCGGCGCTTGTTGCGCCCGCCGGACAGGTCCTCCTCCGGCTCGGCGTCCAGGCCGGCGCGGGTGCGCTGCTCCTCCGGCAGCCCGCCGGTCGAGTCCGCCGGGATGCCCAGGTCGGCGAACAGGTGATCGGACGTCGAGTACGTCTCCACCGGCTCGGGTTTGCCCAGGTTGAGGGCATCGCTGATGGACTTCCAGCGGTACTCCTCGTCCCAGTCGACGAGCGTGATCGCGACGCCTTCACGGCCCGCGCGGCCGGTGCGGCCGATCCGGTGCACGTAGGTCTTCTCGTCCTCCGGGCACTGGAAGTTGATCACGTGCGTGACGTCGTCGATGTCGATGCCACGGGCCGCCACGTCGGTGGCCACCAGCACGTCCACCTTGCCGGAGCGGAACGCGCGCAGCGCCTGCTCACGGGCGCCCTGACCCAGATCGCCGTGCACCGCGGCGGCGGCGAACCCGCGCTCGGTCAGCTCGTCGGAGATCTTCTGCGCGGTGCGCTTGGTCCGGGCGAAGATCATCGACAGGCCACGGCCCTCGGACTGCAACGCGCGGGCGATGATCTCGATCTTGTCCAGCGAGTGCGCCCGGTAGACGAACTGCTTGGTGCGCTCGTGGATGGCGCCGACGTCGTTCTCCTCGGCGCGGATGTGCGTCGGCTGGCGCAGGAACGTGCGGGCCAGGGTGATGATCGGGCCCGGCATGGTCGCCGAGAACAGCATGGTCTGCCGCTGCTCGGGCACCATGCCGAGGATCCGCTCGATGTCGGGCAGGAAGCCCAGGTCGAGCATCTCGTCGGCCTCGTCCAGCACCAGGCCGCGGACCTTGCCGAGCACCAGGTGGCGCTGCTCGGCCAGGTCGAGCAGGCGGCCCGGGGTGCCCACGACGATGTCCACGCCCTTGCGCAACGCGGAGATCTGCTGCTCGTACGGGCGGCCGCCGTAGATCGCCAGGATCCGCACGCCAAGGTGCTTGCCCGCGTCGGTGAGGTCGTGGGTGACCTGGAGACAAAGCTCACGTGTGGGCACCACCACGAGGACCTGCGGGGTGCCGTCACCCGGGGTCTGCACGCGGTGCAGCAGCGGCACGCCGAACCCGAGGGTCTTGCCGGTGCCGGTGCGCGCCTGGCCGATGATGTCCTCGCCGGCCATGGCCAGTGGCAACGTGAGTTCCTGGATCGCGAAGGTGCGCTCGATGCCGGCCGCCGTCAGCGCCCTGACGATCTCCTCCTTGACGCCGAACTCGGCGAAGGTGGGGGAGTCGCCGCGGACCGGCGCGCCGGCCTTCAGCGGGTGGGACGTGTCCAGATCGGGGACCCCGGCCTCGCTGTGCTCCAGCGCTACTGGGTCCAAAGTGTTCGGTTGATTGTGGTCGCTTTCCGTCAAGCTCAGGGTGATCGCCTCTCTCTAGACCAGTGCGCACTGCCCCTGGTACAGGGCCGCTCGACCGCTGCCTTGGTGGGCGCGGGAGGGCCGCGAGCGTGCACACACCCTCCACGTGACCGGCCGTTTCGGACGTGCCGTCACGTCTCTTGCAGTGTCGCCTCACAGCGCTAGGTACGCCGGGCGTCACGCCGAGTCTACCTGGGGTGTAGTACAGATACGCTCACCGCCATGAGCGAGGCTGAATCGGTGGCGGAGCCGGTCGTGCTGAGGGACGGGGTCGTCGACCTGCTGGGCGTGCTGGCCTACGGCGAGCTGTCGGCGTTCGACCGGCTGGCGGAGGACGCGCGCGGGGCCCCCACGCTGGCCGGGCGCGCCGCACTGTCGGAGATGGCCGCGGCGGAGATCGGGCATTTCGCCAAGATCGAGCGGTACCTGCTCGCGCACGGGATCGCGCCGCAGGACGCGATGGACCCGTTCGTCCGGCACTTCGAGGCGTTCCACGCCTCCACCCCGCCGCGCAGCTGGCACGAGTCGATCGTGAAGGCCTACGTGTTCGACGGGCTCGCGGCGGACCTCTACAGCCAGCTCGCTCACTGGCTGGACGAGTCGACCAAGCAGCTGGTGCTCGATGTGCTCGCCGACACGGGGCACTCGGCGTTCGCTGAGCGCGAAGTCAAGACCGCCTGCGAGGCCGACCGCGTGCTGCGCGACCGGCTCACGCTGTGGGCACGCAGGCTGCTCGGCGAAGGATTGACGCAGGCCCAGTACATCGTGGCCGAACGCGACGGCCTCACCGAGCTGATCCTGACCGGCTCGGGCGACCTCGCCGGAATCGCGGCGCTGTTCCGGCGGTTGCAACAGGCGCACGGCAAACGGATGACAGCCCTCGGACTCGGATAGTGTTCAACCGGTAACGAGCGCATTTTCGTGTGGAGGTCAGCGTGGAGGTCAAGATCGGCGTGGTGGACAGCCCCAGGGAGCTGACCATCACGAGCAACCTGACGCCGGACGAGGTCGAGGCGTTGGTGGCCGACGCGTTGAAGAACCCCTCGGGCCAGCTGACGCTGGTGGACGACAAGGGCCGCCGCTACATCGTCCCGGCCGGCCGCGTCGCCTACGTGGAGATCGGCACCGCCGACACCCGCAAGGTCGGGTTCTCAGTCAAGTCCTGACACCCAACGGTGTGAAAGCCGTGCGAACCCCGGTTCGCACGGCTTCTTTCACCTGTCTTCAGGCCTGAGTGTCCAGGGTGAAGGGTGGGCGGCTGGTACCGGTGATCCGGTAGCGGTTCCAGGGGTCTGGGTCGGACAGTTCGCCGGTGGCCTCGCCCTGGGGTGTGGTGAGGTGCGCGGGGGATTTCTTGCCCGCGAGGAGGTCGGTCAGTTCCTGGTGGGGGGCTACGCGGCCGTACCAGTGGTAGTAGCCGTCGATGGGCTGGAAGTGGCCGCGAAGGGACACGTCCACCGTGAGGGACGCGTCGCCGATCGTCAGGGTCGCGGGGCCGGTGTAGCCCTCTTCGCCTTCGTCCATGGTCACTGCACCCTCCTCAGCTGGACCACTTTGTTCACTTCGAACGGTTTGTCCGGGGATATCTGCAGGCCGTGCTGGCGCAGGAACCCGTCGATCGCCGCCCAGATGATCGTGGTGAGGTACTCCACGATCGCGTCGCGGCTCATCGACCGGCGCTCCAGCCACCACTCGCCGGTGGTCTGCACCATGCCCACGATCGAGTACGCCCACGGTTCGGCCGCGCCCGAGTCGAGACCGAGTGTGCGCATGTAGTCGCCCAACAGGCTGGTGAGGGCCGCCGCGATCATCTCTTTGTCGTCGCGGACCGGGTCGGCGTCGACCGGACGGTCACCGAACGAGCGGCGGGCCAGCAGCCGGTACAGGTTCGGGTAGTCCTCGATCACGCTGAAGAACGCGTCCAGCGACTTGCGGATCCGCGGGACCGGCGCCTCCTCGTTGTTGATCGCCGGGATCAGCCGCTCGAACAGGATCTCGGTGCCGCGCTGGCCCAGGGCAACGAACAGGTCGGCCTTGTCGGTGAAATGCCGGTACAGCACCGGTTTGGTCACCCCGGCGGCCTGTGCGACGTCCTCCATCGCCAGGTCGGGCCCGTGCTGGTCGAGCACCCGCAACGCGGCCTCGACGAACTCGGCCCGCCGCGCCGCCCGGTGCTCACGCCACCGCTCGCGCCGCGCGTCCTTGACACCTTCGCCCATGGCGGAGCATGCTACCAGAAGTAACTGTTACTTCGGGTTACACATGGAGGAGGCGTTCCATGAGCCGCGCACTGAAGAGTGCAGACCGCGAGAAGACGGCCGAACGGCTGCTGAACTCCTCGGCGGACAAGTTCTACGACCCCGAGGTGGACATCGACTGGAACGCGCCGCTGGCCGAGGGGCTGCCCTACACGCCGGAACACCGGATCTCCTTGTACGGCACCGAACTCTGGGACCGGATGACGCCGGAACAACGCATCGAGCTCGGCAAGCACGAGGTCGCCTCGGTGGCCAGCAACGGCATCTGGTTCGAGGTGCTGCTGATGCAGATGCTGCTCAAGGAGGTCTACAGGACCGACCCGACCTCCCGGCACGCCCAGTACGCGCTGACCGAGATCGCCGACGAGTGCCGGCACTCGACGATGTTCGCGCGGGCCATCGAGAAGGTCGGCGTGCCCGCGTACGGGCCGCCGAAGATCCTGCACCGGCTCGGCCGGATGCTGCCGGTGATCGGCTACGGGCCCGCTCTGTACGGGTCGATCCTGGTCGCCGAGGAGATCCTGGACCGCATCCAGCGCGAGTCCATGGCCGACCCCCAGGTCCAGCCGCTGGTCCGGATGGTCAACCGGATCCACGTGCTCGAGGAGGCCCGGCACGTCACCTTCGCCCGCGAGGAGGTCGTGCGCGGTATGGCCAAGTTGCGCAAATGGGAGCTGCCCTACCAGCGGCTGCTGATCGCGCTGGTGTCGTACGCGATCACCCGCAGCCTGATCAACCCGCGGGTCTACTCGGCGGTCGGGCTCGACCGGGCCGAGGCGATGCGCGCGGCCGCGGGCAACCCGCACTTCCACGAAACGCTGAAATGGTCCGGCGAGCGGATCATGAAGTTCCTCGGCGAGGCCGGGCTGGTTGGCGCGCCGGGAATGCGGTGGTGGAAGGCCGCTCACCTTATCTAGAACCGGCCATTCGGCAGACGTGAACCGGAACATTCCTTCGGTACCGTGAGCCGGTGATCGACTGGCTCACGGCGTGGCTCTCGCCCATTCAGGCGGTCCTGCGGCGCCGGGGCTATGACCGGTCCTATATCGGCGGCAGCAGCGCGCGGGAGATCCTGGACCACATCTTCTTCGCGGCCGGGATCTCCCTGCGCGACCTGGACCTCTATGTCGTCAGACACGGCCAGGCGATGCCCAAGGATATCGGTGTTCTCTGTGCCGATCTGCAGAGCCACGGCGAAAGCGGACCGCTCCGGGAAAAGCGCCGCGCCAATCCAGCCCTGCCCGCCCCGGCCTGCTACGACTACCTGGCTGGGTACGGCGTGCATCTGCGCACAGCGAACAGGCCGATCCTGAGCCTGAGCGTCCTGCACCACCCGGCCGACCTGAAGCTGAACGGCCTGTTCGACATGGACGCCATTTTCCTGGTCGTCCCGAACGACAAACCGTTCGCGTGGTACGCACACGAGGTGCGCCGGAACATTACGCAGCTGGTGCTCGATCCGTACGGAGGTTATCGGGCCTGGCGTACGCACCGGCCGGAGATTGTGCACTGGGCCGAGGTGGAACGCTGTTACGCGCGAAACGCGTTCCGGATCGTGCGCAGTCTCGCCAAAGCCGGCACGCTCAAAGTGCCGGAAAACCTCGTCATCGAATACCGGCGCCGCCGCCCGGCGGAAATAGTCGTCGACGATCCGGCCGAACTGAAACGCGATTTCCGCAAAGTCCTCGCCGACCGCTACTGGGCCGAGGAACTCGCCATGGTCACCGAGCTGACCGACTTCGACTACGGCGAGCTGGCGTAGTGCGGTTCAGCAACCCCGGAGAGGCCGCCGCCCGCCTCGCGCCCCTGCTCGACCGCCCGGTCGCACCGACCCGCACCGACCTCGCGCCGGGCCTCGTCTTCCAGGCGGAACCCTTGCATGCCAACGGAACCTTCACCAACTCCTATCGTCTGAGCTGGCGCGGACCCGCCCGCGCGAGAATCTTCGTGACCGAACCACCGGTCAGCGCAAGGGAATTCGCCCAACGCCACGGAAACACCGCCACCACCACCGCCGGGTTCTTCTTCCTGGCCGACCGCTGCCGGTTCCGCCCGAGGGTGCTGAGCCTGAACCTGGCCATCCAGGACGGCCGCGTGCTCAGCCTGCCGGTGGCCGACCAGGACGCCCTGATCAGCCAGAACGGCGTCCTGACCGTCGTCAACGTGCCCGCGGCCGGCGAACTCAGCCTGGACAAGAACCCCTTGACCTGGGCCGGATCGAGAACAACGACCGAAGCCGGCTGTTACGCCTACGGCAACGCGAACGCCGTGATCCGGCACGAAGCCGACGAACAGACCGGCAAGATCCGCGTCTTCCAGGAGGAGTCCCGGTTCACCCCGGAAACCCGGCCCGGCTGGTCCGACCTGGGCTTCCGGAACAACGAAGCCGTCGCCAAAGCGGACAACGGCAGGCTCGACATCTTCGAGTACGACCTCGTCCTGCGCTGTCCACAACGGATCGCGCGAGTCGGCGCCCGCCTGGAAGTGCACACGATCGGCGGTCTGATCCCGCGGAAGTCCTTACAGGGAGCCATCTCGGTCGGCCCGGCACTGTCCTGCCCGGACGTCTACAAGCATCCGTTGAACGAGGACAGATCCCTCGGCAGCTTCCCGTTGCTCAGAGAACGGCCCTCGACCCGGCTCGTGTTCGCCGAGACCGCGGACGGTTGGCAGCACCTGTGCCTGTTCGACGGACGCCCCGGCAGCCCGACGTTTCCGGGCCTCACCCTCGGCGAGACGATCGCGATGGTGCACAAGCTGGGCACGGTCACCAACGGGTGTTTGCTCGACTCCGGGCACACGAGCAAACTCAACGTCCGCCTGGGAAACACCCTGCGCAGCTTCGGCAACCGGCATTACCTGCGCTGGCCAGGTCCCCACGAAGCGCACTACACCTGGACCCCCGACCTGGGGCGGCCGGCGGCGAGCCTGATCGCGCTGGACTAGCGGCCGGACTTGGCTGTGCCATCGAGTGGCGGCGATCCGTTGCTACGGGTGCTGCAGCGGGTAGCCACCACCGATGCCGCGCCAGGCCAGTGTCGAGATCAGCTTGACGGCCTCGGACTTGTCGATCTGCCGGCCACCGGCCAGCCACGACTGCGCGGTGACCTGGCTGGCGCCGACGAGACCGACCGCGAGCAGCCGGGCACGCTCCACGTCCAGGCCCGCGTCCGCGGTGATGGTCGCGGTGATCGCGTCCACACAGGTCGTCGTGGCGCGCTCGATGGTCTCCTGAACGACCGGTTCGCCGCGAATGTCCGACTGGAACACCAGCCGGAACGCCTCGCCCTCGCTGTCGACGAAGTCGAAGTACGCGCCCACCGCCGCCTGCACCCGCTGCTTGTTGTCCGTTGTGGACTCCATCGCTCCGGTGACCCGGCTGATCAGCTCGTCGGCGTGCGTCTGCAGCAGCGCCATGTAGAGCTCGAGCTTCGATGGGAAGTGCTGGTACAGCACGGGTTTGCTGACACCCGCCCGCTCGGCGATCTCGTCCATGGCCGCGGCGTGGTAGCCGTTGGCCGCGAAAACGTCCTGGGCGGCGGCGAGCAGTTGGGCGCGCCTGGCCGTACGGGGGAGGCGCGCTCCCTTGCCAGGTTGCTGCATCGTCTCCGACATTCCGCCTCCACCGTCCTGGTGCTCCGACCCCAGACCTTACTCGCCGGTACGGCCGCGTGACTGGATGGATTCCGTCCGTTTCATCAACTCCCTCTCAGATTCGCCATGCACACTGATTTCATGAGCCTGACAAGTGAGCGCGCGCCGCTGACCCTGGTCCCGTTCTCGGACGCGCCTCGCCCGGCGCTCGACCTGACGATCCCGCCCTGGCCGGGGGAGTACGTCGACACCGATGGGGTTCGGTTGCACATCCGCAGGACACCGGGCCCGGCGCAGGACACCGCGGTGTTCGTGCACGGCCTCGGCGGGTCCTCGCTGAACTGGACCGACCTGGCCGCCCAGCTGTCCGGGCACGCCTCCGGCGTGGCCATCGACCTGCCCGGCGCCGGGTACACCGAGCCGCCCAAGGGCTACGTGTTCGACCTGAACACGCACGCCGACGTGACCGCCGGATTCATCCGGGGCATGGGCCGGCCGGTGCACCTGTTCGGCAACTCGATGGGCGGCGCGGTCTCGATGATCGTGGCCGCCAAGTACCCGGAGCTGGTCCGCACGCTCACGCTCGTCTCGCCCGCGGTCCCCGACCTGCGGCCGTTCCCGACGCGGATGTCCGACCCGCGCATCCCGTTCGCGATGATGCCGTTCGTGGGTCCCCGGTTCCGCCGCCAGCTGGCCGCGCTCACCCCGATGCAGCGGGCCGAGCAGCTGGTCCGGCTCTGTTTTGCCGACCCGGCGATGATCCCGCCGCACCGGATGGACGAGACCGCGGCCGAGTTCGAGGCCCGCGCCAAGATCGCCTGGGCCGGCCAGGCGCTGATGATGACCACGCTCGCGCTGTTCCGCGCCTGGCTGGTGCCGCCGTCCCGGTCGCTGTGGCGGATCGTGCCGCAGATCACCGCGCCGACCCTCGTGGTGTGGGGCGCGCAGGACAAGTTGGTCACTGTGCGTAAGGCACCTAGGACCGCTCGGCTGCTTCCCCAGGGCCGTTTGCTCGTGTTGCCGCGCACCGGGCACGTCGCCCAGATCGAACGTCCGGAGACCGTTGCCCGCGCCGTGCTGGGCATGTGGGAGGCGGTCGCGGCCGGTCGTTGGTGAGTCCCAGGCGCGTTGTCAAGGCGTTTGGTGAGTCGCGCGGTCGTTACCGGAGAGTGATGTGGCAATCTTTAGCCTGTGAGCCGGATGACGTCAGGAGGACCCGCCACGCCGCCGCCCAAGTCACGCTCTGCTGCATCGCGTGCGGCGAACAAGGGTCCCCAAGGGCGTCGCGACGGCGATGAGCGGTACAAACGCGGGTCGCGGCGCACGAGCGGCGAGCCGTTGGCGGCCGCGTGGCACCCGGAGGACGAGGCCCCGGAGTCCGTGCGGGTCCGTCCGGTGCGCCGGCGCGGCATCCTGTCCGTGTACGGCTGGCGGCTGTACGCGATCCCGGTCCTGCTGGTCATCACCGCCCTCGTGGTGTGGGACACGTCCAAGAAACCGGCTCCTGACGTGCAGAACGCCAGCTCCCCGCAGAACGCCGTGGTGAGTGAGGGCGGCCCGGCGAACGGCGGCATCCCGGAGGCGACCGAGAAGGCCGCGGTCCCACCGGACCTGAAGGTCGCCACGGCCGAGCTGCCGAACGGCCTGAACTTCACCCAGGCCGGGTCCGGCAACTTCCGCGTGATCCCCGGCGACGGCCCGAAGGTCGGCCAGGGCACCCAGCGGACCTACAAGTACACGATCGAGATCGAGGAAGGCATCACCGCGGCCGAGGTCGGCGGCGGTGACGACGCGTTCGCCGGCCTGGTCGACAACGTGCTCAGCAACGCCTCGCAGGGCTGGATCAGCGACCCCCGGATCGCCGTGCAGCGCGTCTCGGCCAACCCGGACATGCGGATCTCGCTGACCACCCCGCAGACCACGCACAAGCTGTGCGGCCTGAACATCCCGTACGAGTCGTCCTGCAGGCTGGCCGGCAAGGACGGCCGCGTGGTGATCAACCTGGCCCGGTGGGTGCGTGGCGCGGTGGCGTTCGCCGGCGACATGACGACCTACCGGATCTACGCCATCAACCATGAGGTTGGTCACGCGTTCGGCAACGGCCACCAGGCCTGCGGGACCGACGGCGCGCTGGCCCCGGTGATGATGCAGCAGACCTTCGGCGTGTCGAACGACTTGGTGGCCAAGCTGAACGACGCCGTTCCCGGCAGCCGTGACCCGGTCAAACCGGATGGCAAGGTCTGCCGGGTCAACGCCTGGCCCAACCCTCAGGGCAAGTAGCAACCCCTCCCACATCGTGGGCTTCTGGGATGAAGTCGCGCCTTTTCGGTGTTGGATTTCAGGTAACCGCTGAGGAGGATTCGATGCCAGGTAGTTCGCTGCCACCGCTGGTGGAACCGGCCGCGGAGCTGACCAAGGACGAGGTCGCCCGCTACAGCCGGCACCTGATCATCCCTGACGTGGGCGTGGACGGGCAGAAACGCCTGAAGAACGCGAAGGTCCTGGTGGTCGGCGCGGGCGGGCTGGGCAGCCCGGCCCTGCTGTACCTGGCCGCCGCGGGCGTGGGGACCCTCGGGATCGTCGACTTCGACGTGGTCGACGAGTCCAACCTGCAGCGCCAGGTCATCCACGGCGTGTCCGACGTGGGCAAGCCGAAGGCCGTGTCGGCCAAGGGGTCGATCGCCGAGATCAACCCGCTGGTGCGGGTGGTGCTGCACGAGACGCACCTGAACTCGGAGAACGCGCTCGACATCTTCCGGGACTACGACCTGATCCTGGACGGCACCGACAACTTCGCCACCCGGTACCTGGTCAACGACGCCGCCGTGCTGCTGGGCAAGCCGTACGTGTGGGGCTCGATCTTCCGGTTCGAGGGCCAGGTCAGCGTGTTCTGGGAGGACGCGCCGAACGGCCAGGGCCTCAACTACCGCGACCTCTACCCGGAGCCGCCGCCTCCCGGCATGGTCCCGTCCTGCGCCGAGGGCGGCGTGCTGGGCGTGCTGTGCGCGTCCATCGGGTCGATCATGGTCACTGAGGCGATCAAGCTGCTGACCGGCATCGGCGAGCCGCTGCTGGGCCGGCTGATGGTGTACGACGCGCTGGAGATGTCCTACCGGACCATCAAGATCCGCAAGGACCCGGAGTCGCCGAAGATCACCGAGCTGATCGACTACGACGCGTTCTGCGGGGTCGTCTCCGATGACGCGCAGCAGGCCGCGGCGGGCAACACGATCACCCCGCGTGAGCTGAAGGAGAAGTTCGACCGGGGCGACACGTTCGCGCTGATCGACGTCCGCGAACCGCACGAGTACGAGATCGTGAAGATCCCCGGCTCGATCCTGATACCCAAGGACCGGATCCTGTCCGGCGAGGCGCTCGCCGAACTGCCGCAGGACAAGCCGATCGTGCTGCACTGCAAGTCCGGCGCCCGCTCCGCGGAAGCCCTTGCCGCACTGCACAAAGCCGGCTTC
This sequence comes from Actinocrispum sp. NPDC049592, assembly GCF_040675465.1. Classification (NCBI taxonomy): domain Bacteria; kingdom Bacillati; phylum Actinomycetota; class Actinomycetes; order Pseudonocardiales; family Pseudonocardiaceae; genus Actinocrispum; species Actinocrispum sp. NPDC049592. Next base: position 96,414 of record NZ_JBFAPA010000021.1, on the reverse strand, counting down.
GCCGACGCCGTGCACGTGGGCAGCGGCGTCCTCGGCTGGGCCCGCGACGTCGACCCCAGCCTCCCCACCTACTAACCCGCGTGTCCCCCGTGCGCCGCCCCCGTGTCCCCCGTTCGTCGCCCCCGAAATCCCCATTCCAGGGAGATTTCGGGGTCCGCGAACGTGGGACACGGGGTCCGTGAATGGGGGACATGCGCGTGAGTGCGTGGCGGGGCGCGGGTTTCGGGGGTGGACGCGGTAGCGTGCCTGGCGATGGGTACTCCGCAACCGCCTCCGCCACACGTCCGCGCCGCCTTCGGGGCGCGGGACCTGGCGCCTGAACTCATCGACGCCGGTCCGTTGTGGCGCTGCGGTGAGGTGGCGTTCAAGCCGGCGAACAGCCCAGCTGAGGCGGCCTGGGTCGCCAAGACGCTGGGTGAGCTGACCGTGCCGGGGCTGCGGATCGGGCGGCCGATGAGATCCACCGACGGCCGCTGGGTGGTCGGCGGGTGGGCCGCCTACCGGTACATCGAGGGCCACGCCGAGCCGCGGCACGACGAGGTCATCTCCGTCTCGCTGACGTTGCACGAGGCGCTCAAAGGCCTGCCCCGGCCGAGGTTCATCGACGCACGCCAGGACCTGTTCGCGGTCGCCGACCGGATCTCCTCGGGCGAACTGGACATGCCGCTCGCCGAGGACCGCGGCGGCAAGCTCTACGACGACCTGGTGGCCAAGCGGAAGTCGACGAACTTGGCCAGGCAGGTCGTGCACGGGGACCTGTTCGGCAACGTGCTGTTCGCCGGGGACGCCGAACCCGGGCTGATCGACTTCCGGCCGTACTGGCGCCCGCCGGAGTGGGCCGCGGCCGTCGTCGTGGTCGACGCGCTGGCGTGGGGCGGCGCGGACGAGGGCATCATCGGGCGCTGGTCGCACCTGACCGAGTGGCCGCAGATCATGGTTCAGGCCGTGCTGTTCCGGCTCGCCGTGCACGCTCTGCACCCAAAGTCCACCGCAGAGTCACTGAGGGGCCTGGAACGGGTCGCCACCTCGGTGGACCAGCTGCTTTAGCACCCTCACTGGCTTTCGCGTCCCGGCGAGCGGGCAATGTCCCACGTTCGCAACATGAGCGCATGAGCAGGTAACACTCGATCCATAGCGTTCACACCCGTGACGGTCGAGACGCACTGCCCCTACTGCGCCCTGCAGTGTGGAATGACGCTGACCGGGGCCGAGGTCCAGCCGCGCGAGTTCCCCACCAACCGGGGCGGACTGTGCCAGAAGGGCTGGACCTCGGGACAGCTGTTGTCCACACCACACCGCCTCACCTCGCCGCTGCTGCACGGCAAGGAAGTGAGCTGGGACACAGCTTTGGACTTCGTCGCCGCGCGGATCGCCGATATTCAGCAGGTTCACGGCCGCGACGGGATGGCGGTCTTCGGTGGCGGCGGGCTGACCAACGAGAAGGCTTACGCGCTGGGGAAGTTCGCCCGGATCGCGTTGCGCACCTCGCAGATCGACTACAACGGCCGGTTCTGCATGTCTTCGGCCGCCGCGGCCGGGAACAAGGCATTCGGGATCGACCGGGGCATGCCGTTCCCCGTCACGGATCTGGACGACGCGGACGCGATTCTCCTTGTCGGGGCGAACCCCGCGGAGACCATGCCGCCGTTCATGCAGCACCTGCGCGGAAGTCTGATCGTCGTCGACCCGCGCCGGACCGCGACCGCCGAGAAGGCGATGCTGCACCTGCGTCCCGCCCCGGGCACGGACCTGGCCCTGGCGCTGGGAATCCTGCACGCGGTGGTCTCGGATGGCCTGCTGGACCAGGACTACATCGACGCCCGGACGACCGGGTTCGCCTCGGCGTGGCGGGTAGCCGCTTCGTGGTGGCCTGAGCGGGTCGAGCGCGTGACTGGGGTCGCGGCGACCGATATCCACGCGGTGGCGCGGATTCTGGCCCGGTCGCGCAACGCCTATATCCTCACGGCTAGGGGGACCGAACAGCACGCGTCTGGGACGGACACGGTCAGTGCGTGGATCAACTTGGCCCTGGCGTTGGGTCTTCCTGGTCGTGCGGGCAGCGGGTGGGGGTGCCTGACCGGTCAGGGCAACGGTCAGGGCGGCCGGGAACACGGGCAGAAGGCCGATCAGCTGCCCGGCTACCGGAAGATCGACGATCCCGTTGCGCGGGCTCATGTTGCCGGTGTCTGGGGCGTGGATCCCGCGGAGTTGCCGGGTGCTGGACGGTCGGCTTACGAACTCCTTGACGCGCTGGGGACTTCCGACGGGCCGCGCGGGTTGCTGGTGTTCGGCAGCAACCCGGTTGTGTCGGCGCCGCGGGCAGCGCATGTGACAGAACGCTTGAAGTCGCTGGACCTGCTTGTGGTGGCGGACTTCGTGCTGAACGAGACCTCGGCGTTGGCCGATGTCGTGCTGCCGGTGACGCAGTGGGCCGAGGAGGAAGGCACGCTGACCAACCTGGAGGGCCGGATCCTGCACCGCCGTCCCGCCCTCCGGGCCCCGGCGGGAGTTCGCAGTGATCTCGAGGTGCTGCAGCAGCTTGCGATCCGGCTGGGGCTGCCCAAGGCCGCTTTCCCCACGGACGCTTCGGATGTGTTCGATGAGCTGGGCCGGGCCTCGGCCGGCGGGCTCGCCGACTACTCCGGGATCAGCTACTCGCGGTTGCGTGACGGGGAGGCCTTGCACTGGCCGGTTCCGGCGGCGGATCACCCTGGCACGCCTCGGATGTTCCTCACCGAGTTCGCTCATTCCGATGGCCGGGCGCGGTTCGTGCCGGTCGATCACGTCGGTCCCGCGGAGGACGTGGATGACGAGTTTCCGTTGCGGGCCACGACCGGGCGGGTACTCGTGCACTACCAGTCCGGGGCGCAGACGCGGTTGATCGACGAGCTGGTCCGCGTGTCGCCGGAGTCCTTTGTGGAGGTTCACCCGGACACGGCTTCCCGTGCTGGGCTGGCCGATGGTGAATACGCTCGCGTGTCGTCGAAGCGGGGCTCGGTGCGGGCGCGGGTCCGGTGTGTGTCGTCGATGCGGCCGGACGTGGTGTTCCTGCCGTTCCATTTCCCTGGTGTCAACAGCTTGACCAATCCGGCGCTCGATCCGGCCAGCCGGATGCCCGAGTTCAAGGTCTGTGCCGTCCGGCTCGATGCTTGGGGGGAATCGTGAGATCTGTTGTCATCGCGGGCTACGGCATGGCCGGGGCCCGCCTGGCCGAGGAGATCCGGCGGCGCGACCCGTCCGGTGAACGGGTCAATGTGACCATCCTGGGCGAGGAACCACACCTTGCCTACAACCGCGTGCTGCTGTCAGGCGTTGTCGCGGGGACCATGCGGCCGGAGAACGTGACCCTGCACGGACCCGAATGGGAGGACCGGGTCCGGCTCGGCGTGAGCGTCGTCTCCGTCGATCGCGGTGCCCGCAAGGTGTCGCTGTCCGATGGGACGGCGATCGCCTACGACGCCTTGGTTCTGGCGACGGGAAGCCGGGCATGGCTGCCGCCGGTGGAAGGGCTCACCGCTGACTCGCCTGGGGTTGTGGCATTCCGGACCATGGACGACTGCGCGAAGATCCTCGACTCGGCGTCGCCCGGGGCACCGGTGGCCGTGCTCGGCGGTGGGTTGCTGGGGATCGAGGCGGCTCGCGGGCTTGCCGGGCGCGGCTGTCAGGTGACCGTGGTGCATCCGGTCGGACACCTGATGGAACGTCAGCTGGATGCCGCCGGTGGGGCGGTGCTGGCGCGGTGCCTGTCCACTTTGGGCATTGAGTTCCGGTTGAACGCCAGGGTCTCAGGGTATGTGCCGGGGGATGGGCTGAAGCTTGAGGACGGCTTGGTTCCGGCGGATCTGGTTGTGGTCGCCGCCGGTGTGAAGCCGGAGACCTCACTGGCCGTCGAGGCGGGCCTGACCGTCGACCGGGGGATCGTGGTCGACGACTGCCTGCGGACCTCGGATCCTCGCGTGTACGCGATCGGGGACTGCGCCCAGCACCCGGGAACCGTGTCCGGACTCGTGCAGTCGGCATGGGAACAGGCCGAGGTGCTCGCGGACCTGTTGACCGGCAACGACGTCGCCGCGCGTTACCACGGAACCCCTGTAGTGACCAGGCTCAAGGCGCGCGATGTCGATGTCGCAGCGCTGGGGGACGTACACGTGGACGTGGACGCCGAGGACGCGGAAGTGTTGTGCCTTCAGGATCCCATGCGCGGCCGGTACGCGAAGCTGGTCGTCCGGGAGGATCGGGTCGCGGGGGCGATCCTGATCGGGGCGCCGGACGCCGCCGCGACCATTACACAGCTTTACGACGGCCGGATTCCCGTGCCGTCGGACCGGTTGGCCGTGTTGCTGGGGCGGGCATTGCCGTCCGAGGCAACGGTTGCGGGCAGCCCGGCCGAGTTGCCTGCGACCGCGTTGGTGTGCCGGTGCAACTCGGTCAGCAAGGGACAACTGGTCTCCGCCTGGCGGGCGGGTGCGACCAGCGTTACGGACTTGGCGTCGGCGACGAGGGCGACGACCGGGTGTGGCAGCTGCCGCGAAGCGGTGTGCGGAATTGCCGAATGGTTGTCGACGACCACCTGAAAATCGGAGGACCCCTGATGACGACAGCAACCCGGCGCCGTGGGCGGTGGATCGAGGACTGGGAGCCCGAGAACGAGGAGTTCTGGGCCAACGGTGGCAGGAAGATCGCCAACCGCAACCTGTGGTTCTCCATCTTCGCCGAACACCTCGGCTTCTCGATCTGGACACTGTGGTCGGTCATGGTGCTGTTCATGGGGCCGCAGTACGGGTTGTCCGCCGCCGACAAGTTCCTGCTGGTCTCGACGCCGACGCTGGTCGGCGGGCTGATCCGCATCCCGTACACGTTCGCGCCCGCCCGGTTCGGCGGTCGCAACTGGACGGTCTTCTCGGCCGGACTCCTTCTGGTGCCGACGATCCTGGCCGCGGTCGTGATGCACCCGGGGACTTCGCTGGGCACGTTCATGCTCGTCGCGGCCCTCGGTGGGGTCGGTGGCGGGAACTTCGCGTCCTCCATGGCGAACATCAACGCCTTCTTCCCGGAACGCAGCAAGGGCTGGGCGCTCGGGTTGAACGCCGGTGGCGGGAACCTTGGCGTGGCGGCTATCCAGCTCATCGGCCTGCTGGTGATCAGCACCGCCGGGGCCAACGCACCTCGGATCGTGCTGTACATCTACATCCCGTTGCTGATCGTCGCGGGTGTCTGCGCGTTGCTGTTCATGGACAACCTCACTTCGATGAGCGGTGACTCCAAGGCGATGCGCGAGGTCATCAAGGACCGCCAGTCCTGGGTGATGTCGTTCCTGTACATCGGCACGTTCGGGTCGTTCATCGGCTACAGCTTCGCGTTCGGCCTGGTGCTGCAGAACCAGTTCGGCCGCACGCCTTTGCAGGCCGCCTCGCTGACGTTCCTGGGTCCGCTGGTGGGTTCGTTCATCCGTCCCGTCGGTGGCTGGCTGGCCGACCGGATCGGCGGGGCGAAGGTGACACTGTGGACGTTCCTCGCGCTGGCGATCGGGACCGCTGTGACGATCCTGGCCTCGAACGTGAAATCGCTGCCGCTGTTCGTGGCCGGGTTCATCTCGCTGTTCGTGTTCTCCGGGCTGGGCAACGGGTCCACCTACAAGATGATCCCGGCGATCTTCCGGGCCAAGGCCCAGTCCGCGATCGAGGCAGGCGCCGAGGAGAAAGGCGCGCTGTTGCAGGCGCGGCGGCTTTCCGGGGCACTCATCGGCCTGGCCGGGGCGATCGGTGCCCTGGGCGGGCTTTTCATCAACCTGGCGTTCCGTGAGTCCTTCCTCACAGCCAAGACCGGCATCCCCGCGTTCGTCGCGTTCCTGGTCTTCTACGGGGTGTGTTTCGTTGTCACCTGGGCGGTCTACCTGCGCAAACCCGCCGAGGTGCGGGCCGGGGAGGCGGCGCTGGCAAGCGTCTGACCTGCGGTGAGAGGTTGCTTTAACGCGGCCGAAACCTGGCTGATCCGGGCGTGACACGGCTGCGCCCCAGCATGGGAACCATGAGGGAGGGCGTTATGACGCGGACAGTGGTCGTGGTCGGCTACGGGATGGTCGGTCACCGCCTGGTTCAGGCACTGTGCGAGCGGGACATCGCCGGGCAGTGGCGGATCGTCGTGCTGGCCGAGGAGGAACGGCACGCCTACGACCGGGTGGCCCTGTCCTCCTATGTGGACACCTGGGACGCGGCAGACCTGACGTTGCCGCACCTGGAGGTCGACCTCAGGCTGGGCGACCCGGCCGTGGCGATCGACCGCTCGGGCCGGACGGTCACCTGCAAGTCCGGCGAGGTCCTGCGGTACGACGCTTTGGTGCTCGCGACCGGTTCGTACCCGTTCGTGCCACCGATTCCGGGCAAGGACCTGCCGGGTTGCTATGTCTACCGGACGATTGACGACCTGGACCAGATCCGGGACGCCGTCCAGAAGGCGAACCGGCCCGGCCGCAAGGCCGGAATGGTGCTGGGCGGCGGTTTGCTCGGCCTGGAGGCGGCCAACGCCCTGCGTGGTATGGGCGTCTCACCGCACGTGGTCGAGATGGCGCCCCGGCTGATGCCGATCCAGGTCGACGAAGGCGGCGCCGGCCTGCTGAAGAATCTGGTGCAGAAGCTGGACCTGACCGTCCACACTGGAGCGTCGGCGTCGGTGATCGAACGGGACGGTGACCGGCTGATCGCCAAGCTCACCAACGGTGTGGAGCTCGACCTCGACGTGGTCGTGTTCTCCGCCGGGATCCGGCCTCGGGACCAGTTGGCCCGCGAGATGGATCTCGAGGTCGGCGCGCGTGGCGGTGTGGTCGTCGACGAAGCCTGCCGGACCTCGGACGAGGCTGTGTATGCGATCGGTGAGTGCGCCTGCATCGACGGCATGGTTTATGGCCTGGTAGCGCCCGGTTACGCGATGGCCGAGGTCGTCGCGGACCGGCTTCTCGGTGGTGCGGCGACCTTCCCGGGCGCGGACACGTCCACCAAGCTGAAGCTGTTGGGCGTGGACGTGGCCAGCTTCGGTGATGCACACGCGGCTACCGAAGGCGCGCTGGAGGTCGTGTTCAACGACGCCGTTGCCGGGACGTACGCGAAGGTTGTCGTCTCCGATGACGCGAAGACGTTGCTGGGCGGCATCTTGGTAGGTGACGCGAGCCAGTACACTCTGCTGCGCCCGATGGTCGGCCGCCAGCTGTCCGCCGATCCGGCCTCGCTCATCGCTCCTGCGGGCGGTGGGGTCGAGCTGGGCGCGTTGCCCGATGATGCTCAGGTTTGTTCGTGTCACGCGGTGACCAAGGCCGCGATCAATGCGGCGATCACCGAGGGTTGCACGGATGTTCCGGCCCTCAAGACATGCACGAAGGCCGGGACCGGATGCGGTTCGTGCATCCCAATGCTCAAGACCCTGCTGTCCGAAGCCGGTGTGGAGCAGTCGAAGGCACTCTGCGAGCACTTCACGCAGAGCCGGGCCGAGGTGTTCGAGATCATCCGGGCCAGTGGCATCCGGACATTCAGCGCGTTGATCGCCAAGTACGGCACGGGTGACGGCTGTGACATCTGCAAGCCCGCCGTGGCCTCTATCCTCGCCTCGCTGGGCAATGGGCACGTGCTGGACGGCGAGCAGGCTTCGTTGCAGGACACCAACGACCACTTCCTGGCGAACCTGCAGCGCAACGGCACATACTCGGTGGTACCGCGCATTCCTGGCGGCGAGATCACGCCCGAGAAGCTGATGGTCATCGCCGAGGTGGCCCGCGACTTCGGGCTGTACACGAAGATCACCGGTGGTCAGCGGATCGACTTGTTCGGTGCCACCGTGGACCAGCTGCCGTTGATCTGGCGGCGGTTGGTGGATGCGGGTATGGAGTCCGGGCACGCCTATGGGAAGGCCTTGCGCACGGTCAAATCGTGCGTCGGAACTACCTGGTGTCGTTATGGCGTGCAGGATTCCGTCGCGTTGGCGATCCAGTTGGAGCTGCGCTACCGTGGGCTTCGGTCGCCGCACAAACTCAAGTCCGCGGTGTCCGGGTGTGCGCGCGAATGCGCGGAGGCCCGCAGCAAGGACTTCGGCGTGATCGCGACCGAGCACGGCTGGAACCTTTACGTGGGCGGCAATGGCGGGTTCAAGCCCCGGCACGCCGACCTGCTCGTGTCCGATGTGGACACCGAGACGCTGGTGCGGCTGATCGACCGGTTCCTGATGTTCTACATCCGGACCGCGGACCGGCTGCAGCGCACGGCCGGCTGGATCGAGGCGATGGAGGGCGGCCTGGACCACCTGCGTGACGTGATCGTCCACGACAGCCTGGGCATCTGCGCGGACCTGGAGGCGGCGATGGAGCGGCACGTCGGGTCCTATGCGGACGAATGGCGTGGCGTGCTGGAGGACCCGGACAAGCTGGCCCGGTTCAGTTCCTTCGTGAACGCGCCGGGCACGCCCGACCCGACGATCTCCTTCCGCGAGGAGCGGGGCCAGCGGGTCCCGGTCCAGCTCGGCATCCCGGAGGTGGCGACCCGATGACCGTTGTGTGCCCGTTGGACCGGCTGCTGCCGTATCGAGGCGTCGCCGCTCTACTGCCGGGTGGTGTGCAGGTGGCCTTGTTCCGCACCGGTGACGGCAACGTCTACGCACTGTCCAATATAGACCCGTACTCGCGGGCCGCCGTGTTGTCCCGTGGGATCGTGGGAGATCGCGGTGGGGTGCCCGTGGCGGTGTCACCGATGCACAAGAACGCCTTCGACCTGCGCACCGGCGTGTGCGTCGACGACCCGGACGTGTCGGTCGAGGTGTTCCCGGTGCGGGTGGACGCCGGCATGGTCCTGGTAGGAGTGCCGTGACCTTGTCGCTCGACGTGGAAGTGCCGCCACTGGCTGGGTTCACAGTCGGGGTGACGGCCGCGCGCCGCGCGGACGAACTGTCGGCATTGCTGGAACGTAAGGGCGCCACCGTGTTGCACGGCCCGGCGATCCGGATCGTGCCGTTGCCCGACGACACCGATCTCCGACAGGCGACTTCTGACCTCATTGGACAGCAGGTCGACTTCGCCGTGGTCACAACGGCCATCGGCTTCCGCGGCTGGGTCGAGGCCGCCGAGGGCTGGGGGATGGGCGAGGACCTGCTGGCCGTGCTTGGCAAAGCCCGGGTGTTCGCGCGTGGTCCCAAGGCGAAGGGTGCCGTTCGGGCGGCCGGGCTCGTGGAGAGCTGGTCGCCTGCCTCGGAAAGCAACTCCGAGGTGCTCGACCACCTGTTGGCGATCGGGGTCTCCGGGCGGCGGGTGGTCGTTCAGCAGCACGGCGAACCGTTGCCGGACTTCGTGTCGGCGTTGCGGGCCGCGGGGGCGGAGGTTGTGGAGGTCTCCGTGTACCGGTGGACCTCTCCGGTGGATCTCGCTCCCCTGGAACGGTTGATCGACGCGGTGCTGGCCGGTGGTGTCGACGCGTTGACGTTCACCAGCGCTCCTGCCGCCGCTAGCGTTCTTGCCACTGCTCGCCGGATGGACCGCTACGACGCTTTGCTGGAAGCGCTGCGGGGGCCTGTTCTTTGCGTCTGTGTCGGGTCGATCACCGCTGGACCGCTTGTCGCCGTTGGCATTCCTGTCGTGCAGCCGGAGCGGTCCCGGATCGGGGCCTTGGCTCGGACTGTCGCGGTCGAGCTTCCCGCGCGGGCCCGGCAGGTGCGGGTGGGGGGCTGCCGGTTGGAGATCCGCGGTCAGGCTGTTGTCGTGGACGGGGTTCTGCGCGGCGTTTCGCCCGCGCCGATGGCCGTTCTCCGTGCCCTGACCGAGGATCCGGGTCGGGTGTTGTCCCGGCCTGACTTGATTGGCGTGCTGCGAAGGCATTCCGGCCGTGACGGCAGCGTCGATGCACACGCCGTCGAGACCGCCATTGGCCGGTTGCGTTCCGCCCTGGGCGATCCCTCCTTGGTCCAGACCGTTGTCAAGCGCGGCTACCGATTGGCGATTCCAGTATGACCCTTGTTCTCGCCGCCCACGGCACTCGCGATCCCCAAGGCAGCGCGGTGATCTACGCGCTCGCCGACAAGATCCGCGCGGTGGTGCCGGACGATGTCGTGGTCGCGTTCGCAGATGTCCGCTCGCCCGGCATCGCCGATGTTCTGTCCACTTTAGACGAGCCAGCCGTCGTGGTCCCCGCTTTCCTCGCTTCGGGCTACCACGTCCGCGTCGACATCCCGACGCAGATCCTCCAGTCCGGCCACACCCAGACGACGTTGACCCGCCCGTTCGGCCCATCGCCGTTGCTCGTCGAAGCCATGCACCAGCGCCTCCTCGAGGCCGGCTGGCAGGGCCAGCCGATCGTCATGGCAGCGGCCGGATCATCAGACCCCCAAGCACTTTCCGACACCCACACGGCCGCCCACCTCCTGTCCCGGCTCACCTCGACCCCGGTCCGCGTCGGCTACATCACCGCCACCCCCCGCGTCGCCGAAATCGTGCGCCCCGGCGACTTCATCGCCTCCTGGCTGCTCGCCCCCGGCCTGTTCCACCAAGCCCTGCGCAAAACCGGCCTCCCCGTATCCGCACCCATTGGCGCACACGAGAACGCGGTCACCCTCCTCGCTCACCGTCACGAACTGGTAACTGTGAACATGTAACAGCGGCCCAGCACCCCTCGATGCTCGTGGGTGATCACGCCAGCACGGCGTGTGTGGGGGTAGGGGGTGGATGTGACCAAGTCTGTCCGTCGTGCGCTGCTCAGCGCCATGCTGGCGGTGGGTTTCCTGGCTCCGGCAGCCGAAGCGCAAGCGGCCCAATGCACCTGGCAGCGCACCGAGCTGCCGGTGCCCAGCCCGTACCGGGACGCGAGTGTCTCCGGAGTGGCCGGCGACTACATCGCCGGTATCGCCAACAGCATGGCGGGATCCAAGTTGGCGTTGTGGCACAAGGGGCAAGCCACGTTGCTGTCCTGGCCCGCCAGCACTGACAACGCCGGCTTCCGGATCGTCGACGTGAACCGCTCCGGGACAGTTCTGGTGCAGAGGTCGACGATCGGGAATGGCAATGAGGCGTATGTCGTCAAAGCCGATGGCACCAGCAAGGTTCTGGGGCATCCCACCGGCCAGGATCCGAACGTCTACGGTATGAACGACAGCGGTGACGTCGTGGGTTACCTGTGGGCCAACGGTTCCACTACGAACGTCGTGTGGCCTGCCTGGGACTACACGCGTTACCGCGTGCTCAAGCCGGCCGCGAGCCCGATAGGCATCGACAACGCCGGCACGGTCGTGTTCTCGAACGGCGAGGTGCAGGGGCCGCCCGGGTTCACATGGAAGGTGCAAGTCCCCGCTGGTGTCACCGAAGTGATGGTCCGCGCCTTCGAGAACAACCGGATCCTGGGCGAGTACTGGCAGAACAACCAGTGGCATGGCGTGGTGTGGAGGGTCAACGGCTCGGTCGACTACGACCTCGATCTCGGCCAGGCCATGACGTTCTCGGTCAACCGGCTCGGCACGGTCGTCGGCGCCGGTCCGTCGTTCGAGATCCGCCTGTGGCGCAACGGGGTGGTGGACCCGAACGTGCCTGCCCCATCGCCAAGCGTCGGTCCGGGAAGGGTGTTCGTGGACAACAACGACGTGATCTACAGCGCCTACTACGACGGCGACTCACAGTTCGCCGGGCAATGGCGTTGTAGCTAGTCGAAAAGGCTCGGTGGGCCGGGGTCTTGCGCGGGTTGCGCCTCGGCCCACCGGTAGGTCTTCATGTCGATCCTGTTGCCGTCGGCCAGCACCCCCTCCGCGCGCAGCAGTTCCAGCTGCTCGTGCTGAAGGTGCGGCGCGGGGGTGCCGTCGGCGCGCAGAACCCGGTGCCACGGCAGGTCATGACCGTCCTCGGCGAGGATCCGGCCGACCAGCCTGGGGGAGGGGGCGCCCGCCATCGCCGCGATATCGCCATAGCTGACAACGCTTCCGGCCGGGACCGCGGCGATCAGCTCCCGGACGCGTTCGTGGATCTGCTCGTCCATCACTTGGTGTCATTCAGGTAGGCCAGCACGGCGAGGACGCGGCGGTTGTCGTCCTCGGACGGTGGCAGCTGGAGTTTGCTGAAGATGTTGTTGGTGTGCTTGCTGACCGCCTTCTCGGTGACGAACAGCCGGCCCGCGATCGCCGCGTTCGACCGGCCTTCCGCCATCAGGCCGAGCACTTCGCGTTCTCGAGGAGTCAGCGAGCCGACGGGCTCGTCACGTTCCCGCCGCGCCAGCAGCTGCGAGATCACCTCAGGGTCCATCGCCGTCCCGCCCGCCGCGACCCGCCGGACCGCGTCGACGAACTGACCCACATCCGACACCCGGTCCTTGAGCAGATATCCAACGCCGCCGCGCTTGTCCGACAGCAACTCCCGCGCGTAGAGCTGTTCGACATACTGCGACAGCACCAACACCGGCAGCCCCGGAACCTGTTCGCGGGCGGAGATCGCCGCACGCAGCCCCTCGTCGGTGAACGTCGGCGGCATCCGGACATCCACCACGGCGACATCCGGCTTGTGCGTCACCAGCGCGTGCAGCAACGCCGGCCCGCTGTCCACGGCTTCGACCACCTCGAAGTCGTGCGCGGTCAGCAACCTGATCAGACCGTCCCGCAGCAACGCGAGATCCTCACCCAGAACAACCCGCACCCGCCGAACCCTACCGGCCGACGAAGTCCGCGATGAGGTCAGCGGTCTCGACCGGACGTTCGTAGTACATCATCGGGCCACAGTCGAGTTCGACGATGTCGACCTGCTTCTGCATGGTCACCCTGCACGCCTGGAGGAACTGGGTGCGCACGTTCCCCGAACGAGCCGCGGTGACCACGAGCGTGGGTGTGTCCGGCGGCGGAAGCTGCGCGGCACGGCACATCTCACTCCACGCCGTCGTGGTCGCCGCGTAGCTGTAGCGGGGCATCCACCGGCCGCTGGTCTGGTAGAAGTTCGTCTCCAGCTCCTCGGCCACATCTCGCAGGCTGACCTCCGGCCACTGCCCGCGCAGCCACTCACCGGCCTGCTCGATCGTGTTGAACACCTGCGGCCACGGCGGCATCCGGTTCAACGCGTCCTGCGGCTCCAGCCCGATCGCCGGATCAAGCAGCACCAACCGGGTGATCCGCTGCGGCGCCAGCCGCGCCAGGTGAATCGCCGCCGCGGCCCCGAAACCATGCCCCACCACCGCGAGCCCGCTGACCTTCTGACTGTCCAGTACGGACAGCAGATCGGCCGCGTGCTGCTCCAACGTCCACGGCGGCAGGTTCGTCGACTCGCCATGCCCCCGCAGATCCGGCGCGACGAGCTTGAGCCCCAGCAGAAACTCCTCCGCCAGCCGCTTCCACCGCCCCCCATGCCCACCAACCCCGTGCACGGCGAGCACCGGCCGCCCATCCCCGGGCCCGAACGCACGCACATGCACAGCAGGAGTCACCCACCCATGATCTCATCCCACATTTCGACCCCGGGCGATCCACGCATATCGCCCGGAAGGGCCTGGCTCCGCCGAGGAACCGCCCCAGGGCCTCGGCGCAACCGGCTTGGTGGGAGGCTCGATTTTGTGTGGGGGCGGTGCACACACGCTCGTTCACGGGGCAGGGCGCCAACCCTGACCGCGGTTTTCGTCCTGCCTGCGCGCCGCAGGGGTCCCCGCACCAAATCGAGCCTCCCACCAAGCAGAACAACCCCACCCCCGGCACGCCGCCGCCATCCCACCGCCGCCATCCCACCGCAGCGCCACCCCAACCCTCACCTCCTCCCTATCCCACCGCCGTCCTATCCCGCCGCAGTCCCATCAGGCCTCCTCCGCATCGCCGCCCCCTCCTCACTGCCCTCCCACCCCCTCCCCATCGCCGTGCCACCCCTCAGCACGCCGATTGGCCCAGCGCCGCAGCCCTTCCACAGGCCTCCCAGCACCCCGGTGTCTCCCTCATCACCCCTCACCCCACCACCTTGACACAATCTAAGACGACCGGTCATATTTATCCCACCCGAGAAAGGACCCCGAGATGAGCAAGATCAAGACGCGGTTCAAGACCATCGACGGCCTCTCCGTCCGCTACGCCGAATCCGACGGCCCCCGATCAGTCGAAGCCCTGCTGACCAGTCCCTGGCCGGAAAGCCTCTACGCCTTCGACGCCGTGTGGGATCACCTCGCCGGACACGCCCACCTGGTCGCGATAGACCTGCCCGGCTTCGGCCACTCCGAGTTGCGCCAGGACCTGCTGACCCCACAGGCGATGGGCGAGTTCTACGTGCGCGTCGCCGACGAGTTCGGTCTCACGAAGCCGCACGTAGTCGCACCCGATGTGGGGACGAGCGCGTCACTCTTCGCAGCCGCACGTCACCCGGAAAGGTTCAGCAGTGTCGTCATCGGCAGCGGCGCGGCCGCCGTCCCGATCAACGTCGAGGGCGTGCTCAGCGACTGGGTGCACGCCACCGATCTGGCGCCGTACCGGGCGTTGGGCCCCAAGGATGTCGTGACGGTCGCGATGGACGCCATCGAGGGCTACGAACTGCCCGACGAGGTCCGTCAGGACTACCTCGCCGCCTACCAGGGCGAGCGGTTCGCCGACCAGATCCCGTATGTCCAGGCGTACCACCAGGATCTGCCCGTCCTCGGCGAACTGCTGCCCGGTATCCGGACCCCGGTCGGGATCATCGCCGGCCGCAAGGACCCGGTCGTCCCGGTGGCCAACGCCGAGTTCCTGGACGAGCGCCTGCCCAACAGCAAGCTGTACGTCATCGACGTGGGCCACTTCGTCTGGGAAGAAGACGCCGCCGGATACGCCCGCTCGGTCCTCGACCTGTGGCAGGCCAGCTGACATCCGTACCGGACGAGGGCGGACGACGCGCCGAACCTGCTGCATTCGGTGTGTCCATTCGCGACTACGCAGCACCTTCGCCGCGCACCCGCCGTCGGCGTGCCAGGCCCGGATGATCGAGGCGTTGCCAGTGGCGCCCGCGCGGGTCGGTTTGTCCGAAACGGACTGCGCGGTGGTACCGGCCGGCGGGCCGCGATCTGACCGGCTGGAGATCAACACCGCAGGTCAGGGGGTGTCTGCGCGGAACTGTCGGTGCCTCATGATTCCATCTGGGTGTGGTGACGAGGTCCGCGCCGCTCCTAGTACGGGCTCCGCTTCACCCTCGAGCGACCCTGAGCTGGGACGACGCGGCGGCCCGGCTGCTCGAGGGGGGTGGCGGGTTTCGTCGTGTCCTCGGTGGGCCGGGGACGGGCAAGACGACGCTGCTCGGCCAGATCGCGGCGGCCAGGATCGCGGGCGGGGCCGATCCGGAGCAGGTCATGGTCCTCACGGCGAACCGGAAGGCGGCGGCGAGCCTGCGGACGTCCATCACCACGCTGCTCACCGACGGCGGGCTGCGGACGGTCCGGGAACCGTTGGTGCGCACGGTCCATTCGTACGCGTACGCCGTGCTGCGGCTGCAGGCGTCGCTGCACGGTGAACCAGGGCCTCGGCTGCTGTCCGGCCCGGAGCAGGACGCGGTCGTGCGCGACCTGCTCGAAGGTGACCTGGACAAGGGCGCTCCGGACTGGCCGACGCGGTTGCGGCCCGCGCTGGCGATCCCGGGGTTCGCGGACGAGCTTCGGGACCTGCTGCTGCGCGCGGCCGAGCGTGGCCTGGGCCCGGACGAGCTGGCCGAGCTGGGCCGGATCCACCGGCGCGACGAATGGGTGGCGGCGGGCGTCTTCGGACGGCAGTACGAAGAGGTCACCATGCTCGCGGGCGCGGCGGACACCGGTGTGGCGCAGGCGAGCGGGCCCGCGCTGGACGCCGCCGAACTGGTCGACAGCGCGCTGGTGGCGTTCGAGACCGACGAGGACCTGCTGGCCGCGGAGCAGGCGCGGGTGCGGTACCTGCTGGTCGACGACACACAGCACCTGGATCCGTTGCAGTACCAGCTGATCAAGGTGCTCGGCGAGAGCGCGGCGGAGTTCGTCATCGCCGGCGACCCGGACCAGACGATCTTCTCGTTCCGTGGCGCGGATCCGCGGCTGCTGCTGGATACGGACCCGGGCAACGAGAACACGATCGTGCTCGGCACCGGGCACCGGATGGCGCCGCAGATCCGGGAGGCGGTCGGGCGGCTCGCCGAGCGGTTGTCCGGCTCGGCGACGCAACGGTGGTTCACCAACAGCGAACAGGTTCCGGACGACGGGAACGTGTTGGTGCGCCTGCACCCGTCCTCGGCCGCGGAGGCGAACTGGGTCGCCGACCAGCTCAGACGGGCGCACCTGATCGACGGCGTGCCGTGGTCGGAGATGGCCGTGGTCGCGCGCTCGGCGACGCGCTCGTTCGCCGTGCTGCACAGGGCATTGGCCGCGGCCGGGGTGCCGGTCGCGATCCCGGCTGACGAGCTGCCGTTGGCGCAACAGCCTGCGGTGCGGCCTTTCCTGGCCTTGCTGCGGTGCGCTTCGGTGCGAGAAGCGTTGGACGCCAACATGGCTGCGCTCCTGCTGTCGTCGCCGTTGGGCGGGGCGGACCCGATGGCGTTGCGGCGCCTGCGAAGAGGGCTGCGGCGGCTGGAGCTGGCCGCGGGTGGCGACCGGTCCAGCGACGAGCTGCTGGTCGAGGCGTTGGACCTGCACGACAAGCTGGTCGCGTTGGAGGACGACGAGGCCGCGCCGCTGCGGCGGGTGGCCGGGCTGCTGGCGGATGCGCGCAAGGCGATCGCGTCCGGCGCGGGCATCGAGCAGGTGCTGTGGGGTCTGTGGCAGGGCAGTGGGCTGGAACGGCGGTGGGTCGCGCAGGCGGAACGCGGCGGAACCGCTGGGGCGCAAGCGGACCGCGACCTCGACGCGATCGTCGCGTTGTTCCACGCGGCGGCCAAGTACGCCGACCGGCTGCCCGGTTCTGGTGTCGCCCGGTTCGCGGACTACCTTGCGGCGCAACAGATCGCGGGCGACAGCCTGGCTGCGCAGGCGCCCATCGGCGAGGCGGTCGAGCTGCTCACCGCGCACGCCGCTGCCGGTCGTGAGTGGACGGTCGTGGCCGTGCCCGGAGTGCAGGAAGGGGCTTGGCCGGACCTGCGGCTGCGGGGGTCGCTGCTGGGCGTCGAGCAGATGGTGGACGTGCTCGCCGGCGTGTACCCGGACGAGAACGTCTCCGCGCACGCGCCGATCCTGGCCGAGGAACGGCGGTTGTTCATGGTCGCGGCGTCGCGGGCGCGGTGGCGGCTGTTCGTGAGCGCGATCCGCGGTGAGGAGGAGCAGCCTTCGCGGTTCCTGGCCGAGCTGTCCGCGTTCGAGGACGAGGAGCTGCCGTTCGTCGCGATGTCCTCGCAGCGGTCGCTCGTGCTCGCGGACCTGGTCGGGGAGCTGCGGCGAGTGGTGTGCGACGGTGAGGAGCCCGCGCCACGCCGTCGGCGGGCGGCTCAACAGCTTGCGCGGCTGGCCGATGCCGGGGTTCCGGGGGCGGATCCGGACTCCTGGTACGGGTTGCCGGAGTTGTCGAGTGTTTCGCCGTTGCGGGAGAAGACCGAGGCCGTCCGAGTCTCACCGTCTACTGTGGACGTTCTGTCGCGGTGTCCGTTGCGGTGGGTGGTCGAACGGCACGGCGGGCAGGACCCGGTCGAGTTGCACGTGGTCACCGGGACCTTGGTGCACGCGTTGGCGCAGGCCGCCGCGGAGGGCGCGGACGAGCGTCAGCTGCGGGCTCAGCTCGATGAGGCGTGGAAGTCGGTGGACGCGGGCGCGCCGTGGTATTCGCGGCGGGAACAGCAGCGGGTACACGCGATGCTCGACACGTTCCTGGCCTGGCTGACCGGCAGCCGCTCGCACCTCAGCCAGGTCGCCATCGAGCACGAGGTCGTCGTCGACCTGCCGCCCGAGGAGGACGGTCCGCCGATCCGGCTGCGCGGCCGGGTCGACCGGCTGGAGGCCGACACCGAGGGACACCCGGTCGTGGTCGACATCAAGAGCGGCAAATCCCCGGTCAGCAAAGAGGATGCCGCCGCCCACCCCCAGCTCGCCGTCTACCAGCTGGCCGCGGCCTACGGCGCCTTCGTCAAACTCGGCCTCGACACCCACAGCGGCGGCGCCCGCCTCGTCTTCGTCGCCAAAAAAGACAAACGCACCGGCGCGGCGGAACGCGTCCAGCCCCCCATCGAGGGGGAAGCTGTAGACGAATGGCTGACCGTCGTGCGCAAGGCAGCCGCCGACAGCATCGGCCCCGACTACGACGCTCGCGAGAACCCGGACTGCCCCCGCTGCCCCGCCAAGACCACCTGCCCGATCCACCCCGCAGGCAGGCAGGTGACGGAGTGACAGATGCGCCCCACTTACCCGTCGCGCGGCGGTTGACACCGCATGCCACACCCCGCGCCGCCCACCCCGGCGACCGATAGCTCCCGGCCGCCAGCCCAAACACGCCCAACCCCACCCCGCCGGGTGCCGATTCCGGGCGCCGCCCGGGTGGTTGGGGTGGCGATGCCGGGCGGCGCCGCCCCACACATCGGGGTAGCGATTCCGGGCACAACTGATCGCCTCGCCGTCGGCAGAGGGACCGCGTCGGGCGCGACCGGCCCCCATCGCCGTAGCTCCGGCCTCCTCCGCTGTGGCTCCGGCCCCCTTCGCCGGGGCTCCGGCCGACTTCAGCGCGGCAGCTGCCTGCGGTGGGGAGGTGTGGGCTCAAGGCCCGGTGGGCGCAGGTTCGGCAGTCCGCTCAGCTGCGGTTACCTGAGCCGTGGTTGCTCCTGCGGCCGGGTTGACCACGGCTGGTTGCCCGGCCCGCACGCTTGGACGGGAAGTTCTCGCGCGAACGCGGACTGTCAATTCGGCTGGCGCACCAGGACCGGGGCGCCCGGGCGCTGCCGGTGTGGCCATCGCCGGTCATCCGGAAGGGACACTTGGGCCGAGGATTTCAGGTGGGCTGGGTATGGCCATTGCCAGTCACCCGGATGGAGCATGCGGGCTCAGGGTTTGGTATGTGCTGGGCGCAGCCATCGCCGGTCGTATGGATGGGGCAGGTGGGCTGAGGGTTTGGGATGTGTGGCGTGTGGCCATTGCTGGTGGTCTGGATGGGGCACTGCGGCCGAGGGATCCAGGTGGGCTGGGTATGGCCATTGCCGGTCATCCGGATCGAGCATATGGGTTCGAGGTTGGGAATGGGCTGGGTGTGGTTGTTGCCGCTCCTCCGGATGGGGCACGCGGGCTGAGGGTTTCGGGTGTGCTCGGTGGGGACGCGGCTGGGTGTCGGGCCGGGGGATCTGGGCGGAGACTTCGGGTGCGGCCGCGACCGGCCTGTCGGGCGAAGGCCAGGTGCGTGGCCGAGTCCGGGGTGGCCAGTCACCCTCGGCTGGCGAGGGCCTGAGGGCTGGTGGGCGCGGGTTTGGTGGTTCGCTCGGTGTTGGTTACCTGGGCGGCGGAGGTGGGCGCGGGTGGCTGCCCGGCTGGGGCACATCGGGTGTGGGGCGGCTCGGTGGGTGTGGGGCGTGGAGTGCTTGTGGGGTGGGGTTGGGGGAGGTCACAGGGGGTGTGGGTGGCTTTGAGTTGTTTCCGGGGCTGGATCCGTATGAGATGGCTCCGACATGAGTGTGATGAGCCCGAGGCAGCTGGCCCTGGCGCTGGGGTTGCCGCCGCCGACCGACGAGCAGGCGACCGTGATCGCGGCGCCGGCGGAGCCCGCCCTGGTGGTGGCCGGGGCGGGGGCCGGCAAGACCGAGACGATGGCCGGGCGGGTCGTGTGGTTGGTGGCCAACGGGTTTGTGGTGCCGGAGCGGGTTCTTGGGCTGACGTTCACGCGGAAGGCGGCCCGGCAGCTCGCCGATCGGGTGCGGGCGAGGTTGCGGCGGTTGGTGGGGTCGGGTGTTCTCGACCGGCTGGATCCCAGTGGGGAACGCAAGGCCGCGGTCATCACCGGTGAACCGACGATCCTGACCTACCACGCGTACGCGGGGCGGTTGGTCGGCGAGCATGGGTTGCGGCTGCCGGTCGAGCCCGCGTCGAGGATCCTGACCGAGACCAGCGCCTGGCAGCTCGCGCACCGCCTGGTGTCGACGTGGACGCAGGACCTGGACACCGACCGGGTCCCGGCGACGATCACCCGCTACCTGCTCGACCTCGCCGGTGAGCTGGGCGAACACCTTGTGGATGTGGACAAGCTGGCCGAGCACACCGAGGCGCTCTGCCAGCTGATCGAGAACGCGCCCCGAGGCCCCCGGCAGGCCGCGGAACCGTCCCAGAAACTCAAGGAGATCATCGTCGCGCAACGGTTCCGCGTGGCCCTGCTGCCGATGGTGAAGGCCTACGCGGACCGCAAACGCCGGGACGGCGTGCTGGACTTCGCCGATCAGATGGCGATGGCCGCGCGCCTGGCCCGCGACCACCCGGAGGTCATGCAGGGCGAACGCCAGCGCTACGGCGCGGTCCTGCTCGACGAGTACCAGGACACCGGGCACGCCCAGCGCGTACTGCTGCGGTCGTTGTTCGGGCGGGAAAACCCCATGACTGTCACCGCTGTGGGTGACCCGGCGCAGGCCATCTACGGCTGGCGCGGCGCCTCGGCGGCCAACCTGCCGCGGTTCACCACGGACTTCCCCAAGGAAGGCCTGCAGCCCGCGACCAAGTACGGCCTGCTCACCAGCTTCCGCAACCCACCCGAAGTCCTCGAACTGGCCAACGCGATCTCCGCGCCGCTGCGGGCAAGCGGCCTGGAGGTCGACGAACTGCGCGCGAAAGAAGAGGCACAGCCCGGGGACGTGCACTGCGCGTTGCTCTATGACATCCAGGCCGAGCTCGAGTGGATGGCGGACGCGGTGGCCAGCCGGTGGCTGTCCGCGGTGGAGAACAACGGAAAGCCGCCCACCGCAGCGGTTCTGGTGCGGCGGCGGTCCGACATGGCCGACATCGCCACCGCGCTGCGTGCCAAGGGCCTGCCGGTGGAGGTCGTCGGTCTGGGCGGCCTGCTCGACGAACCCGAAGTCCGCGACCTGGTCAGCACGCTGCGAGTGCTGGTCGACCCGCTCGCCGGAACGGCCGCGACCCGCCTGCTGACCGGCTCCCGGTGGCGCGTCTCCGCGGCGGACCTGGCCGCATTGTGGCGCAGGGCAACGGAACTGGCCGGCCTGCATGCCTCCGACATCACGGATCCCTTGCTGGGCGCGGTTCCCGGCGAGCGCGCCGAACAAGCCGGCCTGGTGGACGCGCTCGACGACCCCGGCGACCCGAAGCGCTACTCCACCGACGGCTACAACCGCATCCGCGCCCTCGGCGGCGAGCTGACCCAGCTCCGGCGCCGCCTTGACCAGTCGCTGCCCGAGCTGGTCGCGGATGTGGAACGCACGATGCAGCTGGACATCGAGGCGTCCGCGCGCCCCGGGCCGATCGCGCGCGTACACCTCGACGCGTTCGCCGACGTCGTCTCCGACTACGCCGCGCACAGCCCGCAGGCCCAGCTGATGTCGTTCCTGGACTACCTGACCGCGGCCGAAGACGCCGAGGACGGCCTGGAACCCGGCGAGGTCGAAGTCGCCGAGGACCGCGTCCAGGTGCTCACCGTGCACTCCGCGAAGGGCCTGGAGTGGCAGGTCGTCGCGGTCCCGCACGTGGTCAACGACGTGTTCCCGACCCGGCGCCGCGGCTCGAGCTGGCTGCGATCGGTCACCGAACTGCCCGCGGCCCTGCGCGGTGACGCCCAGGACCTGCCCGACCTGCGGGTCTCCGCGGACATGAACCGCAAGGAGGTCGAGGAGGCGCTCGCCGAGCACTCCGAGGGCTTCGGCGAACGTGCGCTCACCGAGGAACGCCGCCTGTTCTACGTGGCGCTCACCCGGTCCGAGCACACCCTGCTGGTCTCCGGCCACTGGTGGGGCCGGACCGGCGCGAAACCCAAGGGCCCGTCGGATTTCCTCGCCGAACTGCCCGAAGTGGACAAGTCCATTGTGGACACATGGGCGCCGGCGCCGGCGGAGGACGAGGAGAACCCGATCGCGAACAGCGCCCGGGTCGCGCGCTGGCCGGTCGACCCGCTGGGCAAGCGCCGCCAGGACGTCCTCGACGGCGCCGACCAGGTCAAGGCCGAGATGGCCCGGCTGCGGCGCGGCAAGCCCAGCCCGCAGGACCAGATGCTGCTGCCGCTGGAAGAGGAGGATCCGGACGGCTGGATCCGCGACACCGACGTGCTGCTGGCCGAACGTGCTGCGGCGCATGGGAAACGCGAGAAAGTCGCGCTGCCGCCGCAACTCTCGGTGAGTCAGCTGGTCGAACTGGCCGCCGACCCGGAGGCGTTGGCCCGCAGGCTGCGCCGCCCGCTGCCGTTCCCGCCGAACCCGGTGGCACGTCGGGGAACCGCGTTCCACGCCTGGCTGGAACGCCGGTTCGGCTCGGGACGGCTGCTGGACCTCGACGAGCTCCCGGGCGCGGCCGACGACGGCGCCAAGATCGACGACGAGCTGGACGCGTTGCAGGCGGCGTTCCTGGCCAGCTCGTGGGCGGACCGCATGCCGCACGAGGTCGAGGTGCCGTTCACGTTCGATGTGGACGGAATGTCCGTCCGTGGCCGGATGGACGCGGTGTACTCCGATTCGGACGGTGGCTGGACGGTCGTCGACTGGAAGACCGGCCGCGTCCCGGACGACGACCATCTGCCCGCGTTGTCCGTGCAGCTGGCCGCGTACCGCCTTGCGTGGGCGCAACTTTCCGGCGTCACCGTTGAGAACGTGCGGGCGGCGTTCCACTATGTACGCGAAGATTTCACCTTGCGGCCAGCGGATCTGCTCGACGCCGACGGGTTGCGGGCTTTGGTCCGGTCCGTTCCGGATTAGGCGTTGTCGCGGACCCGCAGCGCCCACGCCACGAGCGGCCACTGCAACGGCAACCGGGCGTACGCGATCAGCCGCTGGGGCAATGGTTTGCGCCGGTAGTCGATGGCCATTTTCACGTTGCCCGGGAACACCGCCACGAACAGCAGGGCCGCGAGCAGCCCGCCGAACCTGCGGGTCTTCGGGATCGTGAGCAGCAGCGCCACGCCCAGTTCGCCCACCCCGGACACGTGTGTCCACATGCGCGCCGAGCCGGGCAGCTCCCGCGGAATCAGCCGGTCGTAGGGCTTGGGCACGAGGAAGTGCAAGGTACCGGAGGTGCCGAGGAGCAGAGCCAGGGCGATGGCGCGCCGGGATTCGGTCATGACCCAGACCCTACTCATCGGTAGCCCATGTACACACCGCGACGATCCAGGCTCCCGCTAGTCTGCGCGCGACGGCGAAGGACTGGGGAGCGACCATGATCAGGCGGCACCACGCGTCCGACCGGCTCACCGACCGGCCGGACCACTCGCTCGTCGGCGTCATCCGGATCCCGGAGAACCGCACCAGCCCGATCACGGCGATCGTCCGCCGGGTGGTGCTCGCGGTTCTGCTGCTCGCCGCCGCCGTCGTGATCGTCTACGCGGACCGCGGGGGTTACCGGGACGCCAACGGCGATGGAGTGTCGTTTCTGGACGCCGTCTACTACGCGACGGTGTCGCTCTCCACGACCGGGTACGGCGACATCACCCCGTTCAGCGACTCCGCGCGGCTGGTCAACATTTTGGTGATCACGCCGTTGCGCATCCTGTTCCTGATCGTCCTGGTCGGCACCACCCTCGCGGTGCTCACCGAACGGTCCCGGCAGGCATTCAAGATCCAACGTTGGAGGACGAAGGTGCGCGACCACGTGGTCGTCGTCGGGTTCGGCACGAAGGGCCGCTCCGCGGTGAGCGCCGTGCTGACCGAGGGCGTGAAGCCGGGCCAGATCGTCATCGTGGACACCGACCAGAACGCGTTGGAGTCGGCGTCCGCGCTCGGCCTGGTCACCGTGCACGGGTCGGGTACGCGCAACGACGTGCTGCGGGTCGCCGGGGTCGACCGGGCGCGCGCGGTGGTCGTCGCGGCGAACCGGGACGACTCGGCCGTGCTGATCACGCTGACCGCCCGTGAGCTGGCGCCCAAGGTCAAGATCGTCTCGGCGGTGCGCGAGGCGGAGAACGTGCACCTGCTGCGCCAGTCCGGCGCGGACACCGTGGTGGTGTCCAGCGAGACCGCCGGGCGGATGCTCGGCATGGCCACCCACGCACCGGCGGTCGTGGAGATGATCGAGGACCTGACCACCCCCGAGACCGGCCTCGCGATCGCCGAACGGGACGTCGAACCGGGCGAGATCGGCGGTTCGCCGCGGCACCTCCCGGACATCGTCCTTGGCGTGGTCCGCAACGAACGGCTCTACCGGGTGGACGCCGAGGAGGCGGACGCGATCGAGCCCGGCGACCGCCTGCTGTACGTCCGGAAGGTCACTCCACCAGGGGAGCAGTGACGCCCAGCCACGGCTTCTGACACGATCGGTGGGTGGAGGTGCGCCCGAACGCGGTTCGGCTGGGCATTGTCGTCGTACTCGGAGTGGTGTTCACCCTGACGCTCTGGCTGGTGGCGCCCGGGTTGTTCGGCCTGTCCGAGGCTCCGGCGACCACCCAGGTCAGCGCCACCGTGACCAAGGGCGCCGGGTGCGGGGCATCGGACGGGGAGATCGTCACCTTCAAGCAGGACGGCCAGGAGCACCAGGCCAAGTTCGACGCGTGCGGGCACCGCGACGGCGAACCGGTGTCGGTGAGCGTCCCGGCCGGTGACCTCGGGCCGGACCTGGTCGTGCACGCCGCCGAGGCGGCCACCGGCGACAACGGCTTCAACCGCGCGCTGGCGTTCTTACTCTTCCTGGCCAGCAGCCTGGCCGGCGGCGCGTTCATCCACCTCTGGCTCAACGTCATCCCGCGCAGTCCCACACCCGCCCGCCCCGCGTCCCGCATCCTCCCGGGCATCCCCACCCTCTCGAGCATCCTCAACCGCCGAACCAAAAAACAGCCCGATGCCCACCCCAGCCCTCCCGATCCCTCCCTGACGGACATCCCGTCGCTCGCGGCCCTCTCACTCCCGGACATCGAGCCGGTCGCGCCGCCCACCTCAGTCGGCGGCACTGCCACGGGAGTCCTGCCCGTCGCCCCCAGCACGGTGATCCATTCAGCCGGATCGGGGGAGGAGGCCACGAGCAAAGTCCTGCCGGTCGCCGAACCGTCGTGGACGGCGACCAGTGCAGCGATCCACCCGGTGTCGGACGCGTCCCGCACCGCGATCACCCCAGTGACGGAGGCCCCCGGTGGGGCGGGCTCCGATGCTTCCCGCACGGCGATCACGCCGGTGTCGGATGCCTCCCGGACGGGAGGCCCCGATGCCTTCCGGACTGCGATCACCCCGGTGTCGGGCGCCTCCGGTGGGGCGGGCTCCGATGCTTCCCGCACGGCGATCACGCCGGTGTCGAGAGCCTCCCGGGTGACAGGCTCCGACCTCTCCAAGACGGCGATCACTCCGGTGGCCGAGTCGTGGGGCGACGGGTCTCGGGCGGCGGTTCCGGCCGGTTCCGATGCGTCTCGGACGGCGATCACTCCGGTGGCCGACGGCTCCCGAGTGGGGGGCTCTGATGCGTCGCGGACTGAGATCCATCCGGTGGCGCGGCCGGTGTCCGAGCTGTCCAGTACCGAGATCCACCCAGTGCGGCCGTTGCGTGACGAATGATCGATCGCCGCGCGAGGATGGTGGCATGCGACTGGAATTCGAGACGTTCGGGGACTCGCGGGACCCCGCGCTGGTGCTGATCATGGGGCTGGGTGCGCAGCTGATCGACTGGCAGGTGGAGTTCTGCGAGGGGCTCGTCGCGGAGGGGTTCCACGTGGTCCGGTTCGACAACCGGGATGTGGGGTTGTCCGACGGCTCGGAGGCGCCGTATGTGTTGGCGGACATGGCGGCCGACACTGTGGGGTTGCTGGACCGGTTGGGGATCGAGCGGGCGCATGTCGTCGGGGTGTCGATGGGCGGGATGATCGCGCAGCAGCTCGTGATCGACCATCCGGGGCGCGTTCTGTCGCTGTGCTCGATCATGTCGACCACCGGGGACCGGTCGGTCGGCCGGGGCACGCCCGAGGCCTTGGCCGCGCTCACCCGCCCGGCGGCCACCAGCCGCGAGCAGTTCATCGAGGGCGCGGTCCGGGCCGCCGGAATCACCGGCTCGCCCGGGTTCGAGACCCCGGTGGCCGAACTGGAGGAGCGCGCGGCCCGGAAGTACGACCGCGCCTACCGGCCCGAAGGCACGCAACGCCAGCTGCAGGCGGTCCTTGCCTCGCCCGACCGCACTGAAGGCCTGCGCAATGTCACCGTGCCCGCGCTCGTCATCCACGGCGAGGACGACCCGCTCGTCGGAGTCAGCGGCGGCCGCGCGACCGCCGAAGCCATCCCCGGCGCCGAACTGATGGTCATCCCCGGCATGGGCCACGACCTCCCGCGCGCACTCTGGCCCCACGTCATCGAAGCCATCACCGCGAACGCCCGCCGGGAAACGTCCAAAGTGGACTAGCTGACGCTGTTCGGCGGCGCCAGGTAGGTGTTGCACTGGAAGGTGCGGTTCTTGGTGTAGCCCTGTTCCTGCCAGGCGCCGAAGTTCTTCTTCTGGCCGTGGTCGCGGCGGCCGTCCTTCGCGTTCTCGTCGCCGCGGTCATAGCCGTCCTTGAGCATCTCGCGGACGATGTTGTCGTCGATGGACCCCTTGCCGTTCCACGCCCCGGCGAACCACATCCCGCCGAAGCACTGCGCCTGCAGCTCAACCCGGCGCGAGATCTCCAAGCCCTGCGCGGAATCCGGCCCCGCGTCGTACTCCGCTTGATGTGCCGCGCGCAGGGACCCGCTCAACGCCTGGATGTGGTGGCCGAACTCGTGCGCGAACAGGGCCAGGTAGCTGCCCGGGTGTGCACCGACGTACTCGGTGTGCAGGCCGGCGAAGGGGATGTACAACGTGGAGTCGCTGGAACAGTAGAACGCGGGCGCGTCGGCGTCGGTGACCGTGCCGCACGCACTGCTCCAGTTCTTGCCCGACGGGAACGCCAGATTCGGCCGTGCGTAAGGCAAGTTGGCGCGCTGCAGCACCGGAACCCACTCGGCCTCGAAACACGGTAGCGCCGCGGTGAAGAAAGCCTTGGCCGACGCGGGATCACTCTTCCACCGCGGCAGGTTGCAGGTGTACGTGTTGGTCCCGTTCTGACCGGCGAACAACGGGTTGTCACTGGTCCGGTACACCGGTTGCGGGCCACGAGGAGTCGTCTGAGTAGTTGTCGTTGTCCGCGACGAGGACGACGAAGATGACGTGCTGCTGCTGGTGGTTGTAGTGGTCGTCGTCGTGGTCGTGCTGGTAGACGACGAGGTTGTGAACGGTGCGGAAGCCGGTGGTGTGTAGCTGGTGTAGCCGGAGTCGGCGACGCTCGTGCTGTGCTTTTTGCTTGTCAGCGCAAGATAAGCGATCAAACCGCCGACGAGGGCCAGCACGCTCACCAGACTGACGGTCACGATCACACCGGTGCGCTGCTTCGGACGGCGCGGCGGCGGGACCGGATGCCACGCGGGCAACGCGGGCGGCGGCATCGTCATGTTCGGTGGCGGTGGCAGGTACGGCATCGCCACCGGCGGGGGTGCGACCGGCCGCGGCGGCGGGTAACCAGGCGGCATCGGACCTGGTCCGTACGGCGGTCGAGTCATTGTTCTCCCCCAATTTCTCCAGACGGTCGGTGAGCATAGGGCCACTCCGCTATCGTCCGCAGGCGTGTTGACGAATTGGGGGGTGGCGGCCTCGACCCTGGCCGCCTTCGTCGGTCTGGCCGTGCAACCACCGTCCATTCCGGTCATTCCAGTGCCCAGTGGCGGTCCCGCGCAGCCACCGTCCTCTTCGGAACAGTCCGAGCCGGACATCGGCGCGCCGAACTTCCCGAGCCGCACCCAGGTGCAGCTCAAGGTCGAGCGCGACGGCGTGCTGTCGGTGACCGAGACCATCACGGTCCGGCGCGGCGGCAGCCTGAACCGCAAGTCGCCCTTGCGGATCCAGTCTGGTGACAACCGCGACCGCGTGTTCGTCATCCGCAACGCCAAGCTGGTCGGCAACGGCTCGGTCGAGGCGAACGAGGACGAGTTCAGCGTGCGGCTCGGCGAGGGCAAGTCGATCCTGACCTATCAGGTCGACGGCACCGTGGCCGACGTCGGCGACCTGCAGGAGGTCCGCTGGCAGATCGCGGCCGGGTGGGACGCGCGGATGGGCTTGCTGCGCGCCAGTTTCATCGCGCCCGAGCCCGCGGCGTCGGTGTCCTGCCTGAGCGGCCCGTTCGGTTCGGACCAGCCGTGTGCACACGCGCAGACCGAACCCAGTGGCGTGACCAGAGTGGACCTGCAGGACCTCAACGCGGGCGACCGGGTCGACCTTGCCGTCAAGATTCCGTCCGGCACCGTTGCGGCCAACGCGAAGTTCGCCGCCCCCAAGACCGTCGCGGGCGCGTTCTCGCTGACCCCGTTCTCCGGCTTCGGCTTGCTCGCGCTGGCCGTGCTGTTGCTCGCCGGTGGCGCGCTGCTGTGGTCCGCCCGCCGCCGCGACGCCAAAGCCGCGACGGCCAATGTTGGCCAAGTCGACGTGCTGATCCGGCAGAACGACGGCGTCGCGTTCGCTTCACCCGATGGTGTACTCCCCGGTCAGGTCGGCACGGTGATCGACGAGAGCGTGGACGCGGTCGACGTGACGGCGACTGTGCTCGATCTGGCGGTCCGCAACTACCTGTGGATCGAGGAGACGCAGGGCGACTGGCGGATCGTCCAGCGCAACCCCGCCGACGCCGCGCTCACGTCCTACGAACGGGCGGTGTACGCGGCGTTCGCCACCGACGCGGTCAGCACACTTTCGCCTGACATGAAGGCCATCAAGAAGGCGATTCGTGGTGACGCCGTGCAACGTGGCTGGTTCAAGTCACGGTCTGTCTGGCTTTTCACCGGATTGGGTGTGGCTGTCGCAGGTGCGGGGCTGACCGTGGCCCTCGCCCTCACGGTCGGTAACGCCCTCCTCGGCCTGGCCGTCGTCATCCTCGGGCTCGCGCTCGCCCTGGGCTCCCGGCTGCTGCCCGCCCGCACCAAACGGGGCGGGGTGCTGGTCGCCCAGATCCAGGGACTGCTGCGGTACCTGCGCGAGACCGACCCGGCGAGCATCCCGGACCAGGACCGTGACCTGGTGTTCTCCCGCTCACTGCCGTACGCCGTGGCGCTCGGCGAGGCGCCGCGCTGGCTCCAGGCGTTCGGTCCCGCCGGCGATCTCCACTGGTTCAGCGGTGGGCGAAACCTGCAAGGGTTCATCGCGGCGATGGACGCGGCGGCGGCCAAGTAGGCTCGTCCTATGGCTGCACCCGACCTGCACACGTTCACCCTTCCGAACGGTTTGCGTGTGGTGCTCGCGCCCGACACCACATCGCCGGTGGTCGGCGTCAGCGTGCACTACGACGTGGGCTTCCGATCCGAACCGGAGGGGCGCACCGGTTTCGCCCATCTGTTCGAGCACCTGATGTTCCAGGGCAGTGAGAGCCTGGAGAAGCTGGCGCACTTCCGGCACGTGCAGTCCTCGGGCGGCACGTTCAACGGGTCGACCCACCCGGACTACACCGACTACTTCGAGGTCCTGCCGTCCGCCGCCTTGGAGCGGGCGCTGTTCCTCGAGGCGGACCGGATGCGCGCGCCCAAGCTGACCCAGGAGAACCTCAACAACCAGATCGACGTGGTGAAGGAGGAGATCCGGCTCAACGTGCTGAACCGGCCGTACGGCGGGTTCCCGTGGATCTACCTGCCGCCGGTCCTCTACACGACGTTCCCGAACGCGCACAACGGCTACGGCGACTTCACCGACCTGGAGAACGCCAGCCTCTCCGACTGCGCCCAGTTCTTCGACACGTACTACGCGCCCGGCAACGCGGTGCTCACCGTCGCGGGCGACTTCGTCGTCGACGAGGCCCGTGCGCTGGTCGAGAAGCACTTCGGCGACGTGCCCGCGCGCGTCACGCCGCAGCGCCCGTCGTTCGCCGAGCCCCGCCCGCAGGGCGAGCAGCGCGGCGAGCACCTCGACCCGCACGCCCCGCTGCCCGCGTTCGCCGTCGGCTACCGGATGCCCGACCCGATCGGCGAGCTGGACGGCTACCTGGCGCACCTCGTGCTGGCCGGTGTGCTGACCGACGGCGACGGGTCCCGCCTGCAGCAGCGCCTGGTGCACAAGGACGCCCTGGTCACCGACATCAACGCGGGCGCCGGGCTGTTCGGCCCGTTCGAGGCCCGCGACCCGGACACGTTCAGCATCACCGCGATGCACTCGCCCGAGGTCACCACCGACCGCGTGCTGTCCGTCCTGGACGAGGAGCTGGAGCTGCTGGCCAGCACCCCGCCGTCCGAGCAGGAGCTCGCCAAGGTGACCGCCCGCTGGGTGGCCAGCCTGCACAAGGAGCACGACCGGGTGGTCAGCCGCACGCTGGCGCTCGGCTCGTTCCAGCTGCTCTACGGCGACCCCGCCCTGATCTACCAGCTACCCGATCGAATCGCGGGCGTGACACCCGAGGACGTGGCCGGCGCGGCCAAGCTGCTGCGCCCGGACTCGCGCGCGGTGCTGCAGGTCAAGCCCGCCGGAGGTGCCCAGTGACCGCTTCGTTCCGGACCGCCGACGAGATCGGCCGCACGTCTGTGGGTCCGCGCCCGCTGCCGCCGCTCGGTGTGCAGCGGGCCGCCACCGGTTTGTCCACAGTGGACAGCAAATTGTCCAACGGCCTGCAGGTGATCGTGGTTCGCCAGCCGGCCGTGCCCATGGTCGAGCTGCGCGCGCGGATCCCGTTCGCGGGCACCGACCCGATGCACGCCGCCCGCGCCGAGGTGCTGGCGTCGACCCTGCTGTCCGGCACGAGCCGCCGTGACCGGATCGCGGTGGACACCGACCTGGCGCTGGTCGGCGGCGAGCTGGACGCCTCGGTCGACCCGGAGCGGCTGAGCATCGCGGGCAGCGCGTTGGCCACCGGCCTGGACACGCTGCTCGACGTGCTGGCCGACGCCCTGACCGGCGCGACCTACGCGGACGACGAGGTGCGGCGCGAGCAGGAGCGGCTGGCCGAGCGGATCGCCATGGCGCGCTCGCAGCCCAGCGTGATCGCCCGCCAGGCGCTGCAGAAGCACCGCTACGGCGACCACCCCGCGGTGCGGGAGATGCCCGAGGCCGAGGACGTCGCCCGCGTGACGCCCGAGGAGGTGCGGGCGCTGCACCAGGCCTCGATGCTGCCGCGTGGGTCCGTGCTCGTGCTGGTCGGCGACATCGACCTCGACCAGGCGGTCGCGCAGCTGGAGAGCGCGCTGGGCGGCTGGACCGGGGCCGGGCAGGCCGTCGAACTTCCTTCGCTGCCAGCGGTTTCCGGTGGCGACCTGGTGTTCGTGCCGCGGGCCGGTGCGGTGCAGTCGCAGCTGCGGCTGACCGCCGAGGCGATCAAGC
Source organism: Actinocrispum sp. NPDC049592 (assembly GCF_040675465.1). Taxonomy (NCBI): domain Bacteria; kingdom Bacillati; phylum Actinomycetota; class Actinomycetes; order Pseudonocardiales; family Pseudonocardiaceae; genus Actinocrispum; species Actinocrispum sp. NPDC049592. The sequence continues at coordinate 65,083 of NZ_JBFAPA010000021.1, read as the reverse complement.
GGACCGACGCCCAGTACCCGGCGCTGCAGCTGGCGAACCTGGCGTTCGGCGGGTTCTTCTCCTCGCGGCTGGTCGAGAACATCCGTGAGGACAAGGGATACACCTACCACGCACGGTCCTTCCTCGAGTTCACGCCGGACGGCGCCACGCTGCTGGTGGACACCGACTGCGCGAGCGACGTCACCGCGAACACGCTGCTGGAGATCCGCTACGAGCTGGCCCGGATCGTGCTGTCGCCGCCGTCCGAGACCGAAGTGGACACCGTCCGGCAGTACGCCATCGGCCAGCTGCTGACCGCCACCGCCTCCCAGTCCGGCCTGGCCTCCCAGCTCGCCGCCCTTGCCACGCAAGGACTCGGCGTCGACTGGCTGGTCGCGCACCCGGTCCGGCTGCAGGAGGTCACCTCCGCCGAGATCGCCGAGGCGGCGCTGGCCTTCTTCGCGCCGGAGCGGTGGACCGGGGTGATCGTCGGCGACCCGGCCCAGCTGCCGAGACTCAACGTGCTGGGTGGCGTGGTGGAACAGCAGTGAGGCCGTTCGAACTCGACGCCCTCCCGCTGCTGTCCCGGTCCACTGTGGTCCGGGAGGAGAACCTGCGGGAGGACGTCGAGCGGCAGCTCGAACTGTGGCAGGACGGCCGGGTCATCGTGCTCGACCCGGACGGCCGCACCCCCATCGGTGAGCAGGGAACCCTGCTGGCGCACCGGGATGCGAAGACGTTCGGCTCCGAACCGCCGCCCGAGGCGCTGCTGCTCGGCGAGGACGGCGGGCACGGCTGGTGGGCGATCCCGGTCGACTACGAGGTGGACCGCGGCGGGCTGGACTGGCGGTCGTGGCAGGTGATCCCGTCGCTGGAGGGCGAGCAGTGGCTCGACCTGCGGATGGCCGGGTCGTTCCTGGAAGCGTCCTGCGCCGGCCTGTTCACCACCGCGGTGGCGTTGACGAGCTGGCACAAGCGGGCCCGGTTCTGCGCGAACTGCGGGTCGCCGGTGCTGCGGGTGAAGGCCGGGTGGGCCACGCAGTGCACGGGGTGCGGCCGTGAGGAGTACCCGCGGACCGACCCGGCGGTGATCTGCCTGGTGCACGACCGGCCCACGGCCTCGCGGGTTCTGCTTGCGCGGCAACCGATCTGGCCCAAGGGCCGGTACTCGGTGCTGGCCGGGTTCGTGGAGGCCGGCGAGTCGCTGGAGGCGTGTGTCGCGCGGGAGATCGCCGAGGAGGTCGGTGTGACCGTGGACGACATCCGGTACCTCGGCAGCCAGCCATGGCCGTTCCCGCGGTCGTTGATGCTGGGGTTCGCCGCCTCGGCCGACCCCGAGCAGCAGATCCGGTTGCAGGACGGGGAGATCGAGGAGGCCCGGTGGGTCGACCGGGCCGAGGTGAAGATCGCCCTGGCCGCCGAGGCCGCCGGTGAGGACCACTGGCTCGGGCTGCCCGGCCCGACCTCCATCGCCCGCCGCATGCTCGAATCCTGGACCGCCGCCTGACCTGCTCGTGAGTGGTCGGACTGGCTCTGACCAGTCCAACCACTCACGACGCGGACCAGCCGGTGAGGGTCTCGATCGCGATGCGGATGAACGGGCCCTCGGGTGGGTTTTGCTGGTACTGCGGGTATTTCGCGACCAGTTCGGGGGATGGGGTCTCGCTGATCGTCGCTGTTCCGTCGGCTCGGACCCACCACAGCTGGGTCCAGTCGTCGTTGTACTCGTCGACCAGGACCGAGACATGGGGATCGGTCTCGATGTTCCTGAGGCGCTTGAGGTTCCGGGTGGTCTTGGGTTTGTGGTCGACCGCGATGACGATGGTGTCCTCGTGCAGGACGAACGTGACGGGCACGATGTGCGGGCCCATCGTGGCGAGGCGGGCGACGCGGGCCTGAGCGAACCGGGTGTGGGCGTCAGCTGTGCTGAGTCGCACGGTAGGCGGCTTCGGTGAGGGCTTCCGGGGTCGCGTCGACGTTGAGGACCACGCCGGGCTCGTCGGCGTCGAGGGGTTCGAGGTCGGCGAGCTGGGACGCCAGCAGAGCGGGCGGCATGAAGTGGCCCTGGCGGGCGGCCAGCCGGGCCGCGATCACCTCCTGCACACCGCTGAGGTGCACGAAGAACACCGGTCCACCGGTGCGCAGCAGGTCACGGTAGGAGCGCTTCAGGGCCGAACAGGTCACCACACCGCCGTCGGGGTGCTCACGGATCCAGTCGGCGATCGCCCGCAGCCACGGCCACCTGTCCTCGTCGGTGAGCGGGTGACCTGCGGACATCTTGGCGATGTTGGCCGGCGGGTGGAACTCGTCGGCCTCCGCGTAGGGCACCCCGAGCCGGTCGGCGAGGTTCCTGCCGACGGTCGTCTTGCCGGATCCCGACACGCCCATCACCACAATGACCACGGTTACACCCTACGAGTTGCGGGAACCTTGGTGCATGTCGCAGCGGCGTGTTGGCAGCAAGCGGATGGTCACGATCGTCATAACGGTGATCTGCCTGGTACTGGCGATCTTCGCGACGATCGCGTGGATGCAGGACCCCGGCTACGGGGTCGTAGCGGTGGCGTTATGGGTCATCACGCTCATCGCCGTGGTGGCCGACCGGCGGCGGGCCCGCGACCGGCAGCCGTAGAGAACAGAAAACGCCGCACCCGGTCGGGCTACCCGGCCGGGTGCACACGCATGTCTAGGGGTCGATGCGGTCCATGGCGGCGCCGTCCCAGGTCGTCTGGGTACAGGCGACTCCACGGCCGTTGCGGGGGCGCAGGACGTCGTAGATGTGCATACGCGGGATCTTGTCCGAGACACCCCAGCCGCTGGGCCAGGTGATCACCCAGTCCATGTCGAGGTCGACGAGCAGGCCCAGCATGCGGGCGATGGTCGGGTCGTCGAGGCGTTCGAAGGCCTCGTCGAGCAGGACCAGGCGCAGCGGGGCGAAGTCGTCGGACGAGCTGCTCACGGCGTCGTAGAACGCTGCCGCAGCGGCGAACAACGTCACGTACGACACCAGGCGGGTCTCACCGGAGGACAGCTGGCGCAGGCGGCGGACGCGCTGGTTGCCGTCCGGGCCGGTGTCGGCCACGCGCACGGTGAACGCATGCCATGAGCGGTAGTCCAGCGCGCGCGACAGGATCTCGGCGTAGCCGCTGGAGTGGGTGTCCCGTTCGGCCTCGATCCGCTCGGTGAACACCCGGCGCAGGGTCGCGTCCTGGGCGGAAGTCCGTTCCCCGTAAGGCATCCGGACCAGCGACAGGGCCTGGCGGGTCTCGTCGTCCAGTGCCGCGGAGGGCTTCCACTCCAGCTGGACGTGCACGCCCTGGCTGGACTGGGCCTGGCTGAGCACCTCGTTCATCCGCTTGGCCAGGTCCTCGGCCACCGCGATCTGCCCGCGCAACCACTCGGCCAGGTCGCGGATCAGGTAGTCCGCGAAGATCCGCTGGTACTGCTCGTCCAGGAAACCGCGCTGCTCAGCCAGTTTCTCGGACACCTGCTTGGCGGCCAACGCGACCGGCCGCCCGCCTTCCTCACCGGCGACGCTCACGGTCAACAGGCCCGCGTGCTCGTCGGCGGCGATGTCGTAACCACCGGCCAACGCGGACTGCAGGTCCTGGAGCTTGGTGATGACCGCGGTCTCGCTGGCGTTCTTGCGATCCGACGCCTCGGCCAGCGCCGCGCGGACCGAGTCCAGATCGGACTCTTCGAGGTCGGGCAGGGCGGCGGACAAAGCCCCCGGAGCGGTGACGACGGCCTCGAACCCCCGCAGCGCGGCGGACTGCGCCTCCTCGGCGCCGGTCAGCTGCTCGGTCGCGTTGCCGAGCAAGGCATCCAGCTTGGCCGCCTGTTCGCGCAGCTCGGTGATCTGCTCGCGGACGTCCTTGAGCGAACCGCGCATGCGCTTGCGGGACGACTCCAGCTCGGCCAGCCGGGCCGCGATCTCCTTGGCCTCACCGCCGACCGCGCCGGTCAGCTCGGACAACGTCCCGGCCTGGGCGGCGTACTCGGCGCAGCGCTGGTCCGCCTCGGCCTCCGCCGTGGTGCGGTCCTCGACGGCCGAGTTGTACCGGTGGAACGCGTCGACGAGGTCTTCGACCGTGCCCTTGCACCGCTGCCGCAACGCTTCGGCGAGACGTTCCGCGGCGCCCTGGGCCTCGGCGGCGGACTGCTGGGCCTGGCGCAGGTCGTCGGACCGAGGGGACAGACCCGCGTCTCCGGCCTGGCGCAACAGGTCCGCGGTCGTGGCCTGCCAGCGCGCCTGCATCTGGTCGTGCTCTTCGCGCAGCTGCTGGGCGTGCTTGTTGGCGCGCTCGGTCGCCTCCTGCTCGGCCCGCATCCGGGTGTGCTTGGCGATCAGCTCCTCGTCGCCGGGGAACTTCTCCAGGTGCCGTTCCCACTCGGCGACGACGTCGTTCGCGGTCCGCTGCTGTTCCTCGGCGGCGGCCAGCTCCTCGCGCAGCGCGGACAGTTCCTCTTCCAGCTCACCGATCCGGCGCTGCCGGGCGGCGGCGCGCGCACCTGCGCCGACGTACTCCGCAGCGGGCTTGAGCCAGGTCCCGTGCAACGCTCCCGCGCGCCAGGCGCCGTCCCGGCCCAGCGTCATCGGGGCATCCGACGAGTCGAGGCCGATGCTGTGCAGCAACGCGTCCACCCGGGACGCGTCCACCGGGCTGCCCGGAACCTCAACCGCCACAAGGACATCCGCGAGCGAGGCGCCCGGCACCGCGGCTCCCGGGCTGGCGAGCACGTCGGCCAGCGCCGGAACCGAGCCATCCGGCGTGACCAGCGCGTTCAGCAGCCGGCTGGCCTCCAGGGCGGACTCGATCCCGGCCCGCTCGGCGTCGGACAGGTCCTTGCGGAAGTCCACGAGCTGGTAGAAAGCCGCGCCAGCACTGGCATCCCGGCCTGCCGGGGTCTCCGGCGTGGGCTCCTTGCCCGCGCGGAGACCGGCCAGTTCGGCGTCGCGCTGGCTGATGGCCTCACGGGTCTCGGTGCGCCGCAGGGACGCGGTGTGCGCGGTCTCGCGGGCGACCTGGACCAGGGGAGCGGTCCACTGCCGGGCCGCGGTGGCCAGCGCGCGGGCCTCGGCCGGGTTCGCGGAGATGTCCTCAATGGACGGCATCGGGAGCTCGCGTTCCGGCGCCGCATCCCGCAACGGACCGGCCTTGCGCCAGGTGGCGACCTGCTCGAGCCAGACGTCGGACTCGGTGATCAGCTCCTGGTTGGCCTGGTTGCGCCGGCCGGACGCCTCGGTCGCCTCCAGCTGCGCGGCCCGCGCGGACGACCGCAGCGTCTCGACCCGCTGCTCCTGTTTCTCCTGCTCAACGGCCTGCTGGTGCAATGCCAACGTCAACGCGCTGCGGCTGCGGGCCTCTTTGGCGGCACGCCCGGCGCGTTCCGCGGCCTCGGTCAGCGACTGCAGCAGGTCGTCGGCGGCGACCGGTGGCGGAACTTTGCGTTCGATCGGCAGCGGCTCGGCCTCGGGATCGGGCTTTGCGCGGACCCGCTCGGTGATCGTCTCGCCGTCGCTTTCCGCCCAGCGCGGCAAAGTCGGGCACAGCGAGGTGTCCAGCCCGGCCGCCTGCAAGGCCGTCCGCAGTGACTCACCGAACTCACCGGCGGAGTCGAGGTCCTGCGACAGGCGGCGCAGCAACCGGACCACGCCGTCGACCGTGGCGTCCTCGGCGGTGCGCTGCTTGCTCGCCACGTCCAAGGCGGCCGAGGCGGCCGAACGCGCCGCGGCGACGAGCTTTTCGCGGCTCTGCAGGTCCTGCAGGTCGCGGAACGCGGGCAGCTCCTTGAGCGCGCCGATGGTCTCCTCGGCCTGCTGCTCGCCCGCCTCGATCTCGGCCTCGGACCGCTCCGCGTCGGCGCGCTCGGTCCGGGCCTTCTCCAAGTCCTTGGTCAGCTTGGCGGTCTGCGCGCCGAGCCGGCGAACCGTGTCCTCGCTGCCCTTCAACCGGTCCGCGGCAGACCGGATCCCGCCCAGCGCGTAGTCCGAGTACGTGCGCAGGAACGTCCGCAGCGCCTTGTCCGCGGTGCCCAGCCGGGTGATGTTCTCCCGGATCGACTCCAGGTCGTCGAACGAGGTCGCCAGCTGCTCGATCATCGCGGAGTCCAAGGGCGGCAACGCATCCGAGAGGATCTGCTCCAGCTGCCCCTCAAGCACCTTCAGGCCGACGTCCGGGTTGCGCAGGGTCCGCTGCAGGTGCAGCAGGTCGCCATACCGCCCGGCCGGCACGCCATAGACCGTCTCCGCGATCTTGGCGCGGAACGCCTGTTCCTCCAGCACGCAGTCCGCGCCGAGCACCTCACGCAGCTGCGCGGCGCCCAGCGGAACGCGGTCCGCGCCGACGAGCTGGAAGTCGTGGCCGACGCGTTCGGGCGTGATGAACCGCCAGGAATCGGAGATCTGCTGGGAAGTCTTGGACGCCTTCACGCCGAGACCGCAGGTGAGGTGGTGCCCGTCGCGCTGCAGCTCGATCCAGGCGTAGCCGATCCGGTTCGGGCCACCGTCGTAGTCGTCCAGCATCAGCCGCCGGATCGACACCGTGTCGAACCCCTTGGAGCCCAGCTGCCGCAGGTCGCCGTCCAGGCACAGCGGCAGCAGCAGCTCGAGCGTGCGCGACTTGCCGGAACCGTTGGTGCCCTGGAAGATCGCGCGCCCGCCGGAGAAGTCGAAGGTCTGCTCGGCGTACTGCCAGACGTTGACGATCCCGCCCCGGTGCAACCGCCAGCGTCCGGTGGGGGCGCGATCCCCCGCAGGGGATCGGAATGTGGCGGTCATGCGCCTGCCTCCTCGTCGAACAACGACCACCCTGGCACCTCGGGTTGTGCGGGCACCTCGGCCACTTCGCGCTCCGGGTCGCCGTCCGGCTCGGGCCACCACCGGGCCGCGGCCGGCGACAGCCACCACTGGTCGCCATCGGGCACCGCGAGTCCCATGTGGACGAACAGGGCCAGCACCTCCGCGACGATTCCGTCGATGTCCTCGCCCGCCTGCCGCGACCAGGCCGCCGGGTAGTCGGCGACGAGCCGCTCGCAGACCTCGCGGACGCGGCCGGGGCTCACCGGCCGTCGTCCCGCACTGTCCACTGTGGACTCTTCCGGTGTCTCACCGGCGTCCTGGGCGAGCAGGTCGGGCAGCGCGAGCAACCCGATCCTCGCGACTGTACTGGTACCCGGGAACATCACATCGGACAGGTACTCCTCCGGATCGGCCGCCAGGATGCCCTCCAGCCGGGTCTCGGTGAACAGCCCGAAACACCGCTCCAGCAGGTAGGACTCGCGCCGCTGGTTGCGCAGCAGCCACTCCCGCTCGTCCTCGGCCAGCTCCGCGTAGAGCACCACCGGGCTCTCGACGAGTTTGCGCCGCACCAGGAAGTCCACCCGGCGTGGCGCGGTCCGCGCGGCCAGGGTGACCAGCGCCGATGCGTCCTCGGCCTCGGCCACCGGACCGGACAGCAGCTGGCCCAGCAGGTCGGTCTCGATTGTGATCAACGCCTCGGCCGGGGCGTCCTGCGATGCGGACGACACCGTGCCCTCGGTCTCGGTGAGCACGCCCAGTGCGACCAGATGCCGTAGTGCCGCGGTGAGCGCGCGCCGGTCGGCGATCGTGTCGATCACCTCGATGCCCGCCTCGACCGCCGCGGACCGGACGTCCGAAACCAGCCGGGACAACAGAACCTGACGCCCGGTGCCGGTCAGCGCGGCCATCGTCAGCGCGAGATAGGCGTAGCCGCGCGGGGAGAGCTCGGGCACGCCGCGGGTGGAATCCTTGCCCGGCCCGGCTTTGTAGAGCCGCGCGAACTTCCGCTCGACCACCAGCCGGTAGCCCAGCAGGGCGGTGAACAACTCACCCAGCACCACACGATGCCGGTATACCAACGGAAGCAGCTCGCCGTCCGGCCCGCCGATGCGCAGCAACGGGCGCCGCAGCAACGTCCGGGCACACCGGACCACGTTGGCCGCGTCGATGTCCGCCAGCCCGTCGAGCGGGTCGGCCATGTTCAGCCTCATGTCCCGCCTCCGGACAACACGAGCGTGGAATCGCGCAGTGTCAACGTTCCGCCGGTCGACCGGACCTGGGTGGTGACGCCCTCGGCGTACTCGATGCGCACGGTCAGCCCGCGCACCTGGTCCTCGGCCGCGCCGGAGTCCTTGGCGCCGTCCCGTTGCGCCATCGCCATGGTCAGCAGCTCGCACAACACACCGAGCGCCCCCGCCGACAGCGTGACCTCGCTCAGGTTCGGCGCGGCTGCGGCGAGTTCGGCCACATCGGCCGCACGTAGCTCGTCGGCCTGCCGCGCTTCGGCCAGTAGCGACTGCTCGGTGATCGGGTCGTCCATGATCCGCGAGGTCCGGCCACGCGCGCCCCGGTCACTGCGGCTGCGCACGCTCACCGTCACATCGCAGACCGGGCCCTCGCTCCACGGCGTGCGTTCGTCGTCCGAGTCGTGCTCGGGCGCGGGCAGCAGGTGCCGCGACGAGTACATCCCGAACGCGGCCGCGTACAGCTCGGCGCCGTCCTGCGCGGTGCCGTCGTCGAACCACTTGGCCAGCTTGAGCAACTCCGCCCGGCGCCCGGGCAGCAGCCCACCGCCCGCGGTCGCGCGCTTCACGCTGGCCAGCAAAGAACCAATCGCCCTCGCGGTGGCCTCACGCAGCACCGTGACCTGCGATGGCCGCCCGGGACGGTCAACGAACCAGTCGGTCAGCTCCTGCCAGTCACCCGCCGACCGGCCACGGGCGCGTTCGACATCCGCGCCCAGATCGTCGGTGGAACCCAAGAGCCGCAACAACTCCGGCCGCGCGGTGGCGAACCGCCCGGTGAGGTGCTCGGCGATGGCCGGGGTCTGCCTCAGCACGTCCTCGACGACCTTCTGGATGTACTCCACCAGGAGGTTGCGGAATCCGGAGATCTCGTCCGCGCCCAGGTGGTGCCTGGTCACCACCTGGCCGAGGTACGCGTAGAAGTCGCGCACGGTCGCGGCCAGCTCGGCGTGCTGCAGGAACAGCGTGGTCACCTGCTCGGCCAGCAGCTCGCGGGCCCGGGTGGCGGCGGCCGACTCCGGGTCGCGCTGGTCCTGCTGGACCGCCGTGGCCAGTGACTTGCCCAGCTGGCTCAGGCCGCGCTCGATCGCCGGCAGGAGCTCACGGGACACCTCCCGGGCGCCCTCCGGCACCCGCAGCAGCTCGTCGACGTCCCGCTGCACCCGGACGGCGAGCTTGCTGACCTGGTAGCGCACGCTGCCGTGCTGGAACTCGGCGATGCTGGCGGCGACCACCTCGCGCCGGCCCTGCACCAGGTTGCCCCACTCGACCAGCTGCTTGAGCCGGGTGATCACGTTCTCGATGCGCGACTCGCCGCGCTCGACCGTGCCCTCCCGCTCGGCCGACGCCAGCGCCGCGGCCACGTCCCCGGCCGACAGGTCGGCCAGCAGCGTGGCCGTGAACAGCCGCATGATCGCCAGGTATGTCCGCATGTGCTCCCTGGCTTGCAGGTACGCGTACAGCCCAAGGCGATCCGTGGGCCCGGCGCCCACCGATCGGTCCTGCTGGTCGGGGTTCACGGCTTTGCACCCTAGCTGCCGGGTCCGACATAGGCGGCGCTACGGTTCCCGGTGGGGCGTTTTCGGGAGGGTTCGGGTGACAGCGGGACGGGCGTTGGGGCTGCTGCTCGGGATCGTGGCCGACGGGGTGTTCGGTGACCCCCGGCGCGGTCATCCGGTGGCGGTTTTCGGTGCGGCGGCAGCACGTTTGGAGAAGCTGGCCTACCGGGACCACAAGCTGCCCGGGGTGCTCTACACGGGCGCGCTGGTGGGTTCGGCGGTCGGGCTCGGGGTGCTGGTGGAGCGCGCCGGGAAGCGTCACCCGGTGCTGCGGGTGGCGAGCACCGCGGCGGCCACCTGGCTCGCTCTCGGTGGTAAGTCGCTGGCCAGCGAGGGCACGTCGATGGGCCGGTCGCTGGACTCCGGGGATGTCGAGGCGGCGCGCAAGCGTTTGCCCAACCTCTGTGGCCGCGATCCGGAGGCCCTGGACGCGACCGCGCTGGCGCGTGCGACCGTCGAGTCTGTGGCCGAGAACACCTCGGATGCCGTGGTCGCGCCGCTGTTCTGGGGCGCTGTCCTCGGCGTGCCGGGCCTGTTGGGCTACCGGGCCATCAACACCCTGGACGCGATGGTCGGGCACCGGTCGCCGCGATACCGCCGGTTCGGCTGGGCTTCCGCGCGGCTGGACGACGTCGTGAACCTGGTGCCAGCCCGTGCCGCGGCTGCGTTGACGGTCGCGGGAGCGCCCGTTGTGGGCGGGTCCGCGCAGGGCGCCTGGCGGGCCTGGCGGCGGGACGCGGCGGCGCACCCCAGCCCGAACGCCGGCCGGGTCGAGGCGGCCTTCGCCGGGGCGCTGGAGATTCGCCTGGGCGGGCGAACCGTGTACTCGCATGGGGTGGAGGAACGGCCGGTGCTCGGCACCGGGCGTAGCCCCGACGCCGGGCACGTCACACGAGCGGTTGAACTTTCGCGGGTCGTTGGTGCCCTCGCGGGTGGCGCTTCGGCCGTGCTCGCGCTGCTCAGCCGCCGGTAGTGCGGTGGCCGGGCAGGTCTGCCGTCAGCGCTTCATCCTCTGATGGGAGCTCTGGTTCCCGCAGTGGCGGTAGTTGCGGTGGATAGGAACGTTCCTGTGGTGGAAGGGGACTCCGCGCCCGTACCGTGCACGGCACGGGGTGAGGAGGCGCACAATGGAGCCCTGGGGCTTGTCGGGACCGGAGTTCCTGTTCATCTACATCGGCGCGATGATCGCCGCCATCTGGCTCAGCCAGGCTCTGCGTAACCACTGGTGGACCGCCCCGGAGCGGGAGCAGGGGCGGCTCAGCGAGGACGAGGTCGCCTACCTGTGCGGCGGCCCGCGCCGATTACAGGAGGTCGCCATCGCGCGGATGGTCGAGCGCGGCGCGCTGCGGGTGCAGCGTGATGGTGACCTGACGCCAACCGGTGCTCCGGCGCAGACCCCGCTGGAGCAGGACTTGCTGCAGTTGCTGGAACAGCGTCCCCGTTCGGCGGCACAGCTCGCGACGAGTGGCCATTGGACCGTCAATGCCACCGAGGAGTCGTTGTACAACAGGGGTTTGCTGCACCGCGAGACCCCACGGCAGAAGTTCCTGATCACGTTGCCGGTGCTCGTGGTGTTCCTCGTCGGTGTCGCCCGGCTGATCAACGGGATCTCGTTGGGCCGGCCGGTCGTGTTCCTGCTGATCCTGGTCGTGGTCTCGCTGGTGATCCTGCTCGGCCGGCCGAACGCGTCCACCCGGTGGCGCAGCCGGGCGGGCGACAAGCTGCACGAGGACATCGCGGCCGAGAAGGCGGGCGACCGCATCACGCCCCTCGTCGGCGCCGCGGGACTCGTTGCGGTGGGCGGCTTCGGGCTCTTCCCCGACCCCACCATCGCCACCGCGCTCGTCCCGCCAGTCGCCGAGACGACGTCGTCCAACGATGGCGGCGGTTGCGGAAGTGGTTGTGGCGGTGGAGGTTGTGGCGGCTGCGGGGGTTGCGGAGGCTAGATCAGGCTCTCGCTGAGCTTCCACAGCCGTTCGGCGGACTCGGGGTCGATCGCGTACGGCATCACGCCCTGGGTGTCGAGTTTCCCGATGGCCAGCCTGGCCTGGGTGGCGGTCGGCACGACCTGGGCGATGTCGGAGTTCTGCCAGTAGACGCCGCCGAGACCGTCGAGCTGCGGGCTGGTGGCACACCAGATGCTCTGGTTGTCGATTCCCGGGCTGGACCAGCAGGTTCGGCTGGAGACCGGTGACGTCGCCGTGTTCGACGGCAACCACGAGTTCACCGTATCGAGCGACCCCGGACTCGATCCGGTGGATGCGACGGGTCTGTTCGCCGGGCGCCCGCTGCCGATCGTGCACGTCGGCTCAGGCGATGAGGTGGCTTCGGTGGGCGGTCACATCGACCTCGGCGCGGCCGGCGGGGAGCTGTTGCGCGCGATGCCCCCGCTCACGTACTTGCACAACTGGCGAATGCGCTTGGCACAGCGGACTTTGCGTCAGGACGACACACCGTTGTCCACGCTCGCGCGGTCGCTCGGCTACTCGTCCGACAGCGCCTTCAGCAACGCGTTCAAACGCACGGTCGGCGTCGCGCCCAAGCGGTACCGGGACGCGGCGAAGAAGGCGGCGGTCTGATCAGGAACGGGCAGCGGCCGCGCGTTCGGCGGCCTCTTCCTCGGCGACCAGCTCGGCGACGGACTTGCGGCGCGGGCGTTCGCCGGTGAGAGCGCCACCGGGCTGCAGTTCACGCCAGGTGAAGTACAACCAGCCGAGCAGGGCCATCGTGCCGAACGCGATCCACTGCAGCGCGTACGACAGGAACGGCCCGGCGTCGAGCTCCGGCAACGGCAACGGCCCGAGCACACCCGGGCTGTTGCTCTCCAGCTGCAGATACCCGGGCTGGATGGTCAGCCCGGTGGCGCGGGCCACGACCCGGGAGTCGACCGCCCAGGACTGGAGTTTGCCTTGGGTACCGGCGTCGGCGAAGGCGTTGCGGTTCTGCGGGTCGGTCTCGTCGGCGCGGATCCGCCCGGTCAGCGTGACCTGGCCGGCCGGGGGCGCGGGGTAGGCCGGGACCTGGGACTGCTCTGGCCGCAGGAAGCCGCGGTCGACCAGCAGTACCTGGCCGTCGGTCCGGCGGAACGGCACCATCACCTCGAACGCGGGCTCGCCCTGCACGGTCCGCAGCCGCGCGACGATCTCCTTGTCACCGACGAACGTGCCGGTCACCGTGGCCAGCCGCCACTCGTGCATGGACGGGTCCAGCGGCGCGGGCGGGGCCTTGAACGACGCCGTGATCTGGTCGTTCGTGGTCTTGCGCTCCTCGTGCCGGCGGAACTGCCACGGCGCGAGCAGGGTGAAGCAGGCGATGGCGAACATGATCACCAACGCCGTCAGCGAGAGCCACCCTGGCCGGAGCAGATTCCGCAACCGCACGCCTCCACGGTAGCTACCCCAGCGACACGGCGGAGAACCTGACCCGGTAACCCGGCCCGTCCGGCGACGCGCACATCACCCCGGCGTGCACCGGAACCGCAGGTGGCAGGTAGGCCAGCCGCAACATCGTGCCGCCCGCGTAGACCGTCACGGTGTCGCCGGCGCGGGTGGCCCTGATCGTCACATTGGCGGCATCGGGAACAGGCACGACAGACCAGTCGGAGACACCACGAGTGACCACAACGGACTGTTGGTACTGGCCGTCGACCAGTTCGATGCCGGTCTTGACCCAGTTCTCCGCGTCGATCCGCAGCGCGATCCCGGCCTGGTCGTACTGGTGGGTGTACTGGCCCGCGAACGTCGCCTGGAGCGTGAAGTCGCCCTCGGTCCAGCGGCCGAGGATGTGACCGTTGTCGCGGATGAACCCGTAGTGCGTGGTCCGCCAGAAGTCCGACCCGGCGTCGGTGTGCACCGTCAGCCCGTCGTCGTCCAGCGTCCACTCCGCGGGTTCGGTGAACCATTCCCACCCGTCACTGCCGAATGCCTGCACGCCGATCATGCTCGCAGGGCGGCGCGCGCGGCGGACAGCGCCTGTCCGGCGTAACCGCCGCCGAACAGCACGGTATGCACGAGCAGCGGCCAGATCTGGTGCAGCGCCACGCGTTTCTGCCAGCCATCGGCCAGCGGGTACACCTCGTTGTACGCACCCAGCACGCGATCCAGCAGCGGGCACCCGAACAGCTGGAGCATCGCCAGGTCGGTCTCGCGGTGGCCGCCGTGGGCCGCGGGGTCGATCAGCCAGGCGCGGCCGTCCGTGGCCCAGTGCACGTTCCCGGACCAGAGGTCGCCGTGCAGCCGCGCGGGCGGCTCGACCGGCACCAGGTCCTCGAGCTTGCGGGCGACCTCGTCGAAGGGCGCCGGGTCGATGCCGGACTGCCGCACGTAGGGCTCGATCCGTTGGGTGGCATAGAACTCGGCCCAGGTGTCCATCGGGATGTTGGTCATCCGGGCCAGGCCGATCCAGGCGTCCGTGGGGCCGTCGGGCGGGGGCTCGCCGAACTTCCGTGCCCCGAGGCGGTGCATTTCGGCCAGATCGCGGCCCAGCTGTTCGGCGTGCTGCGGGCTGCCGGGCTCGATCTGCTCGATGACCAGCCAGTTCTCGTTGTGCCCCCGGACCGCCGGGACGGGGACGGCCGCCTCGCCGATCCAGTCCAGCGACTTCGCCTCGGCCAGCACCGCCGTTGCTTCGGAGTGCCACTTCGCGACGACCAGGTCTCCATCGGCGAGTTCGACCTCGTAGACCGTGCCGCCGAGCCGGTGCACCGACGTGGCCTCGTTGCCCGTCAGCTCCGCCACCGCCGCCCGCGGGTCCCTCACCGGTTCTCCCGCACCCACTCGACCAGCCCGGGCGCCGCCGCCTCGATCAACTCCAACACCTCGATGAACCCACCCGGACCGCCGTAGTACGGGTCCGGCACGTCGAGGTCGTCCGCGTCCGCGGCGGGATCGAACGACCGGAACATCCGGACGTCCGCGGCCGGGGCCATCCGCCGCAGGTCCCGGAAATGCCCGGAGTCCATGGCCAGCAACAGATCAGCGTCCAGATGCTCGCGGCCGACCTGCGCGGCAACGTGCGCACTGGGATAACCGTGGTCCACCAGAACCTTCTGGGCCCTGCTGTCCGCTGCCTCACCCACGTGCCACGGACCTGTTCCCGCGCTCACGACTTCGACGTCGTCGAGGCCCGCGCGGCGCAGGTACTCGCCGACCACCAGCGCGGCCATCGGCGAGCGGCAGATGTTCCCGGTACAGACGAAGGCAAGGCGCACGGGGGATCACCCTACCGAGCCCATTAGAATCCCCGTGATGACCAGCGAGGACCTGACCCACCACGGCGACAAGGACACCGCCCCGGGCATGCTGGACTTCGCGGTCAACGTGTGGCTCCCGGCACCGCCGCGATGGCTGCGTGACCGGTTGGCGGCGGCTTTGGACCGGCTGGCGACGTATCCGTCGGCGGCCGACGACGTGTCGGCGCGCGAGGCGGTGGCCGCACGGCATGGGCGGCGGGCCGACGAGGTGCTGGTCCTGAACGGGTCGGCGGAGGGGTTCGCGTTGCTGCCGAACCTCGAGCCGAGGCTGGCCGCGGTCGTGCACCCGAGTTTCACCGAGCCTGAGGTGGCGCTGCGGAACGCGGGTGTGCCGGTGCACCGCGTGCTGTTGGACGGCGACTACGTGCTGCGGCCCGAGTTGGTGCCGGACGAGGCCGACATGGTCGTCATCGGCAACCCGACCAACCCCACGTCGGTCACCCATCCCGCCGAACTCATCCGGAAACTCGCCCGGCCGGGGCGCCTGCTCGTGGTCGACGAGGCGTTCATGGACGCCCTCCCCGGCGAACCCGAGACCCTGACCGGCGATCCCGATGTCCTCGTGTTCCGCAGCCTGACCAAGACCTGGGCGCTCGCCGGGCTGCGGGCCGGGTATGTGCTGGGGCCGAAGCCAACGCTGGAGAAGCTGGCCTGGGACCGTCCACAGTGGCCAGTGGGCACGTTGGTTCTCGAAGCGGTACAGGCCTGCTGTGAGCCCGCCGCGGTCGCGGAGGCTGCCGCCGCAGCGGAGAAAGCATTGGAATACAAGGACGAGTTCGTCGCGGCGCTGAAGAACGTGCCCGGCGTGGAGATCGTCGTCGAGCCGAGCGCGCCCTTCGTGCTCATCCGGGTTCCCGACGGGCGCAAGACGAGGGAAACGTTGCGGGAACGGGGGATCGCCGTCCGCCGCGGTGAGACGTTCCCGGGGTTGTCGGTGGATCACGTCCGGCTGGCGGTGCGCCCGCCGGCCGAGACCGCGAGGTTGTTGTCGGCATGGCCGGTGGAGGTTGCGTGAGTACGGTTCATGACGTGGTGGTGGCGCTGGAGGCCGCGTACCCGCCCGAGCTGGCCGAACCGTGGGACGCGGTCGGCCTGGTCTGCGGTGACCTCGCCGAGCCCGCGGACAAGGTGCTGCTCTGCGTCGACCCGGTGGAGTCCATTGTGGACGAAGCGGTCGCTGTCGGTGCGCAGATGATCATCGCCCACCACCCGTTGCTGCTCAGGGGAGTGCACGGCGTTCCGGCCAGTACACCCAAGGGCAGCGTCGTGCACCGCCTGATCCGGGCGGGCGTGGCGTTGTACTGCGCGCACACCAGCGCGGACTCGGCGAACCCTGGGGTGTCCGACGCACTCGCCGCCGCGATCGGTGTGGTCGTACGGCGCCCGTTGAGCGGCGAAGGGCCGACCGGGCTCGGCCGGATCGGCGACCTGCCCGAGCCGATGACGCTGGCCGAGTTCACCCAGCAGGTGGCCGACCGGCTGCCGGAGACCGTCGGCGGGATCCGCGCCGCGGGCGACCCGAAGCGTCTCATTAGGACAGTCGCGGTCTGTGGCGGCGCGGGTGACTCGCTGCTCGGCGAGGCCGCGGCCGCGCATGTCGACGCCTACGTCACCGCCGACCTGCGGCACCACGTCACCGGCGAACACCTCGACTCCGCCGTGAGCGCGCCCGCCCTGATCGACGTCTCGCACTGGGCCAGTGAGTGGCCGTGGTGCGAGCAGGCGGCGGGCGTCCTGCGCGCCGCGTTCGGGGGTAACGTCGAGACTCACGTATCCACCCGCCGCACCGACCCCTGGACGTTGCGCGCGGCCAGAGACCAGGAGGACCAGCCGTGAAAGCTGACCCAGCCGTTCAGCGCCAGCTCCTGGACCTCGCCGAGGCCGACGCCGAGCTGGCCAGGATCTCCCACCGCAGGCGCACCCTGCCGGAGATCACCGAGATCGCCGAGGCGGAGAAGACCGTCCGGGTCAAGAAGGACGCGCAGGTCGCCGTGACCACGCAGCTCGACGACCTGGACCGGGAGCTCAAGCGCCAGGAGAAGGAGATCGAGGCGGTCCGCTCCCGGGCCGACCGGGACGCCAAGCTGATGCAGTCCGGCACGGTCGCCGCCAAGCAGATGACCGACCTGGAGCACGAGATCGCCACGTTGCAGCGCCGCCAGGGCGTGCTCGAGGACGATCTGCTCGAGCTGATGGAACGCCGTGAGGCGCTGGAGATGGACACCCAGCACGCCGAGGTGGAGCTGGCCAAGGCCGAGGCCGCGGTGTCCGACGCCGCGTCCCGCCGCGACGAGGTGTTCGCCGACCTGGCCACTCAGGAGGCGCGCGCCACCGCCCGCCGCGAGAAGCTGCTGCCGGTTTTCCCGGAACCGTTGCTGGCGCTGTACAACCGGGTCCGCGAGCACAAGGGCACCGGCGCGGCGCTGCTGCGCGCCCGCCGCTGCGGGGCCTGCCGGCTCGAGCTGGACCGGACCGCGTTGTCGCAGATCAAGACGGCCGCCGCGGACGACGTCGTGCGCTGTGAAGAGTGCGGCGCGATCCTCATCCGGACCGGGGAGTCCGGCCTGTGAAGGTCATCGTCGAGGCCGACGGCGGGTCACGGGGCAACCCCGGGCCCGCCGGGTACGGCGCGGTGGTGTTCGACGCGCAAACCCATGCGGTGCTTGCCGAACGCGCGGCCAGCGTGGGCATCACGACGAACAACGTCGCCGAGTACAACGGCCTGATCGCCGGCCTGACCGCGGCGGCCGAGCTGGGCGCCACCGAGGTCGCCGTGCGGATGGACTCCAAGCTCGTCGTCGAGCAGATGTCCGGCCGCTGGCAGATCAAGCACCCGGCTATGCAGCCGCTGGCCCAGCAGGCCCGCACGCTCGCCGCGAAGTTCGGTTCGATCACCTACGAGTGGATTCCCCGCGAGCTCAACAAACACGCCGACCGGCTGGCCAACGAGGCCATGGACGGCAAGCAGCAGGAAGAAAAACCCGTCACCACCCCGCAACGGTGGACCGGCGTCAAAGGCACGCCGACGCGGATGTTGTTGCTGCGCCACGGCCAGACCCCGTTGTCGGTCGAGCGTCGTTACTCCGGACGGGGTGAGCCCGCGCTGACCCCGTTGGGGGAGAAGCAGGCCGCGGCGGTCGCGGCCCGCCTGGCATCCATTGTGGACGCGTCAACGCCGATCGTTTCCTCGCCGCTGGGGCGCACCCGGCAGACCGCGCAGGCTGTGGCAGACGCGGTCGGCGGCAAGGTCGAGATCCACGAAGGACTCATCGAGTGCGATTTCGGCGCCTGGGAAGGGCTGACGTTCACCGAGGCGTCCCAACGTGATCCCGAACTGCACCGGCGCTGGATCGGCGACACGTCGGTGCCCGCGCCCGGCGGCGAGAGCTTCGACGAGGTGCACCGGCGGGTCCGCGAGGCCCGTGACGAGCTGATCGCCGCGCACGGCGGCTCGACGGTCGTGCTGGTCAGCCACGTCACGCCGATCAAGTCGCTGCTGCGGATGGGGCTGGACGCCGGGCCGTCGCTGCTGTTCCGGCTGCACCTCGACCTGGCGTCACTGTCCATTGTGGAGTTCTACCCGGACGGGAACGCGTCAGTCCGCCTGGTCAACGACACCTCGCACGATCCGGGCGAACGCGGCTAGCGACTCCTCGAACGGCGCGGCGTCGGCGTACCACTTGGTCTCGTGCTCCAGCACGATCGGCCCGGTGAAACCCCGTGCCGCGGCAAGGGTTTCCCGGATGGGCACGGTCCCGGTCCCCGGAACGAGCGGGCGCCGGTCCGTGCCCGACGCCGCGTCCTTGAGCTGCAGCTCGCCCAGCCACGGCCGCAGGTGTTCGCCTGCCTCGGCGGGGGTTTCGCCGTCCCGCCAGGTGTGCATGGCGTCCCACACCGCGCCGACGCCTTGGGCGCCCGAACGTTCGAGCACGGCCGCGATCTCCGCGCCCTTCAGCAGGAGATCATGCGTCTCCACAAGCAAAGTGACACCTTCGGCGACCTCGGCCGCCTGCGCCAGCCGCTCGGCGGCGAGGTCGATCGAGGTCTCCGGCGACTTGCCCGGGAACACGCGGATCGCCGGCGAGTTCATGTCGTGCGCCAGTTCGATGTGGGTCTTCAGCTTGTCGAGCGGGTCGTCGCAAAGCCGGTAGTACGACGCCAGCGAATTGATCCGCAGCCCGGCCAGGTCCTCCAAAGCCTGCTTTCGCGCGTCCTTGGAGATGCCCACGTGCACGGGTTCGTCGTCCGCGCAGCGCAGTTCGACCAAGGGGATCTCGTACTTCCGGGCCAGGACGGCGACCGCCGGAAGGGGGAGACCGGGGCAACCGAGCGTGGAGAAACCGAGCATGAGGTTCACCCTATGAGGTAGCGCTGCAGAGTGGGACCGATCCATCGGATGGCTTCCTCGGCGGAGATGTCCACAACGGGTGGCAGCCCCAGGATGTACCGGCACAAGGCGAACCCGAGGATCTGGCTGGCCAGCAGGCCCGCCCGGGTGGGCACGGTGGCCGGGTCGTCGGCGACCTTGAACAGGGTGGGTCCGACCTGGGCGGCGAAGATCGTCCGCATGCGCTCGGCGGCGGCCTCGTTGGTCACGCCCGCTCGAAGCAGCGCCATCATCGTCTCGTCGTTCTCCCAGCGCCACAGGAAGTGCGCGATCAGCCGCTCGCCCCACTCCGCCTGGGGGATCGCCGACAGGTCGGGCAGCCGCAGGTCGAACTCGGCGGCCGCGGCGAACAGGCGCTCCTTGTTGCCGTAGTAGCGCATGACCATGGCCGGGTCGATGCCCGCGTCCGCGGCGATCGACCGGATGGTGGCCCGTTCGTACCCGTCCTTGGCGAACCGCTCGCGGGCCGCCATCAGGATCGCGGCCCGCGTCGCCTCGGAGCGCCTGGGCTTGTCCTCACTCATGTCAACAACTGTAGGCCAACAAGTGTTGACAAGCGAGCCCGACTGGGGTCAACATGTGTTGGCCAACAGTTGTTGACTTGGAGGACGAGATGACTGACGTGCTGGTCGTAGGGGCCGGTCCCACTGGTCTGCTGCTCGCGGGTGACCTGGCCGAAGCGGGTCTGGACGTGACCGTGCTGGAGCGCCGGGCGGGGTCGCAGGCGAACACCACCCGGGCGTTCGGCGTGCACGCCCGCACCCTCGAAGAGCTCGACATCCGCGGGCTGGCCGACGAGCTGATCCAGACCGGGCAGCGGGTCCGCGAGCTGAGCCTGTTCGACCACATCCACCTGGACCTGGGCGCACTGCCCAGCCGGTTCA
This sequence comes from Actinocrispum sp. NPDC049592, assembly GCF_040675465.1. NCBI lineage: Bacteria > Bacillati > Actinomycetota > Actinomycetes > Pseudonocardiales > Pseudonocardiaceae > Actinocrispum > Actinocrispum sp. NPDC049592. The sequence goes on along the minus strand of NZ_JBFAPA010000021.1, from coordinate 44,977 downwards.
ACTACATCCTGATCACCCCGCAGTACGAGGTGGAGAAGCTGCTCGCGGCGCGGGCGGACCGGCTCGGGGTGAAGATCGAGCACGGCGCCGAAGTCGTTGGCCTGACCCAGAACGCCGGCGGCGTCACCGTCACTTTGGCCGACGGCGGCACGCGCACGGCGAAGTACGTGGTCGGCGCGGATGGTGTGCGCAGCAAGGTCCGGCAGCTGATCGGTCAGCCGTTCCCGGGCAAGTCGGTGCTGAAGTCGATCATGCTGGCCGACGTCCGGGTGACGAGCGATCCGGCGTCCGCGGTGACCGTCAACGCGGTCGGCGAAGGCTTCTCGTTCGTGGCGCCCTTCGGCGACGGCTGGTACCGCGTCTTCGCGTGGGACCGGCGCAAGCAGGTCACCGACGACACCCCGTTGACCCTGGACGAGATCAAGGACGTGACCCGGCGGGCGCTGGGCACGGACTTCGGGATGCACTCGCCGCGCTGGATGTCCCGGTTCCACAGCGACGAACGCCAGGTGCCGCAGTACCGCGTGGGCCGCGTGTTCCTCGCCGGCGATGCGGCGCACTGCCACTCACCGGCGGGCGGTCAGGGCATGAACACCGGTCTGCAGGACGCCGCCAACCTCGGCTGGAAGCTCGCCGCGGTGCTGCGGGGACGGGCCACGGACGCGTTGCTGGACACCTACCAGACCGAGCGGCACCCGGTGGGGCGCATGGTGTTGCGCAGCAGCGGGGCGTTGATCCGCGGCGCGATGATCAAGTCGAAGGCGGGCCGGTTCGTGCGCAACGCGCTCGGCGGGTTGCTGATGAAGCACGTCGGGGCGCGGGCGGCCGGCCTGGTCTCGGGCATCGGCATCCACTACGGTCCCGCGGTTCGCGTGCCGGACATGGACCTCGTCGACGGCCGGCTGTACGAAGCCCTGCGCGGCGGGCATTTCGTGCTCGTGGCGAACGACCAGCCCGCCGATGTGCCGGACCACGTGCACGTCGTCAAGCCGGTAACGCCTGTCGCGCAACCGGTTCTGGTCCGGCCGGACGGGTACCTAGGAGGCCGTGGCGAGGCCGGGACGTTCGGTGACCGCTAGCGCGAACCGGCGGACCGCCGAGTCGAGCTCGAGGCTCGCGGTGGCGGACAGCTCGATGTGGATCTCCGTATCCGGCACGAAATGCCCTGGTACGACGTCGATCGCGCCCCTGGCCGTCAGCAACGGCCGCAGCGCGTACTCGATCGCCACGAGGTGGCCCTGCGTCCCGCCGGTGGCCAGCGGCAGCACGACCTTGCCGGCCAGCGCGTCCTTTCCCAGCAGGTTCAGGAAGGACTGCACCAGGCCGCTGTAGCCCGCGCGGTACACCGGGCTGGCGACGACGATCCCGGCGGCGCGGTGCACCAGCTCCATCGCGTGCCGGATGCTCGGGTCGAGCAGGTCCGCGCTCAGCAACGCCACCGTCGGCAGGTCCCGCACGGTCAGCGTGTGCACTTCATGTCCTTGCGCGGCAAGCATTCCGGAGACCCGCCCGAGCAGGACCCCGGTCGGCGCGGCCGGTGCCGGGCTGCCGGAGACGATCAGGATCGTGGCCATGACTCACTCTCCCCGCGGACCCCTCGCGTCCGGAGTGGACCCACGTCGCTTGTGGACATCTGAGCTGCCGGTCGGGGGCAACAGCTGACCGGCCCGAGTAGAGCAGTGGTCGCGACGACCGGGCAACCGGTTCCACGCCGTGGGATAGGATTGCTCCCGCGGATGAGTCGGCGGGGCGGCCGCGGCGGTCCTGGCGGGACCGTCGAGGAAAGTCCGGACTCCACAGGGCAGGGTGGTTGCTAGCGGCAACCCGGGGCGACCCGCGGGACAGTGCCACAGAGAACAGACCGCCCGGGCCCACGGGCCCGGGTAAGGGTGAAACGGTGGTGTAAGAGACCACCAGCACCCCGGGTGACCGGGGTGGCTAGGTAAACCCCACCCGGAGCAAGGCCAAAAAGGGTGCCCACGGGCGCCCGCGCAGGTGTTCGAGGGCGGCCCGCCCGAGCCTGCGGGTAGGCCGCACGAGCCGGCCGGCGACGGCAGGCCCAGATGGATGGCCGCCACCCGGGCGCGAGCCCGGGTACAGAATCCGGCTTACAAGCCGGCTCATCCGCCCACCCACCCCGCCGTGTCCCCCTTTCCTCCGGGGTGTGTCCCCCGTTCGCCGCCCCCGTGTCCCACATTCGCGGACCCCGTGTTCCACATTCGTCCGCCCCGAGACCCCGCCACGGGAGATTTCGGGGTGCTCGAACGTGGGACACGGGGGCGCCGAATGGGGGACACGCGGGTTGACATGTGACCTTTTGGTCACCTATCTTTGTCTTGTGACCGACGACGACAAGGTGTTCAAGGCCCTGGCCGACCCGACTCGTCGCTTCCTGCTCGACCTGCTGTTCGCGCGGGACGGTCGCACGCTGACCGAGCTGGAGTCCGAACTGGCGATGTCCCGGTTCGGCGTGATGAAGCACCTCAAGGTGCTCGAGGAGGCCGGCCTGGTGATCACCAGGCGCTCCGGGCGGGAGAAGCTGCACTTTCTCAACTCCGTGCCCATCCGCCTGATCCATGACCGGTGGATCGACAAGTACACCGAGCAGCAGGTCGCGGCGCTGTCGGACCTGAAGGCCGAACTGGAGGACGAGGACCCATGAGCACCACCACCAACACCACCGTTCAGATCCACCGGGTCTACATCAAGGCGACGCCCGAGGCCATCTGGGAGGCCATCACCTCGCCGGAGTGGTCGAAGAAGTACGGCTACCAGGCCCCGGTCGAGTACGACCTGCGGCCGGGCGGCGCCATCAAGGGGTACGCGAGTCCGGAGATGATGGAACACCCCGGTACGCCCGAGGTCATCCTGGAGGGCGAGGTGATCGAGTGCGACCCGCCGCGCCGCCTGGTGCAGACCTGGAACCCGCTGTGGATCGACGAACCGGCCACCAGGCTCACCTACGAGATCGAGGAGGGCCCGAACGGGGTCTGCAGCCTCACCCTGACCCACGACGTCACCAACGCCCCGCAGACGGCCGACCAGGTCGCCGGCAAGCTGGAGAACGCGGGCGGCGGCTGGGTGCAGGTGCTGTCGGACCTTAAGACCCTGCTGGAGACCGGGAAGTCGCTTTACTCATAAGTAACGCCTGCCGGGAGGGCGGGGGTGCCATGGGCGCCCTCGCCCTCTTTGTCGTTGTTCCGGATGTGCTAGCGTGGTCCGCGACAATCGAACAGATGTTCGACACATGCGCTACTGTGCATAACTGGTTACGAACTCGTCTCGGATCGGGGGCGAATTTCACCTGAACGGGCGGCGGAGCAGCGGATCTGTCCAGGGTGGACCCCCGCTTGGGGCACCTGTGGGTGACGGGTGACTGCGCCGATCGGGCGATGACGTGGTTGCTAGACTCCAGCGTGCCCGGGACTTACCGCACCAAGGGTAAGTAGTGCCTACGCGGCCGGGTGAACTCCGCTGGATGTTGGGCGAATCGGGTGGTCATTGCACAGGAGCGACGCCCCTCACTCCATCATGGGGGTGGCCAGTGTCATCCGCACCGGCATTTGCACCCGACCGCCCAGCAGGAGGCCGAACTGGATCTACGGTCCGTTTGCCGACCACTACACCTCGTGAAGCCGACATGTTCTACTCGATAAGCACAGCGGGACGCGGTCCCGTGACGCTCGTCGTATTTGGGAGTTCGAGATGTTGACCACGGCCCTGATCACCCTCGCTCAAGACCAGAAGGGCCTGGGCACAGGCGGGGTCCGCGACTGGATCCTCAACAACCTGGTGCCGCTGCTGCTGCTCGCGGTGGCGTTGCTGCTGCTCTGGCTGGGTGGCGGCAAAGGCGACAACGCCGGCGTGATGCGCCGGCTGGCCGGCGTCGTCGTGGCGCTCGCGATCATCGGTCTGGCGGTGACGACCAGCGCCGGCAAGGACATCGGCGAGTGGATCGCCAGCCTTTTCCGGGCCTGATCGCGTGCGGATACGTACTGACGACGAGGTTTACCGCGTCGACGCGGTATGGCTTGGGCCGCCGAAGGCGACGTTCCCTTGGCGTGCCCGCTATGTCGCGTGGGGCGTCGGCGTCGTGGTCTTCCTGTTGTCGCTCACCGTGGAGCGCTGGATGGGCTTCGGTTTCGGCTTCTTCACCACCGCGTGGGCCCTGGTGGCCACGGTGGTGCTGACCCGGTTCATCTGTTCCCGCATCAGTCATGAACGGCCGCTGGGCGCGGTGATGACGATGTGGAGCAAGGAGCTGACCGCTCCCCGGGAGACCACTGCCGGACAGGGTGGCGCGGTGAGCGCGACGAGAGTAAGGGTGAACGGCCAGCGGCCGCGTCCGAAGGTGAGCAAACGTGGCCGATCTGAAGACCGTAGGCGGGAGGTAAGCGGTGTTCGCACGCCGGCGCAAGCCTGGCACTGACCAGGACGGGCGGAACCAGGCGAGGCAGCCGCGCCCGAACGACTACCCGTTCGAGCAGCCGGCCCTCCCGCCGGGCGGCCAGCAGCGCCACCGGCACCGGGCCACGGCCCAGAACCACTACATGCCGCCCCCGCCCGCCACCAAGGCCGGCCGCAAGGCACAGGCCAAGGCCGCGGCCAAGCGCAACAAGCGGCTGCCCGGTGAGCAGTCGTTGCCCAGCTACACGCCGGAGATCGCGGCCCGCAGCATCGATGGCCACCTCATCCGCACCGGCCACGACGTGTACGCGTGGTACCGGCTGGCGCCGCAGCGCTGGTCGTTCCGCAGCGACTCGCAGCGCCAGGACCTGATCGCGGCCATCGCCGGCCAGTACGCCGAGCTGCACGGCCGGTGGATGCACCTGCGCGTGACCGCCCGGCCGTACCCGATCCGGATGTGGGCCGAGGCGCACGTGCACAACGCGGTCGGCCGGCTGCCCGATGTCCCGGGCGCGATGTCGTTCGACGATTACCTGATCGGCGAGCAGCAGCAGCTGATGGGTCGCTCGATGGCCGAGAAGGAGGTCTACCTCGGCGTCCAGGTGCAGACGCGCAACATGGTGGACAGGGCGGTCGAACGGGCCGCCCCGTTGCTGCGCAAGATCTTCCCGGACGCGGTGGACGCCGAGCTGGTCGCGCTGGACAGCGAGGTGGAGCACCTCGACCAGGTGATCGGCTCCGCGGGCCTGGAGGGCCGCCCGGCCACGGCCGAGGAGATCTCCTGGCTGATGCACCGCTCCTGCTCACTGGGCCTGCCGGCGCCGCGCAACCTCCCGGCCGTGCCGGGCGCCGCGTGGGAGCCCGAGGACCTGGCCAGCTTCACCGACGCGGCCGACTACCACCAGGACCCCTATTCTCCGACGCTCACGGTGCGCGGGCGGACGGGCTCGAACGCGGGGGTCACGCGGCATGTCGCGGTGCTGACGGTCGGACTTATGCATGGGCTGCAAATCCCGGAGATCGACGACCCGTGGGTGCAGAAGTCGGATCGGCTGCCCGCGTCGGTCGAGTGGTCGGCCCGGATCTACGTGCGGCGGCCCGAGGAAGTGCAGGGCGAGCTGGCCCGGCAGATGAACAAGGTCCGTTCGCAGGTCAAGCACTACACCGACGAGCACGGCCTGGAGCCGCCACAGTCGCTGGCCCGGCAGGCATCAAGGGTGCTGGAGATCGACGACGAGATGACCTCGGGCTTCACCGCCCTGGGCACGCGTGTGCGGTCGTGGTGGCGCCTGGCGGTGTCCGGTCCGACCGAACGTGACGCGCTCCGGCTTGCCCAGCAACTGCTGGACCTGTACAAGCCCAAGGTCGCGATCGAGCACCCCGAGGCCCAGTACGCGATGGCGCGGGAGTTCATCCCGGGTGAGCCGTTGGCTTCGGCCGCGTACATGCGCCGAGGCTCGGTGATCTGGGCTGCCGCCGCCGTTCCCGCCGCGACCGCTGAGGTGGGTGACCGGCGCGGGATCCTGCTCGGCGAGACCTGCACGGCGACGCGCCGGCCGGTGGCGTGGGACCCGTGGATGGCGCAGGAGTTGCGTGACTCCTCGGGTCTGACGGCGATGGTCGCCGGTCTCGGTGGTGGTAAGTCGTTCCTGGGCGGCGGCATCGTCTACAAGACGCTGCGGTCCGGCGCCTACTGGACGATCCTCGACCCGTCCGGTCCGCTGGCCCGGCTCTGCGATCTGCCCGAGCTGCGGCCGTACGCACGGCCGATCAACCTGCTCAACGCGCAGCCCGGGATCCTGAACCCGTACCGGGTGGTCGCCGAGCCGTTGATCGAGCACTTCCTCGACGAGGAGGACACCGAGCGCGCGTGGCGCCGGGAGAAGGCGCTGGCCGCGGCCACCCGCCGCCGTCTCGTGCTGGACGTGTTGTCGGGTCTGCTGCCCTACGAGGTGGCGCGCCTGCCGCAGACCAGGATCGTGCTGCTGCGAGCCGTCCGGAACGTGGGCGGCCGGTTCGACGCGCACCCGGGCATGGTGTTCGACGCCCTGCGCCGGGACGCCAGTGAGCACCACGAGCATGCCGTCGTGGTGGCGGACTTCCTCGACGAGATGCGCGAGCGCATGTCGCTGCTCATCCCCGAGGCCGACGCCGACCCGTACAACGAGACGCGCGACGACCGGCTGACCGTGCTGACCATGGCCGGCCTGACCCTGCCGAAGGACGGTGTGGGCCGGGAGCACTGGACCGACGCCGAGTCGCTCGGTGTGGAGATGCTCAACCTGGCGGCCTGGCTGACCCAGAGGTCGATCTACGAGCGGCCCAAGGACCTGCGCAAGGGCGTCTGGATCGACGAGGCGTTCTTCCTGTCCGAGGTGCCGACCGGGCGTGTGCTGATGAACCGCTTCGCGCGTGACTCGCGCAAGTGGAACGTCCGGGTGCTGCTGTCCAGCCAGATCCCGGCGGACTTCCTGAAGATCCAGGGTTTCGTGACGCTGCTGGACTCGGTGTTCGTCGGCCGGCTGGACGACGACGCCGCGCAGGCGGACGCGTTGCGGTTGTTGAAGGTCCCGATCGGTGCGGGCTACGAGCAGGTGATCGCCAGCCTCGGCAGGCGGCCCGCGCAGCGCACCGAGACCGAGCGGGACCGGGCTCCCCGGCAGTTCGTCTTCGCGGACGGAACCGGTGGCGTGGAACGGATCCGGGCCGACTTCTCCGGCCCGCACCTGGACCAGTTCCGCGCGGTCATGGACACCACCCCGGACGCGCTGCGGGACTCCGCGGGCGCGGCCGAGGCAGCCAGGCAGGAGGCACCGCCCATGCCCGAACCGCCAGAGCCCCCCACCCAGTACGCGGAAGCGGACGCCGACTTCGAGCTGGAGGCCGACTTCGAGCTCGGCCTCACCGAGGAGGCGATCGAACAACCAGTCGAGCAACCCGTCGGCGGCGGCAAGAAGTCAGGGCGGGAAAGCGCCGCATGAGCACGGTCGTGTTCGTGGCGATCACCGTCGCGCTGTACTGGGCAGCGCGACGGCGGCGGAGACGTTCCTTCGTCCCCCGAGGTCTGGGGCGGCGCAAGGCTTTCCTGATCGTCACCGGCATCGTCGGCCTGCAGCTGGCCGTTTTCTCCCCCTCCGCCTTCGCCCAGCAGGACTGCGCCCAGGCCCCCAACCCGGAACGCCCGACCGCGGGCATGGTCGCCGCGCTCGACGCGCCCCGCAAGGAACACGGCCTGCCGGACACCCCGTACGGCATGTACGCGTACGCGGGCCAGGTCTGGCACGTCTACGACAACAACTGCGGGATCGTCGGCAAGGTCGTCACCGATCCGAACACGACCATCGGCACCTGGATGGGCAACCAGCTGTTCGACATCGGCAAGAACTTCGTCGCCGCCACGAACGGCCTGCACTACGCGCTGGCCAACAACGAGCTGATGGGCCCGCTCGACCACGCCATCGAGAACGCCACGAAGTTGTTCTACGACAACATCTACGTGAAGTGGTTCGGCCTGGCGGCGGTGATCCTGGCGGTGATCCTGTTCCGGTACATCTGGCGGGGCGACCTCGCCACGGTGTCCCGCCGGGGAATGTGGGCGCTGGCCGCGATGTGGGTGGCCACGTCGTTCATCCTGGTCGGCCCGCTGTACAAGGAGATGGAACAACGCTTCCTCACCAAGACGACCCAGGTGCAGGCGGGTTTCCTGGCGGACAACGCACCCGAGCGGGACAAGCACGCGTTGCCGCAGGCGCTGCACCAGAAGGTCGTCTACGAGAACTGGTTGCGCGGTGAGTTCGGCAGCGCGGACGCCCCGGAGGCCAAGCAGTTCGGTGCGCAGCTGCTGGACGCGCAGGCGTGGACCAAGTTCGACAACGCCGACTCGGTCGACCCGAACGCGTTGAAAGCCAAGCAGGACAAGTACAAGGAGATCGCGAACAAGCTCGGCCCGACCAAGGGCTACTTCACCGGCAGCGACGGCAGCCGGACCGGTGCCGGGTTCCTTGGGCTGTTCCAGGGGATCGTGTACTCGCTGTTCCAGCTGTTCGCCAAGCTCGGCGTGCTGCTGGCCCAGGTGCTGCTGCGGATCTTCCTGCTGGCCACGCCGTTGATCGGCCTGATCGCGATCCTGTACCACGACCTGCTGCGCAAGGTGGCCCGCGCGGCCGCCGCGGTCGTGCTGAACGTGCTCGTGCTCGCCGCCCTCGCGGGCATGCATGTGTTGCTGCTCAACGCGATCTTCAACGCGGGGGACAACCTGCCGCCGATCGCGATGATGGCGCTGGCGGCGTTGATCACGGTGATCTTCTTCGTGATCGGGCGGCCGGTGCGCCGGATGTGGCAGATGGTCGAGCTCTCGGTCGGTGCCGTGGGCGGAGCCATGCCCCAAGCGGCGCCGGGGATCTTCTCCCGGTTCCGCCGCAAGGGCGAGCAGCGCACACCCCAGGACGAGTTCTGGGACAACGTGCGTGCGTCGGACGACGACCCCGTGGTGCGCAAGGACGGCCACCGGCCGCGTCCGGAGGCGGCGAACCCGGTGTCCGCCAACGCGGAACGCATGGACCGCACCCCGCCGACCGCCGGGTACGGCCGGCCGGCGATCGGTTCGTCCGCCGTCGGCGTGCTCGGCCCGGGGTATATCGACCCGGGCTTACCACCGGCCCGAGGCCCGGTCGGGGCGCTGCCGCCCGCCCAACGCAACGGCAGCAGTCGCATCGTGGACACGGCACCCGTGTCGGACAACGGCTGGAACCGGGGCGAGGACGCGGTCGTCGTGCCCTCCCACGTGATCACGCCGCGCAGGCGCGACGACGTCACCGTGTACGAGCCGCCAGCGTCGCCGGGACCAAGGCCCGCCGAGACCGAAGTGGTCGCGGGCCGCCCGGTCCACGTGATCTTCCGGCCGTCCAGGGGCCTCGAGGTGGACAACCCCCAACCTCGCCGGATGCCCCTGAGGGACGGCCCCCGAGATACCGATGCCTACATACGCTGAGAGGAGGAGGAGTGCCCATCCGGACCAACCGCGGCCGTGCCGCGGTGTACCGAAGGCTGTGGGGATGGCCGCTGCGGTCTCCCCGGCATCTCGCGGCGTCGGTCCTGGTACTCCTGGCTTTCGTGCTGTTCCTCGGGTACATCCTGCCCAGGGTGACCGGCGGGGGAGCGCAGGCACGCACCACCTCGGCGGAGACGTCCACTTCGGCGTCCACATCGGCCTCGTCGTCCGCGGTGCCGCCGTCGCAGGGCGCGACCGGGGTCATCCCGCCGCCGCCCGCGTCGCCGTCGATCACCGCGACCCGGCAGTCGGTGTCGGAGAACAAGACCCCGGCCAAGGCCGACCCGCAGGCGGTGACCACGGCCACGGACTGGGCGAAGGCGTTCGTCAAACACGATGGGGTGAGCCAGCAGCAGTGGCTTGACGCGTTGAAGCCGCTGACCACCGACGAGTACTTCGCCACCACGATCACCAAGATCGACGCGAAGAACATCCCGCAGACCAAGCTCATCGGCGACGCCGAGCCCACGCCCGACTCGTACACCAGCTCGGTCACCGTCGAGGTGCCGACCGACGTCAAGAAGCTGAGCATCACCCTGGTCAAGACGGCGGCCGGCTGGCGCGTCAACGAGCACGACGAGGTGGGTTAGCCATGCGCGCGGCGGTGTGGCTCACGATCGCTGCCGTTGTCGTCATCGGGGCCATCATCGCCGTGGGCGCGGTGACCACAGTGGTCCAGTCGGCCACGAACCCCCAGCTGGCCGCGTACAACTGCCAGGCCGCGCTCGGTCCTGTCTCGACGGACGGCACCTCCGGCGGCGACGACGCGGCCGCGCTGGACGACGAGCAGAAGCAGCACGTCGCCTTGATCATCCAGATCGGCAAGCAGCGCAACCTGCCGCCGCTGGCCTGGCAGGTGGCCATCCAGGCGGGCATGACCGAGTCGCGGCTGCACAACGTGCACTACGGCGACCGCGACTCGCAGGGCCTGTTCCAGATGCGTCCCTCGATGGGGTGGGGTTCGGTCGAACAGGTCACCGATCCGGTGTACGCGGTGAACAAGTTCTTCGACGTGCTGGAGAAGGTGCCGAACTGGAAGGATCAGCGGCCGGGCGACTCAGCGCAGGACGTCGAGCGGTCCGCGTTCCCGGACCGGTACCACCGCTGGGAGGCCATGGCGGCCACGCTGATCGGCAGCGTCGGCCAGATCGCCGACCCGACCGGCTGCGGCCAGGGCTTCGGCAACCTGCTGCCGCCGCCGACCGCCGCCGCGGGCAAGGCGATCGAGTTCGCGCTGTCCCAGCAGGGCAAGCCGTACCTGTGGGGCGCGTCGACCGCGTCGCAGGACGCCTACGACTGTTCGAGCCTGATGTTGCAGTCCTACCGGACCGCCGGTGTACTGCTTCCGAGGGTTTCCAAGGACCAGTACCGGGCGGGCGCGCACATGCCCGTGGAGCAAGCACAGCCCGGTGACCTGCTGTTCTGGGCCTACGACCCGGGCAATCCGGTCACCATTCACCACGTGGCGATGTATCTGGGAGATGGGAAAATCGTCGAGGCCCAGCAGACGGGGGTGCCAGTGCACGTCCGGCCGGTCAAGTGGACCGAGTCGGAACTGGTGCGCCAAGCCGTGCGGCCGGGAGTCTGAGGAGAGGATGGCCATGTACCCGCACGATCCGATCCCCCGCCCAGCCGGCCCGCCGGCGTCCGGCACCCCGCTGCGGGACTACCTGTCCGGCGGGCCCCTGCCCGCCGTGGTCGACGGGTACGCGGTGCTGCCCAGATCCCTGGCCGAGGGCATGCCGCTGGCCTGGCAGCAGCAGATGGCGCACCTGCTGGCGGAGTTCCACCAGGCGTTCGGGCATCTGTCCTGGCCGGTTTACCGGGTGGTGCCTTCGAGGTATGAGTTGCTCGTGGATCTCGACGAGGAGCAGCTGGCCGAGGTGGGCTGCCTCGTGGAGATCGACGGGGACGGGGAGCTGGTCTACCGGTCACGCAACGGCCAGCGCATCCCCGACCCGGAGCACACCAAGGTCCTGGTGTCCTGCCTCGACCCGATCCCCCAGGAACACGCGGCCGACCTGCAGGACACCCCACCACGCGGTTTCCCGGCACCGCAGAACTGGAGCGCCCGATGACCGATGCCAACCCGGACCCCGGCTGGTACTACTGCACCAAGCACAACCGGGTGGAACACGGCCAGACCTGCCGCAAGGCCGACCTGCTGGGTCCGTATCCCGATCGTGAGACGGCTGAGCGGGCGTTGGAGATCGCCCGTGAACGCACCAAGGCCGCGGATGAGGCCGACCGTAGGTGGTCTGAGGACGACTGAACCGGCTCGGCGGAGCTTGCCTGACGGGTGACCTTGCCTGACGGGGCGGAAAAGAGTGCGCTCGCCGCTAGGCAGGCCGCCAAGAGGGGCAAGGGATCCTTCGGATCCTTTGGGTTGGGTGCGTGCGGCTTCGCCCAGGCCATACGGGAGGGAGAGGACACGAAGGGCAGCCCTGTGACGCGAGCACGCGCAGGGTGGGGGTGGGCGGTGGATTTTGTCGGGGCTTGTTTTGTCTAACACGGAACAAGGGCTCACGTTTGGTTAACTGGGCGGTTAGGGTGCCGTCATGGAAACTGCGCGCGGCACCGGGATGGACTTCACCGGTGTCCGTGCGGACTTCAGTCTTCCGGATGGGTATCCCGAGCAGGCGTTGGCGGAGGCGGAGCGGGCGATCGCGGACCACCAGCTCAACGGGCGTGAGGACGCGACGCATCTGCCCTTGGTGACCATCGATCCGCCGGGTTCGCGTGATCTTGACCAGGCGCTTTATGTCGAGCAGCGAGCCGGCGGCGGGTTTCGGCTGAACTACGCGATCGCGGATGTCGGCTCGTTCGTGGTGCCTGGTGGTGCGCTTGATGCGGAGGTGCGCAGGCGGGGGCAGACCATCTATCTGCCGGATGGGAATGTGCCGCTGCATCCGCGGGTGTTGTCTGAGGGGGCGGCGAGTCTGCTGCCGAACCAGACGGGGCCCGCCGCGTTGTGGACGATCGACCTGGACGAGGACGGCGAGCCGACGGACGTGCGTGTCCGTCGTGCGGTGGTGCGGTCGGTGGCGCAGTTCGACTATGACGGGGTGCAGGCGACGATCGATGCTGGGAATCCGCATCCGTCGGTGGCCGCGTTGCCGGTGTTGGGGCGGTTGCGGCGCGAGCACGCGGTTCGTCGTGGGGCTGTGGAACTCCAGCTGCCCGAGCAGGAAGTTGCGTCCGACGGCAACGGTGGGTGGATGCTGACCCTGCGGCCGCGCAACAACGTGGATGCGTGGAACGCTGAGATGTCGCTGCTCACTGGGATGTGCGCGGCGAAGCTGATGATCGAGGCGGGGATCGGGGTCCTGCGGACGTTGCCGGAACCGGACGATGGGGCGGTCGAGTGGCTCCGGCGGTCGGCGCGGTCGCTGGGGATTTCGTGGCCACGGACGACGAGCGTGGCGGTCATGCTGTCCCAAGTGGACCCAAGCAGCCCGGAGTCGTTGGCGCTCTACATGGACGCGACCCGGCTGCTGCGCGGTGCGGGGTACACGTCGTTCGATGGCACGTTGCCGGAGTTGACCACGCATGCGGGGTTGGGGGCGGCGTACGCGCACGTCACGGCCCCGTTGCGGCGGTTGGTGGACCGGTTCGGCGCGGAGATCTGCCTGGCGGTGTGCGCCGGTCAGCCCGTGCCCGACTGGGTCCGGGCCGTGCTGCCGGAACTGCCCGGCTTGATGGGCGGGTCGGACAGCCTGGCGAGCAAAGTGGACAAAGCGTGCCTCGACCAGACCGAGGCGTGGGTGCTCAAGGACAAGGTCGGTGCCGAGTTCGACGCCGTGGTGCTGCGCGCCGAGTCGGGCAATGCGGAGGTCTTCCTGCCCGATCCGCCGGTCATCGCCAAGTGCAGTGGCGAGAATCTCCCGGAAGGCGGGCGGATCAGGGTAAGACTGCTCGACGCGGATACGTTGAAACGCAGAGTGTCGTTCGAGCAGGTATGACTGGGAGCGCCAAGTGACGGAAGTTTCTGACCTGACGGTGGGCGTGTTCGGCGGGACCGGGCCGCAGGGCCGCGGCCTGGCGTTGCGCTGGGCGCGGGCCGGGCTGAAGGTGATCATCGGGTCGCGCAAGGCCGAACGAGCCGAGGAGACCGCCGCCGAGCTGCGGTCCGAGGCGGGCGTCGAGCACATCACCGGGGTGGACAACGCCGAAGCCGCCCGTCAGGCCGACATCGTGCTGATCGCCGTGCCCTGGGAGGGGCACAAGGCGCTGCTCGAGTCCGTCCGCGCCGAGCTGGCCGGCAAGATCGTCATCGACTGCGTGAACCCGCTCGGCTTCGACAAGCAGGGCCCGTTCGCGCTCCCGGTCGAGGAAGGCAGCGCGGCCCAGCAGGCCGAGGCGCTGCTGCCGGAATCCCGCGTGACCGCCGCCTTCCACCACGTCTCCGCGGTGTCCCTCGCCGACCTCTCGCTGTCCAAAGTGGAGGGTGACGTGCTCGTCCTCGGCGACGACCGCGAAGCCACTGACGTCGTGCGCGCCTTGGCCGAGACCATCCCCGGCTTCCGCGGTGTCTACGGCGGACGGCTGCGCAACGCCCACCAGGTCGAGGCGTTCACGGCCAACCTGATCGCGATCAACCGCCGCTACAAGGCCCATGCCGGTATCCGGATCACCGACATCTGACGACCTCGGCGAGCCCGTGCCGGTGCGTGCACCGGCGCGGGTCGTCAGCCTCGTCCCGTCGCTCACCGATGCGATCGAGACCACCAGATCGGGTCTGATCGTCGGCGCCACCGAGTACTGCACGCATCCGGAATCGCTCGACGTCCCACGAGTGGGCGGTTCGAAGTACCCGAACGTGGACGCCGTGCTCGACCTGGACCCGGACCTCGTGGTCGCCAACGCCGAGGAGAACCGGCCGGAGGACGTGGAACGCCTGCGTGCCAACGGAGTACCCGTGTGGGTGACCGCGGCGGCCGCGTCCGTCCCGGCCGGGCTCGCGTCGGTCCGCCGGCTGCTCACCCAGGGACTCGGCCTGGACGAGCCGTCCTGGCTGCCGGAAGCCGAAGGCCTGTGGCGGGATGCCCAGCCGGCCGAGGCATCCGCGGTCATCCCGGTGTGGCGCCGGCCCTGGATCGTGGTCGGCCGCGACACGTTCGCCGGGGATGTCCTGCACCGCTTGGGAATTCGCAACGTCTACGCGTCGCACGACGACCGCTACCCGCGGCCGCCGCTGGAAGAGCTGCGGGCGAGCGGGGCGGATCTCGTTGTGCTGCCGGACGAACCGTATCCGTTCACCGACACCGACGGGCCCGAAGCGTTCCCGGGCATGCGGTACGCGTTGGTCAACGGCCGCTACCTGACCTGGTGCGGACCGTCGCTCGTCGAGGCGCACGCACACCTCTCAGCCGTGCTGTGACCTGAATGCGGCACAGTGTTCCGCATGCGCGCCTTTTATCCCCCGATCGAGCCATACGAGACCGGCATGCTCGATGTCGGTGACGGGCACCACGTCTACTGGGAGGTCAGCGGGAACCGCGACGGCAAGCCCGCGGTGGTGCTGCACGGCGGTCCGGGCTCGGGCACCTCACCGATCCAGCGCATGCACTTCAACCCCGAGATCTACCGGATCGTGTTGTTCGACCAGCGCGGAGCGGGTCGAAGTACGCCCCATGTGAGCGACCCGGCACACGATCTGGCGACAAACACGACCTGGCACCTGGTCGCCGACATGGAACGGCTGCGCGAGCACCTCGGCATCGAGAAGTGGCTGCTGCTCGGCGGATCCTGGGGCGCGACCCTCGCGCTCGCGTACGCCGAGAAGCACCCCGATCGGGTCACCGAGATCATCCTTCGTGGCGTGTTCACGCTGCGTCAGCTCGAGCTGGACTGGCTCTACGGCGGGGGAGCGGCGCACATCTTCCCGGACGCCTGGGCCGAGTTCGTCGCCCCGGTCCCGCAGAACGAGCGCGACGACATGATCGCGGCCTACCACCGCCTGGTCTTCTCCGACGACCCCGAGACCAGCCGCGCCGCCGCACTGGCCTGGAGCCGCTGGGAAGGCGCGACCGTGTCGACCCAGCTGAACACCGGGAACAGCTACAGCGAGGAACAGTTCGCGGTCGCGTTCGCGCGCATCGCGCTGCATTTCTTCCTGCACAAAGGCTGGCTCGAGGAAGGCCAGCTGATCCGCGACGCGGGCAAACTGGCGGGCATCCCGGGCGTCATCGTGAACGGCCGATACGACATCGTGACGCCGATGATCAGCGCGTACGACCTCGCCCGAGCCTGGCCCGACGCGGAGGGAGTCGGCGTCAACGCCGCGGGTCACGCCGTCGGGGACCCCGGAATCGCGGAGAACCTGCTCGCCGCCACCGACAAGTTCGCGGCGGCGAGCAGGCCCTGACCTAGTGGAAGGTGTGTTCCGGGCCGGGGAATTGGCGGTCGCGGACCTCATTGGCGAATTCCGTGACCGCGCCCGTCAGGACTCCGGCGAGGTCGGCGTAGCGCTTGACGAACTTGGGCGCCTTGCCGGTGCGCAGGCCGGCCATGTCCTGCCAGACGAGGACCTGGGCGTCGCAGTCCGGGCCCGCGCCGATGCCGATGGTCGGGATCTTCAGTTCATGGGTGATCCGCTTGGCCACCTCGCCCGGGACCATCTCCATGACCACGGAGAACGCCCCGGCCTCCTGCAGGGCCAGCGCATCGGCGACCAGCTGGTCACCGGAGTTGCCGCGGCCCTGAACCCGGTACCCACCCAGGTTGTGTTCACTCTGCGGGGTGAAGCCGATGTGACCCATGACCGGGATGCCCGCCGCCGTCAGCGCGGCCACGTGCGGGGCGAAGTGCGCGCCGCCCTCCAGCTTCACCGCGTGCGCACGGCCCTCCTTCATGAACCGCACGCTGGTCTCGACCGCCTGCTGGGGCGACACCTGGTAGGAGCCGAACGGGAGGTCGGCCACCACGAGCGCCCGGCGGGTCGACCGGGTCACCGCCCTGACCAGGGGGATCAGCTCGTCCACGGTCACCGGCAGCGAGGTGTCGTAGCCGTAGACGTTGTTCGAGGCCGAGTCGCCGACCAGCAGCACCGGGATCCCGGCGTTGTCGAACAACGCCGCCGTGTACATGTCGTAGGCCGTGAGCATCGGCCAGGCCTCGCCGCGTTCCTTCATCTCCGCCAGATGGTGGATGCGTACGCGCCGCATGGGTTTCGCACCGTCAGCGGGGGCCGCGCCCGATCCGTAGGGTGCCGCGAGCTCAGAAGACATCGTCGTCCACCGTCCCTTTCCTCAAGGCCCTTGTGGGGTCCCTGGGCTGGTTTGGTTACCGCCAAAGCGTGACAGCAGTACGCGCGGACTGCAGGACCTTGCGAGCAGGCTCACACCCCAGACCCGGCCCCTCAACCCCGGGGTGGAACCGGGTTCAACCCGCACGCCGAAGCGATCAACGCCGGTCCTCGGCCACTGTGACCGGCATGCGGAAACTCGTTCCCAGCATCGCGTTCAACGCGATCGTGCCGTTCGTCGTCTACCTGCTCGTGCGGTCCCACGTGGACTCCGAGGCGACCGCGCTAGCGATCGCCGCCGGCATCCCCGTGCTGTTCACCGCGGCCATATTCATCTGGCGCAAACGCATCGACCCGATCGGCGCGGTCGCCGTGGTGGCCTACGCGATCGTGCTCGCCCTCTCGATCCTGTCCGGCGGCAGCCCGTTGCTGCTCAAGCTCAACGACGCCGTGCTGACCGGGCCGTTCGGCCTGATCTGCCTGGCCTCGCTGGTCGTCGGCAAGCCGCTGCACCTCGTAGTGCACGAGTTCGTCGCCCGCCGCAAGGGCACCGAGGTCTCGCCGTTCGTGCACAAGGCCGCGCCGGTCATCACCGGGATCGTCGGCACCATGCTCACCGTGCACGCCCTGGCCATGCTGTTCATGGCGATCCTGCTGCCCACCGAGACGTTCCTCGCGCTGTCCCGGGTGGTCGGGATCGCCATCATCGCCGCCGGCGTGGGCGCGCTGTTCTGGTACCGGCGCCGGGTCAGCCTTCCCGCCACGCGTTCGTGATCGGCAGCCGGCGGTCCCGGCCGAACGCCTTGAGCGTGATCTTGGTGCCCGGCGGGTACTGGCGGCGCTTGTACTCGGCCATGTCGACCATCCGCAGCACCCGGTCGATCACCTCGCCCGGGAACCCCTGGGCCAGCAGGTCGTCGTAGCCGCGGTCGCCCTCCACGTAGTCGTCAAGGATGTCGTCGAGCAGCTCGTACGGGGGCAGCGAGTCGGTGTCGAGCTGACCTGGGCGCAGCTCCGCCGACGGGGGCTTGCTGATCGAGTTCTCCGGGATCGGCGGGATCTCGCCGCGCTTCTCCGCCTCCGCGTTGCGCCACCGGGCGAGCTGCCAGACCAGGGTCTTGGGCACGTCCTTGATCGGCGCGAACCCGCCGACCGCGTCGCCGTAGATGGTCGAGTAGCCCACCGCGAGCTCGGTCTTGTTGCCGGTGGCCAGCACCAGGTGGCCGAACTGGTTGGACAGGCCCATCAGCGTCACGCCCCGGCAGCGGGCCTGGACGTTCTCCTCGGCCAGGCCGGTCAGGCCGAGCTGCTTGACGAACACGTCGACCATGTCGGCGATCGGCTGGACCTGGTAGTTCGCGCCGAGCCGGCGGGCCAGCTCGGCCGCGTCGTCCTTGGAGTGGTCGCTGGAGTAGTTCGACGGCAGCGAGACGCCGTAGACCGAACCGCCGCCGAGTGCGTCCGCGGCGATCGCTGCCACCACCGCGGAGTCGATCCCGCCGGACAGGCCGAGCGTGATCGACCGGAAGCCGTTCTTGTGCACGTAGTCGCGCAGGCCGGTGACCAGGGCGAACCACACCTCGGCCTCCTCCGGCAGCGGCTCGGCCACCGGCGGCGCGGGAGCGGGCCGGTATGCGGGAACCGGCTCGTCCGACAGCGCGACCCGGCGCACCTCGAACTCGCCGATGGTGCCCTCGGTGCGGCCCGCGGTGGCGGGGAAGTCCATGTCGATGACCATCAGGTGCTCGACGAACTGCGGCGCCCGGGTCAGCAGCGCGCCCTCGGGCGTCACGACCAGCGAGTCACCGTCGAAGACCAGCTCGTCCTGGCCGCCGATCAGGTTCACGTAGACCAGGGGAGCGCCGGCCTCCTTGGACCGCCGCGCGACCAGCGGGAGGCGCTGGTCGTCCTTGTTGCGCTCGTAGGGCGAGGCGTTGGGCGACACGATCAGGTCGACCCCGGCCTGGCCGAGGGCCGCCACCGGGCCGCCGTCCTGCCAGATGTCCTCGCAGATCACCATGCCGATCTCGACGCCGTGCAGCCGCACGATGTCCAGGCTGGTGCCGGGCTTGTAGTAGCGGCGCTCGTCGAACACGCCGTAGTTGGGCAGGTGGTGCTTGAACTGGGTGGCCACCACCTCGCCCCGGTAGAGCACCGCCGCGGCGTTGCGCGGCCCCACCTCGTCGGCGTCCAGGTAACCGACCCATGCGGCCACCTCTCCGCAGCCCGCGTCCGCCAGCCGCTCGGCCAGCTCGCGGATCGTGCGCTGGGAGGCCTGGGTGAACGACTCCCGGATCGAGAGGTCCTCGACCGGGTAGCCGGTCAGCGCCATCTCCGGGAACACCACCAGGTGCGCCCCCGACTCCGCCGCCTTGCGGGTCCACTCGACGATCAGGTCGGCGTTTCCGGCCAGGTCGCCCACCCTCGTGTTGACCTGCGCGGCGGCGATACGTAGCTGAGGCATGGTGACATCCTCCCGCATGTTTTCGCCTGTGAGGCGTAAATGTGGCGCACGGATCATCCCAGATCAGCAATGCTGCCTCACAGCACGGCGCCCTACAACGGGTACGTACCCGCGTAGTTGACCGTGCACACGAGCACATCGCGCCGGGCGTCGACGCCGACGAGCGGGCTGGCGCTGTGCTTGAACCGGGTGTCGTCGAAGATCACGAACTCGCCGGGCTGCAGGACGGTCTTGGCCACGACCCGCTCGTCGGTGATGTCGTGCAGGCTGGTCTCGGCGCCGTCGCCGGCCTTGTCCAGCACGTAGATGACGATGAACCGCTCGTGGTCCTGGTGCGGCCCGGTCACGACGTTCGTGCGGGTACGGAACAGGTTCACCCCGAACGTGCCCCGGTCCAGCCGGTACTCCTCGGGCACCAGGGACAGCATCCCGGTGGTCCACTCCCGGAACCCGGGATGGCTGAGCAGGTCGACCCGGTCGAAGTCACACGGCCCTTCGCGGCCCGCCCGGTTGATGGCGACGGTGTGGTGGCTGGCGAGGTCGACCTGGTCCTCGGACACCCAGTCGTACCGGATGACCTCACGCGCGCGTTCGCGGTCGGCGGGGATGTCGCCGTCGTAGCGCCGGACGATGCGCGGCGTGAAGAAAGCGGCGTGGAAATCCCGCCGGAAGTCCGCGGTCAGCCCGAGCCGGTCCTCGTCACCGAGGTGGAAACCCGCGGCCCGCATGTCGTCCCAGGCCGTCCGCAGGTAATCTTGGCTGATCTCGGGAATGGTCGAGTCGATCACTATTCAGCCCCACAATAAGGTCGGCACAGCGCATCAGTTGGTAAAGAACTCTTCTTTCACGGCGTGGATTAGCTGCCGGGACTCGTCCGGGTCGAGCGCGGTCCTGACCAGCTCGTCGTAGTAGCGGCGGTACCGGCCGACGCGGTCCTTCTCCTCGATGTAGAAGAACCCGGCGTGCGTCTCGACGCTGACGATGTCGCGATCGTAATCGTCGAACTCGAAATACGCGTACATACCGGTGCTGGTGAACGGCGGCGTCGCCGAGAATGGCAGCACCCGGAGTTCGACATTTGACATTCCGGACTGTTCGATCAGGTAGTCGAGCTGACCGCGCATGATTTCCGCCGAGCCGACCAGCTGCCGCACGCTCGATTCGTGCGTGACCGCGATCAGCCGCAGCGGGGCCAGGTCCTGGTCCTCGCGGGACTTCAGCGCCGCCTTGCGCTTCTCCCGGACCTCCAGCAGCTGCTCGAGTTCGGAAGGCGACCGCAACGGTTCCATCCGCTTGAGCAGGGCCCTCGTGTACTCCCTGGTCTGCAACAGCACCGGCAGTACCGGGATCGTGTAGACGCGGGCGATCGACGCCTCGGCCTCGGTCGCCAGGTAGTCGCTCAGGCCGCTCGACAGGTCGTAGTCCTCCCACCAGGCCCGCTCGCCCGCGGCGCGGGCCCAGCGGGTCAGCTGCCGGGCCTGGTCGGTGTTCTCGATCCGGTAGTGGCGGATCAGGTCGCGCACGTCCCGCGGCTGTGGTTTGCCTTGGGCGTTCTCCAGGCGGGAGAGCTTGGAGGTCGAGATCAACAGCGCGGTGGCGACGTCCTCCAGCGTGGCCCCGGAAGCCTCGCGCAGCTCCTTGAGGGCGTTGGCCAGTTGCTTGCGCGGCATCAGGGGACCGGGCATGTCCACCTCACCTGATCTCGGCTGCGGTTGATCCAGACAGTGCCATGTGGGAACAACCTCATGGGATTCCCACAAGCGCGGATCGTACACACATGGTCGGACAGTGGACCGCAACCGGCCATCATTTCGTTACGTGGCAACTAAAACGTACGTATATCCGGTGATCACGAACTGGAACAATTCGCGGGATCCGCCATTTTGGGAATTGCACAGTGACATGCCCACCCCGCATACTCCCAGTGGGAGGAGGAGAGTCATGAACACGCTTCAGGCGACGCCGCCGCACCACCGCGTGATCCTCGCCGTCGACATCGAGGACTCGACGAGCCGGACGAACACCGCGAAGGCCGCCCTCAGGCGAGTCATGTACGAACTGCTGGAGGAATGCCTGATCGCCGCGGGTGTCCCGGAGGAGTACCGGGACCCGCTGGTCGACCGGGGCGACGGGATCCTGGTCCTGATCCACCCGGTCGACGAGGTGCCGAAAACGTTGTTGCTGAGTGCGGTCGCGCCCATTCTGGAAACATTGTTATCGCGGAACGCCGATCAGTTCCCCGGACAGAAACTGCGGCTCAGAGCGGTCGTGCACGCCGGTGAGGTGCACTACGACGGCCGGGGGTGTTTCGGCGAGGCCCTGGACGTGGCCTTCCGCCTGCTGGACGCCGAGGAGGTCAAGGAGCGGTTCCGGCAGGTGGCGAGCCCGCTGTTGCTGGTCGTGTCCGACGACATCCACCAGTCGGTAGTGCGGCACGGCTACGACGGCATCAACACCAGGGACTACGTGCCGGCCGCGTTCGTGAACGTGGCCGGCACGGTGCGCCTGGGCTGGAGCAGGAGCGCTAGCGCTCCGCGCGGATCTTCTTCACTTGTGCCCTGACCTTCTTGAGGGCCTGCTCCGCGTCGGAGTCGAACGGGTTGTCGTAGACCATGTAGGTCCACGTCGAGGTCGGCCGCTTGAGGCCGGCCTCTTCCAGTTCGGCGCCCTTCTCGCTGATCTTGACCGTGTCGAAGCTGGCCTCGGCGGTCTCGTGCGCCTCCGGGACGATCTGGTTGAACGCGGGCACCACGGCGCGGTGGAACTCGTCGATCGGCGTCTCCTTGGCCAGCGCCCGCAGGTGCACGGTCTCCCGGACGTCCGCGGTGAACCCGAGGTGGTCGACCCAGCGGCGGTCCAGGTGGTACAGCAGGATCTGCCGGGCGGCGTTGGCCACCAGCTCCTCGCCGTACTGGTCGACCAGCTCCTTGTGCCGGTCCGGGGCGTGTTTCACGAACAGCTTGTCCGCGACGTCGGTGTGCAGGATCCGGTCGCGGTGCTCCATGATGATGTCCCGCTGCTGCTCGATCAGCCGCGTGTACCGCCAGGTGTTGCGGTGGATCTCCAGCTCGACGCCCTCGGCGACCTTCTGCGCGTGCACCACGAACGCCCGCGCGGTCTTGTCCTTGACCAGCCCGTCCTCGCCGGGCGGCTCCTTGAGCACGTGCAGCTGCACCTCGGGGGCGTACTGGATCAGCTGCTCGTCCTCCAGGCTGGAGAAGAACACCGACCCGCCCGGGTCGCCCTGCCGGCCCGCGCGGCCGCGCAGCTGGTCGTCCAGCCGGGACGACGGGTAGTGCCCGGTCCCGATCACGTACAACCCGCCCAGCTCGGCGACCTTGTCGTGGTCGGACTCGTCGTGCCCGCCGAGCCGGATGTCGGTGCCGCGGCCGGCCATCTGGGTGGACACGGTGATCGCGCCGTACGCGCCCGCCTCGGCCACGATCGCGGCCTCCTCGGCGTCGTTCTTGGCGTTGAGGACCACCGACTGCAGGCCCTTCTCGCCCAGCCGCTTGGCGATCCGCTCCGACTCGGCCACGTCCAGGGTGCCGACCAGGATCGGCCGCCCCTTCTCGTGCGCGTCGATGATCTCGGAGATCAGCGCGTCTTCCTTGGCCTCCTCGGTCGTGTACAACCGGATCAGCTCGTCCTCGCGCACACAGGGCTTGTTCGGCGCGATCACGGCGACCTCGAGCTTGTAGAACTCGCGCAGCTGCTCGGCGACCGCGACGGCGGTACCGGTCATCCCGGCCACCTTCGGGTAGCGGGCGATCAGCGCCTGCACCGTGATGTTGTCCAGCACCTCGCCGCTCTCGGTGGCCGCGACGGCCTCCTTGGCCTCCACGGCCGCCTGCAGGCCATCCGGCCACCGCTGCAGCGCGGCGATCCGGCCGCGGGCGGTGTTGATCAGCTGGACCTTGTTGTCCCGCACGATGTAGTCGACGTCCCGCTCCAGCAGCGCGTGCGCGTGCAGGGCGACGTTCACCGCGGCCAGGTACGGGCTGTCCTCGGCATACAGGTCCACTCCGCCGAGGGCCTTCTCGACCGCCTTGGCGCCGGACGGGGTCAGCCAGGCGTTGCGGCCGTCCTCGTCCTCCTCGTAGTGGATGCCCGAGCGCAGCCGCCGGACGATCTCGGCCATGTCCGCGTCCCGCTCGACGCCTTCGGCGGTGCCGGCCATCACCAGCGGCACCTTGGCCTCGTCGACCAGCACCGAGTCGGCCTCGTCGATCAGCGCCACCTGCACGTTGTGCGGGCGCTGGACCTCCTGTGCGGGGTCGGTGGCCAGCCGGTCGCGCAGCAGGTCGAAGCCGATCTCGCTGACCGAGCCGTAGCAGACCTCGGCCTCGTAGGCGGCCCGCCGGTGCTCGGCGGTGATCCGCTCGCCGACGTACCCGACGGTGACGCCCAGCAGGTCGTAGACCGGCTGCATCCACTCGGCGTCGCGCTTGGCCAGGTAGTCGTTCACCGAGATGACGTGCACCTGCTTGCCGCGCACGGCGAACCCGCCCGCGGCCAGCGCACCGGCCAGGGTCTTGCCCTCACCGGTCGCCATCTGCACGACATGCCCGGCGAGCATGCCCATCACACCCAGCAACTGCACGTCGTACGGACGCTCGTTCAGCGCGCGCTTGGCGGCCTCACGGGCCAGCGCGCAGTACTCGACCAGCTCGTCGTCCCCGAAGTCCCGGTCCGCCCGCAGCTTGCCGACCTTCGCGGTCAGCTCCTCGTCGCTCAGCTTCGCGATGTCGGACTCGCGGTCTTCGATCTTGGGCAGCAAGGCCTCGTACTTGGTGAGCTCCACCGAAGCGGGTCGTTCCATCAACCGGCGCAACCGGTTGCGGACCCGGGTGAGCATCGTGGCCACGCGGCACCTCCAACAGCACGGACAGACACAGCCTTAACGCGACGGTGTCGATATCGAGTTCCGCCCCGGCCCGGTTTTCGCTCGATGGCAGTATCGAGTCGTGACCCCGTTCGGCCGTACCTGGCGATTTTCCCTCGCATTCGCGCTGGTCGCAGCATGCGCGGCCTGCACGTCCTCCACCGGCGCGCCCGCAGTCCCGCCAACGACCGAACAACGGGGGCCGACGGGGACGGTACCGGCTGGACTGGAACGGTTCTACGGGCAGCCGCTCACCTGGGGTGACTGTGCCGGATTTGCCCGGACTTCGGACGACCAGAGCACATTGAAGTCGCGCACCGCAAGATGCGCACGTCTGACAGTGCCGTTGAGTTACGCCGACCCCGGCGGGCGGACCATCACGCTCGGCCTGCTGCGGATGCCGGCGGGTGACCCACAGCGACGGATCGGCTCGCTGGTGATCAACCCCGGCGGCCCGGGCGTCTCCGGTCTCGCGCCCGCGCTGCGGCTGGCCGAGCAGTCCAAGAACTCCGATCTCGGCAAGCGGTTCGACTTCGTCGGGTTCGACCCGCGCGGGGTCGCCTCCAGCGAACCGGCCATCCGGTGCCTGTCCGACCAGGAACGGGACACCGAACGTGCCGAGGACGACGAGCTCGACTCGTCGCCTGCCGGGGTGGCCAAGGTCGAGGGCGAGCAGAAGGACTACGTGAGCAAGTGCGTGCAGCGCACCGGCGACGGCGCGGACATGCTCGCGAACATGGGCAGCCGGGACGTTGCCAAGGACCTGGACGTCATGCGGTCGGCCCTGGGCGACGACAAGCTGACGTACCTCGGCATCTCGTACGGCACCCGGATCGGCACGACCTACGCCGAAACGTTCCCTAACAACGTCAGAGCGCTGGTCCTCGACGGCGCCCTCGACCCGAACCAGAACGTGGTCGACGAGCTCGTCGCGCAGGGCGAGGGCTTTCAGAAGGCCTTCGACGCCTTCAGCGCGTGGTGCGTCAAACGTCAGGACTGCGCGCTGGGCCAGGACGCGGGCAGGGTCCTGCCGAACTACCTCGGCCTGGTCCGCCCGCTCGCCGACCGTCCCTTGGATCTCGGCAACGGCCGCAAGCTGTCCTACTCGGACGCGACCACCGGCGTGATCCAGGCCCTGTACGCAGCGGACCTGTGGGAACCGTTGAACAACGGCCTCGCGGAGTTGAAGCGTCAGCGCGGCACCACGTTGATGCTGCTGGCGGACACGTACTTCGAGCGCGACTCCAACGGCCACTACTCGACGACCCAGGACGCGTTCACGGCCGTGCGTTGCGTGGATGACCCGCGCGTGACGGACAAGAACCTGATCCTGGAAGCGCAACGGCGGTACAAGGAGGTCGCGCCATTCCTCGACGACGGCCGCCCGGCCAGCCCGGCGCTGGACGCGTGCGCGTTCTGGCCGGTACCCAACACGGGGTCACCGCACCTGCCGAACGTGCCTGGGCTGCCGCCCATTCTGGTGATCTCGACGACCGGGGACCCCGCGACGCCGTACCAGGCGGGCGTGAACCTGGCCAAAGCCCTCAACGGTGCGCTGTTGACCTACGAGGCGACTCAGCACACGGCGTTCCTGCAAGGGCACGCCTGTGTGGACGACGCAGGTGTGAACTATCTGGTGAACCTCACGCCCCCGCCCAGCGGTAAACGCTGTTCGTAGTTAGGTAACGACGCTATGTTGTCGACCGATCGTGTACACATGCGCCGCTCTTGGGGACTGGGAGCGCTGGGGGTCCTCACCGCGCTCGTCACTGCGTGCTCCAGCGTGGTGTCCGGAACTCCGGTCGCCGTCCAGCTGACGAAGGCCGGCCCGGCGGGACCGGTTCCGGCTGGGCTGGAACGGTTCTACGGTCAACCCCTGTCCTGGGGCTCGTGTTCGCGGTTCGCCGAGGACGAGATCAGCGAGCAGCTGTACGGCGGGCGCGAGCTCGACTGCGCCCTGCTGACGGTGCCGATCGACTACGCACAGCCACAAGGCAAGACCGCCCAACTGGGTCTGTTGCGCAAGAAGGCGACCTCGCAATCCGGCCGGGTCGGCGCGGTCGTGCTCAACCCGGGCGGCCCCGGCGAGTCCGGGATGACCGCCGCGGCGAGCATCGCCAAGGACAACTGGACCGGCGAGCTGGGCAAGCGGTTCGACCTGGTCGGGTTCGACCCGCGCGGCGTCGGCGCCAGCACGCCCCGGGTGAAGTGCTTGTCCGACAAGGAGAAGGACGCCGAAAGGCTGGAGCCGCCGATCGAGGGCGCGGACGCGGTGGCCCGGATCGAGAAGAAGAACCAGGAGTTCGCCGGCAAGTGCGCGGCCGCGACGGGCAAGGACCTGCTCGCGAACGTCGGCACGCGGGACGTCGCGCGGGACATGGACGTGCTGCGTTCGGTGCTGGGCGAACAAAAGCTGACCTACCTCGGGTACTCCTACGGCACACGGATCGGAACCGCTTACGCCGAGGCGTTCCCGGGCAACGTGCGGGCGATGGTGCTCGACGGTGCCGTGGAAGCGAACTCCGATCGAGTGACCCAGAAGGTCGGGCAGATCAACGGGTTCAAGAAGGCGTTCGACGAGTACGCCAAGTCCTGCGCGCAGAAACAGACCTGTCCGCTGGGCACCGACCCGGCGCAGGCCGAGGCGCAGCTGGACAAGATGCTGGAACCGTTGAAGAAACAGCCGCTCGCGGTCGGCGACCGGCAGATGTCCTATTCGGACGCGACCATCGCCGTGGCCCAGGGGCTGTACAGCGACCAACTGTGGGATCCGCTGACCCAGGGGTTGCAAGATCTCGCCAAGGGCAAGGGCGGCCTGCTGCTCCGGTTCTCGGATTTCTACCAGGGACGTGACGACAGCGGCCGCTACACCGGCGTGATGGACGCGTTCACCGCGATCCACTGCGTGGACGAGCCGCCGGTGAAGGACCGGGCCGTCGTCGAGGACGAGACCCGCCGGGTCAAGGCGGCCGCACCGCCGAGCCCGGTGGAGGACGAGGAGGACTTCCAGCCGGCGCTGGACACCTGCGCGTTCTGGCCGGTCCCGAACACCGGGGCACCGCACGAACCGAAGACCGCGGGCCTGCCGAAGCTCCTGGTGATCTCCACGACCAACGACCCGGCCACCCCGTACCAGGCGGGCGTGAACCTGGCCAAGTCCCTCGGCGCCGGCCTGCTCACCGTCGAAGGCACCCGCCACACCGCATACCTGCAGGACATCCTGTGCGTGGACAAGCTCGTCGACGCCTACCTCATCGACCTCAAACAACCGGCCGAAGGGACCAAATGCAGCTAGCGTCCCATTTGGACCGGAACGTCCCGGTGTAGTCGGATGAGCGCGGGCGTGCCATTCTGTGCGCATGCGTTCCCGCCGCGCTTTCGTCAGCTCGGTCGTTGCCGCGCTGCTCATGACTGTTCCTGGGTGTGGTCTGCTGTCGGGCAACTCCACCGATACACCGCCGTCCGGTCCGGCCAACGCCAGGATTCGTTTAGGCGTTATCCCCATTGTCGACGTCGCCCCGGTGTACATCGCCTTACGCAAGGGGTACTTCAAGGACGAGGGCGTGGACGTCGAGCTGAAACAGATCCAGGGCGGTGCCGCCGGTGTGCCGCTGCTGGTCAACGGCGAGCTGGACGTGACCTTCGGTAACTGGGTTTCCTTTCTCGCCGCGCAGGCCAAGGGCGCGGCGGACCTGAAGTTCGTGGCGGACGGGTATCGCGGCAAACCGGGGATGTTCCTGGTGCTGGCGCCGCCGGACACGCCGCTGCACACCGCGGCCGACCTGGCCGGCAAGAAGATCGCCGTGAACACCCGCGGGAACGTCGCCGAGCTGGCGGTGCGGGCGGCGATGAAGGCGCAGAACGTGGATCCCGGCGGCGTGCAGTTCACCGAGATGGCCTTCCCGGACATGCAGGCGGCGTTGCAGCGCAAGGACATCGACGCCGCACTGGTGGTCGAGCCGTTCATCACCCGTGCGGCCCAGCAGATCGGCGCGGTCACCGTGCTGGACACGATGGCCGGCCAGGCCGAGGACCTGCCCATCGGCGGCTACGCCACCAGCGCCAAGTTCGCCCGCGAGAACCCGATCGTGCTCGACGCGTTCCGCCGCGCGCTGACCAAGGCGCAGCGCGACGCCTCGACCCGCAGCGAGGTCGAGGCGGTGATCACCGACTACGCCAAGGTGGACAAGTCGATCGCGTCGGTGCTGCACTTCGGTTCGTACCCCAACAGCATCGACGTGGCCAGACTGCGCAAGGTGGTGGACCTGATGCGGGCCAACGGAATGCTCACCGGCGACGTCGACCCGCAGGCGATGCTGTTCTAGAGGGCCTTCAACCGGCTGATCCGCCGCAGCGCGAGCCACACCAGCCCGGCGGTCAGCGCGAGGTAGACGAGGATCTCCAGGAACTGCAGCACGGCCATCCGGTCCAGCGGCTGGTAGTCCACGTAGTGCCCGCGGATTCCCGTGCGGGAAAGGCATTCCGCCTGCAGCTCCCGGGTGTGGCTGGTCAGGCTGCACTCGTACATGTCGCCGGAGGGCACGGTGACCTCATTGCCGTGGTCGCCGAGAAACCCTTCGCCCACCCACAGGACGTCGTCCGGCGGTGGATCCTGGAACACGCGGACCGGGAGCTCCCATGGGGTGGCGATCCGGGCCGGCGGCAGCAAGTGCGGCCGGATGCTCGTGGCGAACAGGATCCGGACCAGCACATAGGTGGCCAGTGTCGCGGCGACGGCGAACACGCTCTGCCGGAACAGCGCGCTGAACAGCACCCCGAGCGCGATCGCGAACAACGTGTAGGTGATGGCCATGAAGACGTTGGCCTCGAACGTGATCGCGGTGAATCCCCGGACCGGCAGGTCACTGATCATGAACCGCTCGATGACGTTCAGGGCCACCGTCAGCGCGACGGCCGGGACCGCGAGCACCACCAGGTTGGCGCGCAACCACTGCCGCGGTGTCGCGTCCTGCGTCCACGACACCAGGTGCGTGCGGTTGTCGAACTCCCTGGCCACCAACGGCGCCACCCAGAACGCGCCGATCACCGCCGACAACGCGACCGGCAGGTACGGCTTCCACCACACGATGTAGATGTCCATCACGAACCCGAACGGCCGGTCCGGGCCGGAGAGCAAGGCGAACAACGCGATCGCGGTGATCAGCCCACCGGTCACCAGAATGGCGGCCCGGTGTTGCCGCCACCCGATCCAAACCCAGCTGCGCCAACCGATCCGGTCGCGTTCGATGACGGTCACGCCGCGCCTCCGTCCCGGCTGCGAGCCAGGTGCGCGACCACGATGTCCTCGATCGACGCGGGTTCGGCGACCACACCCTCGGGCGGTTCCGGTTCACCGGTGAGCCGGACCATCGACGTGCCGTCCGGCCCGGTGAAATGCCAGTGCTGGGACTGAAGCTCGTCGAGGCCGCCATCGAGGATCAGATTCCCCTTGCCCAGCAACAACAAGTTGTCGGCCACACCCACGATCTCGGCCACGATGTGCGTCGACAGCACCACCGCCGTCCCGCTGTCCGCGGCCTCGGTGAGTAACTCACTGGTGACTTCCTTGCGCACCAACGGATCCAGGTTAGCCAACGGCTCGTCCAGCAGCAACAGATCCGGCCGGGCCCCTATCGCCATCGCCAGCGCGACCTGCGTCCGCTGGCCGCCCGACAACCGCCCACACGGCAGCTTCGGGTTGACCCGGAAGCGTTTCAGCCACTGCTCGGCCCGCTCCTGGTCCCAGATCCGGTTGAGATGACGGGCCAGCGCCAGCATCTCGTTGCCGGTGAACCGCTCGTACAACGGTTTGTCCTGCGCCACGAAAGCGATCCGGCCGTCGGTGCGCACCTGTCCCTCGTCGGGTGCGAGCAGTCCGGAAAGGATGGACAGCAAAGTCGTCTTGCCGGACCCGTTCGCGCCCACCAGCGCGGTGATCTGCCCGCACCGCAACTCGAAACCGCAGTCCCGCAACGCCCATTTGTCACCGTAGCGTTTGCCGAGGCCCTCGACCCGCTGGATGACGTTGTCCACCACCGCGACCGTCACGTTCATGCCCCCTTGTCGGTGAGGACCGCGCGCACCAGCGCCTCGATGTCCTCGTTGTCCAGTCCCGCCGCATGCGCCTCGGCGACCCACTTGCCGAGCCGTTCGCGCAGTTCGTCCAGCGTCTCCTGGCTGGCGGTCCCCAGTGACGCCGAGACGAACGTGCCGGAGCCCTGCCGCGCCTCCACCAGGCCGGACAGTTCCAGCTCGCGGTACGCCTTGAGCACCGTGTTGGCGTTCACCCCACTGCTCCTGACCACATCCCGCACGGTGGGCAGGCGGTCCCCGGGCGCCAGCCACCCCAGCCGCAACGCCTCCCGGACCTGCCGGACCAGCTGCAGATAGGCGGGCAACCCAGCGCTCCGGTCGATCCGGAACTCCACCAGCCCCCTCCAGAATTGTTCTACTTAACTAAGACACTAGCTAACTAGAACACCCACC
The DNA here is from genome assembly GCF_040675465.1 of Actinocrispum sp. NPDC049592. Classification (NCBI taxonomy): domain Bacteria; kingdom Bacillati; phylum Actinomycetota; class Actinomycetes; order Pseudonocardiales; family Pseudonocardiaceae; genus Actinocrispum; species Actinocrispum sp. NPDC049592. The sequence goes on along the minus strand of NZ_JBFAPA010000021.1, from coordinate 14,439 downwards.
CCCGGTCAACCCCCCACAAAACCCCCAAACCCAACCCCGCCAACACAAAAGCCCGGACCAACCCGGCCCGGGCGAGTTCGCGGCGCCGCTGGGCACCCACACGGCTCCTGGTGACCCCATCGCGGCGCCCAGTAGGCACATCGCGGTTCGATTTTGTGCGGGGTGGCGGCGCACACAAGCACTCCGGCGGGGCAGGTCGCAGACCTGCTCCCGCTTTGCGCCACAGCCGCAAGAGGGCAGCCCGCAGCACCACCCCAGCCAAGAGGCGCCGCGAGCGGAGAAGAGCGCACGCCGACCCGAGCGGTGGTCAGCGGAGGGGAGAGCCAGGCGGTGGCTGCACGCCGAGGCTGGAGTCAGACCTGGAACGGGTTGCGCGGCAAGGGCTTCTGCGGCGCAACCGCGTCCAGAGCGTCCTCGTTCGCTGGTTGGCTGAACAGGTTCTGGTGTGATGCTTTGGCTTGGTTCAGCGGGGTGCTCGTGACCTCGTCGGCCTTGGCGTGGCTGAACAGCTCGTTCGATGGGGTAATGGCACACATCCTCGTCTCGAAGAAGTGGGATACCCCGATCCTAGTCTCGAACACCCCGCATTTCCCGTGTTTTCAGGGAGAGGCGCGCCGTTGCTGTGCTGCCCGTACCGCGATGGGGGCACCGGCCAGGTCCTCGTCGTTGCACAGCAGCTTCACTTCGTAGTACGGCGAGTTCTCGCTGTCGTCGTAGTCCAGGTGGATCGCGATGACGTCGAGCGGCTCGCCCAGCCACTCCTCCGCTTTTCGCAGCCACGACGCCGCGCGTTCGAGCGCGTTCGGCAGGTTGTCGTCGCGGAAATCCACTGGCCGGTACGGCACCTGTTGGACTTCATCTTGCGCATGGTCCAGCCGGGGCAGATCAACCGCCACGCCGGCCTCGTTCAGATCCAGTACGACCCGTTGCTCGGTCACTTTTGCAGGGTCCCCTACTCGCCGGTCGCGCGCAATCCGCGAGCGTTGTCAATCACGCGCCGCAGACCGGCCGACACACAGCGCGAGCACCGCGCCCACGACGCAGATCAACGCCGTGATCAGGAACATCTCGCTGTACTCGGTGTTGAGCGCGGTCATCAGCTTGGCTTTGTAGTCCGCGACCTGCGCGTCGAACTGTTCCTTGCTGATGCCGAACGGAAGCGGCGTGTTGAGGTTCGCAGTCAGGCTGTGGAACCGGTACAGGCCCCACGCCGTGAGCGCGGCCACGCCGACCAGCATCCCGGTCATGCGGGCGACGACTACACCAGCCGAAGCCACGCCATGCTGTTGTGCCGGAACGACCCGGAGCACGGCCGAGGACAGCGGGCCGATCACCAGGCCGAGGCCGATACCGGCGATCACCAGGTCGGTGTCCAGAACGGGCAGCCTGAGGATGCCCAGATCGTGTCGCGCCGCCAGGACGTCCACGGGCCAGTTGGCGATCAGCAGGTACCCGGCGGCGGCGATCAGCAGGCCGCCGAACGCGACCCACCGGTCGCCGAGCCGGGTGGCCAGCCAGCCACCGGCCAGCGCGCCGATCGGCAACGCGATCAGGAACCGCAGCAACAGGAAGACCGCGCCGGTCCGGTCCTTGCCCAGCATCGTCTGGGCGATCAGCTCGACGTCGACCAGCGTCACCATCAACGCGGCGCCCGCGGTGACGGAGGCGCCGAGCGCGGCCAGGAACGACCCCATCCGCACCCCGGCCGGGTCGATCATCTTGGTGCGCGCGACCTTCTCCCAGACCAGGAACGCCACCAGCGCGACCACGGCGCCGATCAGCACCGGAACACCCCACGGCGGCAGCACGGCGTGTTCCGGGTCCGGGTTGTACAGACCCACGACGGCCAGCGCCAGCGTCACCGCCAGCAGGATCCCGCCGATGATGTCGATCTTCGCAGGCGGGCCGCCGTCCTTGTGCCGCCCGGGAACCGTGAAGTGGATCGCCACCATCGCGATCACCGCCAGCGGCACGTTCACCCAGAAAAGGCCGCGCCAGGTTCCCATCACCGTTGCCAGCAGGACACCGTAGAGCGGGCCGAGCACGCTTCCCAGCTCCTGCGCGGCACCGACGGCACCGAGCACAGTGGACCGCCGGTGTTCCGCCCACAGGTCCGCTGCCAACGCCAGGGTGACCGGCAGCAACGCACCACTTGCGACACCCTGAACGACACGGCCCGCGACCAGCGTCGGCAGATCTGTAGCCAATGCGGTGACAACAGAGCCGGCGGCGAACCCGAAGAGGCAGACCTGCAACAGCGCACGGCGACCGAACCGGTCCGAAGCCTGCCCCAGCAGGGGCATCGCGGCGATGTACCCGAGCAGGTACCCGGTCACCGCCGGGGTGATCTGCTCGAGCTTGTTCACGGCGATGTTGAGGTCTCGCATGATGTCGTTCAGCACGCTGACCACCACGTAGGTGTCCAGCGCGCCGAGCAGCACGGCCAGCCCGCCGGCGCCGATCGCGACCCGGCGGCCCTTGCGATCCGGCGCCGCCGAAGTGTTCACGCCGGTCTCTGTGGTCATCAGACCGGCTTGGTCACGGAGACCGGCTTGTCCACCTCGGACAGCAGGATGTCCACCGAGTTGCCCTGGCTGATCTCGACATTGGCCTTCACCGGCAGGTGCTTGCCGTCCTCGGCCAGCCAGATCTTGCCGTTGACGTCGGACTGCACGCCCGGCACGAGCCCGGCCAGGCCGTCCTTGCCGACCTTGCCGCTGACCCGGAACGTCTTGACGCCGTTGACGTCCTCGCGGCCCTCGTTCTTCGGCGACTGCACCGAGCTGAGCATCTTGGCGATGCCGCGGTTCGGGTCGAGGATGGCCGAGGTGTCGTAGATCGCCGTGGCGTCGCCCAGTTTCTGCCACGAACCGGTGACGCCCTTGATGTAGATCACCTTCTCGGCGACCACGAAGTCCACCTGGAACGTCTGGCCGAACTGGTCGAGCTTGGCGTTGCCCTTGGCGTCACCGTTCTTGTTCAGGTCGCCGTCCAGCTCCTTGATCGGCAGACCGGCCACAGTCCCGTTCACCTTCAGCGTGAAGTGCGCGCTGTTGATGGACTTCGAGGCCTCCGCCGAGTCCTTCAGCAGTGCCGCGCCGTCGGGCAGCTGGGCGCCGTTGTCGGTCGACGTCGAGGACGAACATCCCGCGACGGCAACAAGTCCCAGCACACCGAGTACTACGAGCCGCTTGACCATGGGGGCATCGTAGGGCGCCGCACCTGAGACGTGTCTCACCCCTCATGAACGTGGTGCCTGGAACGCCTTCCTGTAACTCAACGGTGACACTCCCAGGTTCGCTTTGAGATGTTGCCGCAGCGAGGCGGCGGTGCCCAGGCCGGAGTCGGCGGCGACCCGGTCGACCGGCAGGTCGGTGGTCTCCAGCAGCCGTCGTGCGTGCTCCAGCCGCTGGCCGAGGAGCCACTTGCCCGGGCTCATCCCGGTCTCCGCGCGGAACCGGCGGCTGAACGTGCGCACGCTCATCCGCGCGTGCTCGGCCAGGCACTCCAGCTGCAGGTCGCCGCCGAGCCGTTCCAGCGCCCAGGCCCGGGTCGAGGCCGTGCTCGCCTCACCGATCTCGGGCATCGGGCGTTCGATGAACTGCCGCTGCCCGCCGTCCCGCCACGACGGGACAACGCAGTAGCGCGCCGCATGGTTGGCGACCTCGCTGCCGTGGTCGCTGCGCAGCACATGCAGGCAGAGGTCGATGCCCGCGGCCAGCCCGGCGGAGGTCAGCACGTCGCCGTCGTCCACGAACAGAACGTCCTCGTTGAGCAACACCTTCGGGTACAGCTGCCGGAACTGGTCCATGTGCTGCCAGTGCGTGGTGGCCGGGCGGCCGTCCAGGATCCCGGCGGCGCCGAGCACGAACGCCCCCGTGCAGATCGACATCACCCGGGTGCCCGGCCGGATCAACGCCAGCGCCTCAGCCACTTCCGCGGGCAGCCGTCCTTCGTACCGCGGCCCGCCGATCCTCGTCCCGGGAACGATCACGGTGTCGGCCTCGGCCAGCGCCTCCGGCCCATGGTCGAGCAGCAGCGAGTAACCGTCCAACGTTCGAACGGGTTTGCTGTCGGCACCACAGATCCGGACGTCGTACCGGCCCTCGGCAGCACCGAACACCATCGACGGGATGGTCAAGTCGTACCCGACGGCCTCGGTCAACGCGAGAACGGCCACAACATGGGGCATGGCCGGATTCTTGCACATGTTGGCGTTCGGGCCACTAGTTTGAAGGCGGTCGAATAGTCACCCTTGATGCGTGACTCAACTGACTGAGGCGCCGACCCGGCGCGTGCACTGGGCCTGGTGGGTGGCCGGCGTCTCGTTCATCTCGTTGCTCGGGGCGGCCGGGTTCCGGGCGGCGCCCAGCGTGCTGATCGACCCGCTGCACGCCGAGTTCGGTTGGTCGCACGGCACCATCTCGTCGGCTGTTTCAGTGAACCTGGTCCTCTACGGGGTGATCTCGCCGTTCGCCGCGGCGCTGATGGAACGCCTGGGCATGCGCAAGGTCGTGGCCTTCGCGTTGACCCTCGTCGCGGCCGGCGCGGGGCTGACCGTGCTGATGACAGCCAGTTGGCAGCTGATCCTCTTCTGGGGGATCTTCGTCGGCGTCGGCACCGGATCGATGGCCATGGCGTTCGTCGCCACGGTGACCTCACGCTGGTTCGTCAAACGCCGCGGCCTGGTCAGCGGCATCCTCACGGCCGCGGGCGCGACCGGCCAGCTGATCTTCCTGCCGGTGGTGGCCAGCATGTCCACGACCATCGGCTGGCGCGCGGCCTCCCTGGTCATCGCGGGTGTGGCGCTGCTGGTCGTGCCGATCGTGCTGATCTTCCTGCGGGACCACCCACGCGATGTGGGCACCACCGCTTATGGCGCCGAGGTCGACGAGGACCCGCCGGCGCCCACCACGGGCGCGGCCCGCCGAGCCGTGACGGTGCTGTTCTCTGCCATGCGCTCCGGCACGTTCTGGCTGCTCGCGGGCGGGTTCGCGATCTGCGGCGCGTCCACCAACGGCCTGGTCGGCACCCATTTCGTGCCCGCCGCCCACGACCACGGCCTGCCGGTCACCACCGCGGCTAGCCTGCTCGCCCTGGTCGGCATCTTCGACGTGGCCGGCACGATCTTCTCGGGCTGGCTGACCGACCGGATCGACCCCCGGTGGCTGCTGGGCGCCTACTACTCGTTGCGCGGCCTGTCGCTGCTGATCCTGCCCCAGTTGCTCGCGCCGTCCGTGGAACCACCCGTCTGGGCGTTCATCATCTTCTACGGGCTCGATTGGGTGGCAACCGTCCCGCCGACCGTCGCTCTGTGCCGGGACAAGTTCGGCATGTCCGGCCCGATCGTGTTCGGCTGGGTCTTCGCTTCCCACCAATTGGGTGCAGCCTTCGCCGCCTCCGCGGCCGGCATCACTCGCGACACCACCGGCAGCTACGACCTGGCCTGGTACGGCGCGGGCCTGCTGTGCATGATTGCTGCCTTGCTTTCCCTGGCGATCAGGCGAAAGGGCAAGGTCTCCCTCACCGTCTAGCCGCCATGCCAAGGTGTGCGCCATGTCCACACCCCTGCACCAGCTCGAGGATGACAACCTGCGGCTGGCGGTGCTCGACCGGCTGATGGCGACGGAAGTCCTCCCGCGCTTCGACCGGAAGGCGTTCAACGGCGACGACTACGACGAAGACCTCGACTACGAGTACCGCGACGACGTGGCCGACGCGTTGCTGGCGATCCCCGTCACCGCCGAGCAGTGTTCCTCGATCCGCGAGGTGCACTGGGAGGCCGGGTACAACGACGTCATCTTCGACATCTGGGCCCAGTGGGACGGCGAGAGCGACGAGTTCACCGTGACGTCGTTGGCGGGCATCGCCGCCGCCCTGCCCTCGCTGGAGTCACTCTCGATCCAGATGTGCGCGGTGAACGACCTGTCGCCACTCAAGGACCTGACCCAGCTGCGGACCCTCGCCCTGAACGGCGGGTTCGCGGTCACCGACCTCAGCCCGCTGGCCTGCCTCGGCGCGCTGCGGTCGCTCACGCTCAACCACGTGCTGGACCCCCGGGCGCTGACCGGGATCCTCCAGCCGCTGGCCGGGTCGCGGCTGGAGACCATCGACCTCGACACCAACGGGAACGGCACCGGCGTCGAGCCGCTGTTCGACTTCGCGCCGCTGGAGCACATGACATCCCTGCGGACGCTGCGGTTCCGGCGGTCCGTGCGCAGCGGGCCCGCCCCGGTGGCGACCGCGTTCGACAACGCCCGGGTCCTGGCGGTCCTGCGGGACCGGGACGTGCGGGTCGACATCGCCTGACACGCAGCGTGATGAGTCCGCAGCACCCCTCGCAACATGGCGTTAACAAGGCCTGCCTAGGCTCCAGTCATGGATCGGCAGCAAGAGTTCGTCCTGCGCACGCTCGAAGAGCGCGACATCCGCTTCGTCCGGCTGTGGTTCACCGATGTGCTCGGCTTCCTGAAGTCGGTCGCGGTCGCCCCGGCGGAGCTGGAGGGCGCGTTCGCCGACGGCATCGGTTTCGACGGCTCGGCGATCCAGGGCTTCGCCCGTGTCTACGAGTCGGACATGGTGGCCAAGCCGGACCCCTCGACGTTCCAGGTGCTGCCGTGGGAGACCCCGGACGGCGACCACTACTCGGCCCGGATGTTCTGCGACATCTCGATGCCGGACGGCTCGCCCTCCTGGGCCGACCCGCGGCACGTGCTGCGCCGGACGCTCTCGCGCGCCAGCGAGAGCGGGTTCACCGTGTACGTGCACCCGGAGATCGAGTTCTTCCTGCTCAAGGACCTGCCGACGGACGGCAGCGAGCCGGAGCCCGCCGACAACGGCGGCTACTTCGACCAGGCCTCGCACGCCACCGCGACCAACTTCCGCCGGCACGCCATCGAGGCGCTCGAGGCGATGGGCATCTCGGTGGAGTTCAGCCACCACGAGGGCGCGCCCGGCCAGCAGGAGATCGACCTGCGCTACGCCGACGCGCTGACCATGGCCGACAACGTGATGACGTTCCGGTACGTGGTCAAGGAGGTGGCACTGACCCAGGGCGTGCACGCCTCGTTCATGCCCAAGCCGTTCTCCGACAAGCCCGGCTCGGGCATGCACACCCACCTGAGCCTGTTCGAGGGCGACCGCAACGCCTTCTACGACGCCGAGGACCCGTACGAGCTGTCCGAGGTGGGCAAGAGCTTCGTCGCCGGCCTGCTCAAGCACGCCCGTGAGATCTCCGCGGTGACCAACCAGTGGGTGAACTCCTACAAGCGGCTGATCGTCGGCGGTGAGGCCCCGACCGCCGTCTGCTGGGGCCACGCCAACCGGTCCGCACTGGTCCGCGTGCCGATGTACTCGCTGGGCAAGTCCTCGTCGCGCCGGGTCGAGGTCCGCAGCCTCGACTCCGCCTGCAACCCGTACCTCGCCTACGCGGTGATCATCGCCGCTGGCCTGCAGGGCGTGCAGAAGGGCTACGAGCTGCCACCCGCCGCCGAGGACGACGTCTGGTCACTGTCCGACTCCGAGCGCCGCGCCGCGGGCTACGACAACCTCCCGCAGAACCTCGGCGAGGCACTGGCCGAGATGGAGAAGTCCGAGCTGCTCGCCGAGGCCCTCGGCGAACACGTCTACGACTTCTTCCTGCGCAACAAGCGCGCCGAGTGGGACGCCTACCGCCGCAGCGTCACGCCCTACGAGCTGAAGACCCTGCTCCCGGTTCTCTAGTGCTGTGGCCGGATAGGTTTGCCGTCGAGAACCGGTGAACCTATCCGGTCACAGCACTAGCGTCGCCGGAAATCCGGCGGCACGGTGTGGGCCAGCCGTTCGCGGTTCTCCGGTGTCGCGTCGAGCCAGGTGATCTCCACCCGGAGGTGCTCTTCGAAGGTCCCGCGGACCGGTAGGTAGGTCCGCGGGTCGAGGACCACGTCGAACGGGCTGAGATAGAGCTCCGGCCGTTTTGTTCCCGGCGAGATCAGGTGAATTTCGCCACCACGCTGCGTCACGGACAGGTGCGGGTCGACCAGCCACTCCTTGGGGTCGCGGATCACCGGCGGCATCAATGCGATGACCACCTCCTCGTCGTTCGACACGTCGATGCTGCGCACGGTCTTGTCCCGGTAGTCGACGGTCTCGATCGAGCCCGTGCGGAAGACCCGGTCCTCCACGATCTTGTGGTCGCTGCCGGAATCCGAGGTCGCGCGGCCGATCCGTTCCGACCGCAGCGCCCAGATCTCCTGCACGTTGTACATCGCGTCGTTGGTGACCCGGAAATAGATGATCTTCCCGGTGGCCGCCGCGTCGGCTTCCCTGGCTCGTTGCAGCACCTCGGCGACATTCAGTGGCTGAGGCGGCCGGGCCGGCGGGGCCGGTGGGCTGGCCAGCAGCCCCACCAGCAGGACCGCGACGACCGCGGTCGCCGCCAGCGAGCCACCCGCCAAGGTGAGCCGGGCCCGCTTGAACCGCCGGGCATGCCCACGTGACAACGTGTCGAGCAGATCGCCGGGCGGCCGCAGCTCCGCGGTCTCGGCCCGTAGCCGGTCCCGCAGCTGGTCTTCGAGAGTCATGGTTCACGCACCTCTTGAGGGTCTTCGAGCAGCAGCCGCAACCGGGCCAGCGCGCGGTTCGTGTACGACTTGACCGCGCCCTCGGACAGGCCGAGGGTCCTCGCGGTCTCGGCCACTGGGAGGTCGGCGAAGTACCGCAGCACCACGACCTCACGCAGGCGCGGCGGCAGTTCGCGCAGCGCCCCGGCGAGTGACTCGCGGTCGGCGACCCGCTGGGCCGCGTCGGCGCAGGCGGACTGCGGCGGCTCGGGTTGATGTCGTTCCCGGACCCGGCGGCTCAGGTTGCGCCAGCGGTCCCGGGACAGGTTGACCAGTACCCGGCGCGCGTAGGCCTCGGGCTGCGCACTAGCAGCCGCCCAGCGCCACGCGACCCTCAGGAATGTCGTCTGCAACAGGTCTTCGGCGTGCCCGCGGTCACCGGTCAGCAGGTAGGCCGTGCGCAGCAAGGACGCCGAGCTCGCCTGTACGAAGCTCTCGAACGCGGCGTCCAGTTCGCGGGATCTCACGGCCGGATGAACTCCGGCCGCGGCGGCCGGGTTGCCCGTCGATCGGCGGGTTGCGCCGGATGCGCCAGGGGAGTGTGGTGGATCTGTGCTGCGCTGGCTCGCACCCCTTGTCCTCCTGGTAACGATGGCGGCTCCAGTGTCTGCGACCCCTCGGCTCGACCTCGACCGGTCCAGCATTCCCGAGCTGCAACGACTGATGAACCGCGGCGAGCTGACCGCGGTCGGCCTGACGAACGCCTATCTCGGCCGGATCCGGGCACTGGACAGGAAGATCAACTCGATCATCCTGCTCGACCCGACCGCACTCGATCAGGCGAAAGCCAGTGACCAACGGCGACGGGCGCACAAGTTGCGCGGCCCGCTCGACGGCATCCCGGTGCTGCTCAAGGACAACGTCGACACCGCACACCTGCAGACCACCGCCGGGTCACGCGCTCTGCTGGGCACACCGCCCGCGAAGGACGCGACCCTGATGGCGAACCTGCGCAGAGCCGGAGCGGTGCTCCTCGGCAAGGCGAACCTGTCCGAGTGGGCCAACTTCCGCGCCGCCAAGCCGACTTCCGGCTGGTCGGGCGTGGGCGGCCAGACCAGCAACCCGTACGTCCTGGACCACAATCCCTGTGGTTCCTCGGCGGGGTCCGGCGCGGCCATCGCGGCTTCGCTGGCACAGGTGGCAATCGGCTCGGAGACCGACGGTTCGATCGTGTGCCCGTCCGGGATGACTGGTGTGGCAGGCCACAAACCGACGCTTGGCCTGGTCAGCCGTACCGGGGTCGTACCGATCTCGGCCGAACAGGACACCGCAGGTCCGATGGCTCGCAACATCACCGACGTCGCTCTGACCTTGGCCGCGCTGCAAGGCCGTGACCCGTCCGACCCGGCGACCCTGGAAATCCCGCGCAACCAGCCGCGCGAATACCGGCTTGACCCGCATTCCCTCCGTGGCAAGCGAATCGGCCTGTGGCGGTTGCCGGTCCTCGGCCCGGACGTGGACAAAATCATGACGCAGTCGGCAGCGGCCATGCGAGCACAGGGCGCGCAGGTGGTCGAAGTGACGCTGCCGTACCAGGACCGCATTCACGAACTCGAGTTCCCAGCCCTGCTCACCGAGTTCCACCGCGATATCGACAAGTACTTGTCCACCCGCAACGGACCTCGCGATCTCGCCGCGCTGATCGCGTACAACCGCAGCGACCCGCTGGAGCAAACCTGCTTCGCCGGGCAGGAACTGTTCGAACAGGCCCTGGCCGCGCCGCCGCCGACCGACCCGGGCTACCTCGCCGGCCGGCACGAGCTCACTGACCTGGCCAAACGATCCATCGACGAGACCATGGCGAGGTTCCACCTGGACGCGATCGCCGCCGCGACCAACCCGCCGGCCTGGAAAACCGACTGCGCCATCGGCGACAACGACATCATCCCGTCGTCGACCCCGGCGGCCGTGGCCGGATATCCGGCGGTGACGGTGCCCGCGGGCTTCGTCGGACCGCTCCCGGTCGGCATCTCGTTCATGGCCTCGCGATGGTCGGACGGTCGTCTACTTTCCTTCGCGTCGGCGTTTGAGCAGGCCACGAGGGCTCGCAAGGCACCACGGTTCCTCCCGTCCATGGGCGGTTGAGGCCAACCAGTAGCTTGGTGGCGTGACCGAGTTGTCTGCGTGCACGGTGGCGACGAGTTCCCAGCTGCCTGCGGCCCGGGTGGCCGCCGAGTCCTACCGGGCGGCCCATCCCGGCGCCAGGTTCGACATCCTGCTGGTGGATGGTGAACCCGGGTCGGACGTGCTGACCCCGGCGGACATCGGGGTCGACGAGCACGAGCTTGCGATGCTGGCGACGGCCTACACCGCCGAGCAGACCCGCGCCGTGTTGCGGCCGCAGCTGCTGAAGACGTTGCTGGTGAACGGCCCGGTGCTGTACCTCGACCCGTGGGTCCTGGTGCTCAACCGGGTCGACGAGGTCGTCCGGGAGGCCCTCAAGCTGGTCGACTTCGCTTTAGTGCCAAGGGTTCTGCAGCCGCTGCCGCACGACGGCCTCGCGCCGGCGCCGGAGGACCTGATCGAGGCCGGTGTGTACGAGCCCGGGTTCCTCGCGGTCGGCCCTGGTGCCGTTGACGTGCTGACTTCCTGGTCGCAGCATGCCCGTCGGTCGCCCGAAGCGGCGGAGACGTTCCTGGACGGCCTGCCCGCGCTGGCCTCGCACCAGGTGCTGCGGAATGTCGGTATCGGCCTTTCGGTCTGGAATGCCGGGCAGCGCGATCCGGATTTCGTGAACAACCAGTATTTCGTCCAGGCGGTTCCGATCGGCGATCTCGAGCCGCTGCGGACCATGCATTTCCACGGGTTCGACCCGAAACAGCCGTGGCTGCTGGATGCCGGGATCACCGACAAGCCCCGGGTGCTGCTGTCCGAGCGCCCCGGCCTGCAAAGCCTGTGCGACGACTACCGCGCGAAACTCGTCGATGCCGGTCCGCAGGCGAAGGGAAAGCCCTTCGCGCGATTGTCCGATGGGACCGCGTTGCCGGAACCGTTGCGGGCGGAGTTCCGCGCGGAGTGGCAGGCCGGGTTCGAGCCGCCGCCCGCGGCCACCGACGAGAAGGCGTTCCTGCGTTGGGCCTGCGCACCGGTGAACGGGCTGCCGGGCAGCACGCTCTGGTCGAACGCGGTCTGGCAGGACGACCCCTGGCTGCGGGAGCGCTATCCCGAGCCGTTCGGGGCGAACGCCGACGAGTTCCGCCTCTGGTGTGAAAGCGAAGGCGTGCTGCAGGGACGGTTGCACCCGGTAGCCGTGCCGGCGCCGCTGCAGACGCGGGTCGAACTTGTCGACCAACTGGGTGTCTCGGTGCTGGGTGTGGGCCCCCTGGCCGAATCGGTCCGGCTCAGCGCGGGCGCCACTGGATTGCCCATTTCGTCGGATCCGATGTACCCGGTCGTGCTGTGTGTCGGTGACGTTGAGATACCGAAGAACCGGCATGTGGTCGTGGTCCAGGACGAGCCAGGCCCACGTTCGCCAGGTGTTGACGACGTCTGGGTGCCCTGGCCTGCGCCGAACGGTGCCAATGCCGTGGTCCTCCCCGTTCCCGACCAGGAGGAACGCGAGGAGACCGAGCGCGAGGAGGCGCTCAACAGCCTCGGCGTCGCCGCGGGTGCGGTGTTCACCAGCTTCGTCGACCACGACGAGGGCTGTTGCGCCAACGAGACCGATGTCGTCGCCGCCTTCCGTGCCGCGTTCCCGGACCGCGACGACGTGACTTTGCTGCTGGCCGTCCGCGGCGCCGCCGACCGGCGCGCGGCCGCCGAACGACTCCGCCTCGCGACCGCGCACGACCGCCGTATCCGCCTGGTCGAAGCCGAGTCCGCGCACCGGCTCGCGGTGGACGCCGCCGACTGGGTGGTCTTGCTGCACAACCGCGACTGCCCGGCATCGTCCGAGCTGAGCGCGGTCGCGGCCAGGGGAGTGCCGTTGATCACGACCAACGTCGGGGTGGCGGCCGAGCTGTTCGACCCGGACAGCGTTTTCTTCGTGTCCCGGTTGGACGGTCAGTCGGACGCGCACGTCCAGCTGGCGGCCCGGGCCATGCGTGAGCTCGCGCCCGATGCCGCGGTCGCCGACAAGCTCGGCGCGGCCGGGCGAGCCTGTGTCCTGAACCGGCGGTCAGTCGAAACGTCGTCGGCGCAACTACGGGAACGGGTCGAGCACGCTTACCGCACCTGGCGGGTCGAGCACGGCCGCCGGCTGGCGGGGGAACCAGATCCGTTCGCGCCGCTGCAGGCCGCCAAGCACGCATTGCTACGCCAGCCGGACGTCGAGATGGGTCATCGCATCCCGATGGCGCCCGCGCTGCGCAAGGCCGTGCTGCGCGTGCTCAACCACTACGACAACCATGTGCGCACGATCATGGGGTCCATTGTGGACTCCGTGGAGCGGTCGACCCGAGAAGTGCTGCGCCGCCAGGAGGAACTGGCCACCGCGCCGCAACCGGTCCAGACCCAGGTCGCCGGACCGGATCCGAGAGTGGACCGGCTGACCAACTCGCTGGACACCGCGATGCGGCGGATCGAGACCCTCGAGGACATCATCGCCGCCCAATCGAGGGAACGTGACGACACGGTCCGTGCGGCCTCGGCGGCGACACGAACCACAGATGCACTCCGTCGTGTGGTTGTCCGGGAACACGAACGAGTGCACGGCGGGGTGGACGGCAGTTCGCTCGTGCTGTGCGACGCCGGCCTGCTGAGGCTGCCGTCCGACGACATCGCGATGCTGCCCTTGTTGTCCAGCAACGGAGTCTGGGAGTCACCGGTCGCCGACCTGATCGACTCGCTGATCGAGCCGGACGGCGTCTTCCTCGACATCGGCGCCTATGTGGGCTATCACACACTGCGAATCCTCACCCGATTGGGCAACAGCGGGGCGGTGGTCGCGGTCGAGCCCGATCCGATCGCGGTGAACCTGTTGCGGCATAACGTGACCGCGAACACAGCGGACCACGTGTCCGATCGCCTGTTCGTGGTGGAGGCCGCGGCGTGGGACACGAACGGAACCCTGGTCACCGACCCCGCGCTCGGCGGTGGGGTGTCGGTCTGGCCGGGGACGGGCGAACCCGAGCGCACGGTCCGCGCGATGCGCATGGACAAGGAGCTGGAAAGCATCCCTGGCCTGGGCAAACTCCGGCTGTCGGTGGTGAAGGCGGACGTTCCTGGGCGCAGTCACCGGGCGCTCGGCGGGCTGGTCCGGCTGCTGCGCCGGGACCGGCCGCACGTGATCTGCTCGTTCAACTCGGCCGCGATGAAGGAGCTCGGCGACGACCCGTTGACGGCCCTTCGCGAGTTCCGCACCTGGGGCTACGAGGCGGCGTTCGTGGGCGACCAGCACACGACCCCGCTGCCCGAACTGGCCGAGGCGCTGGCCTCCTCGGGCGAGCGAAACCTCTGGCTCAGGCCGCTGACCAGCCGATTTGACTTTGTGCGGGGCGACTGAGTAACTTTCTCCCCGTCGCAAGGACAGCCGGACGGAACAGGACCTCGAGAGCCTGGCGGGGACGGCGAAGGGCAGAAAACCTCTCTGGTAACCTGGATGAGGAACAGCCCACCGGGACAGGCGGATTTGACACCGCGAAACGGACCGGGTAAGCTTCTACGACGTGCCACCAACCACCTGAGTTTTCCGGTTGGGCCCTTCGCGGGCTAAATCGAGTCTCTGGTACCGTGGCGAAACCGAGTAAAAATTAAGACTTTAGCAGTACTGCCCCTTTGACGGTCGGCATAATGCCGCTCTGATAGGTGTGCGTGTGTTGTTTGAGAACTCAACAGTGTGTCGAACTATTAAAGCCAGTAGAGCTTTATGATGAACCCCTTTGTGGGTTCCTTTGAGATG